>NZ_WXEX01000003.1 GCF_009877435.1 Heliomicrobium gestii | reverse complement strand
GTTCGTCCTGAGCCAGGATCAAACTCTCCACAAAAATTTGCAGATAAGCTTGAGTCAAGCTCTTAAAATGTTCAATCAACCGGAATTGATTGGTTTCGCACGCTTTTGATTCGCAACTGTTCGATTTTCAAGGACCAGTTTTTTCTCGCCCGTTTGTCGAGCGGAATTTTATATTACCACATTCGTCCCGAGGTTGCAACTGGTATTTTTAAGCATTTATTTTCTTTCGCTTAAAAATCAGGATGAATGGAGCGGAAGACGAGATTCGAACTCGCGACCCTCGCCTTGGCAAGGCGATGCTCTACCGCTGAGCTACTTCCGCAATGAAACTGGAGCCGATGGCCGGACTCGAACCGGCGACCTATTGATTACGAATCAATTGCTCTACCAACTGAGCTACACCGGCTTACAGATAATGCCGTTGTCAATGACCTGACAGAAACCACTGCCTTGCTGCTGGTTCAGAACGTCACTGTCATTCACAACAGTTTAGAAGTTTACCAGGCAGGACAGAAAAAGTCAATGTAAAATTTATCCTGAGTTGAGGATGCGTGAGACCGCCCTTTAGGAGAGAGCGGCCCCCTCTTTCTTTCGCCAATGGAGCGCCATATACATGGTTAACCCAGCGCCGATGAACAACAAAACTGCCAGCACGGTAAAAATGGGTACGATTCCGATCTGGTCCGCAACCTTCCCCAACACCGTGACGCCGACACCGCCCATGCCGATGGCAAAGCCGATGATCAAGCCGGACACGGTGCCCAAGTGGTTGGGCATCATCTCCTGCCCAATCACAATAGCCGAAGAAAAGCTGGAGAAGAGCACAATCCCCAACAGCGCCAAGATGGCCTGCAGCGCCAAACCGTTGCTGAAGGGAACAAGGAAAACAAGCGGCATCGAAATCAGCATCGACAAGAAGATCAGCCGTCGGGCGCCGAAGCGATCGGCAATGGGACCGCCCAATAATGTGCCGATAGCGCCCACAATGAGAAAATAGCTGAGCAAGTTAGCACCCTGATCTTTTGTCCCGTGCAGGATATCGACAAAGTAGAGTGGCACGTACGTTGTCAGCCCCGCTGTCACCCAGGAACGAAGAAAGACGATGATCAGCAGCGTGACGAGCGGCCCCGTAAAGACAAATGGCGTCGCGACAGACGCAGCAACGGGAGGTTCAGATAGCGCCACTGTTGGCGGGGATGCTTTCGCCCCACTCGATTCATGAAGGCTCGCTAAGCTCTGGATGAGCATGTAGGCCATGAGGACTGTAATCGGCAAAAAGCCGACCAGTCCGGGCAGACCCCACCACTTGTAAAAGTACCCGGCCAACAAGGGACCAATACCGAAGCCGAGGTTGCCGCCGACAGAGAAGATCGAAATGGCTGACGCTTTACCTTTCCCTGCAACAACTTGGGCGGCCTTATAACTTTCCGGATGAAAAGCGGCGACACCCAGTCCAGACAAGAGGAAGCCAAGCAAGGCAATCCAAAAGCTAGTGGACAAACCGGCAAGAGCCATCCCCGCTCCCGCCAGCACGGTGCCTAACGGCATCAACCAAGTTGTTCGATATCGATCGCTGAGCACCCCAAAGAGGGGCTGAATAACCGAGGAGGAAACGTTCCCTACCAGGATCGCGATCCCGACTAAAAAATAGGAGAGATCATAGCGGTCCTTGAGGAAGATGGCCACCAAGGCCATCGCGCCCTGATTCAGATCGGTTACCAAGTGACCGAGACTGAGCAGCAAAAGCTTTCGATTCTGCCAGATCGATCGCCACGATAGGTTCATCAAGAAAAACTCCGTTTCCGCGTCCGATTGCCCGAGATCGCCAACCACACCATATATCGAAGCAACCATCGGCTTATAATGTCGTAAAACTGGATGTCCATGTCTACAGTTGCTACTATATCATCCTGATTGCCGGAGTCAAACGGAAGAAGAGTTCTTCTTTCACCTATAAACACGATTATTGTATATTGGCTCGATGATATCCAAAAAATTAGACGTGCTCAAAAACAATAAAGAGACGCGGACATATTCCGGTCTCTTTTACGATTGCGATACAAGCGCTGCCTTTCGAAATGAGCGCCCTGCCTGCGACCGTTTACCGACTTCGCATCCCAACAGAAGTCGCCCATGAACGGCCTTTTTCTATCGCGCTATTTGCTCTATTACTCTTTATTCCCGCAATGGTTGCGTGCGTCAAGAACATACATGCCATCTTTCATCAACAGGCAATCACCAACCCTTGCCTCTTCGGGGATGCGGTGGCGAGGAATCGTCATGATCCCATCGTCGGTTTTGATAAAAGCTTCGTTTTCCCCGATGCCATCCAAAATCACATGCATCACAAGCCATCACTCCGTCTATCATGTTAGGACTCACCGGATTCGATCAATCGCAAGCCTTCCCACGAAAGGCACCGCTCATACACGTCTTCTCATGTCTTCAATCAACGGTGATCATCTCCTTGAGATCGGCATACTTTTTCGGACCTATCCCGGGAACGTTTTGCAGGTCCTCGGCGCGCTGAAAAGCGCCCTTTGTCTCCCGGTATTGAATGATTTTCTGGGCCGTCGACGGTCCCACCCCGGGCAGCCGATCCAACTCCGCCGCATCAGCCTGGTTGATGTTGATCAACGAACCGCCCTGTCTTGAAGTCGCCCCAGTTCCAGCGTTGGCGCCTGAACTCGCCTTTGACTTGGCGGATCCCGTTCCGCTTGACTCATTGCTCCCACCGCTTCGGCCACCATCCCCCTGGCGAAAGGGAACCACGATCTGGCGGCCGTCTGTCAATGGCGCAGCCCGGTTCATCCCCTCCACGTCTGCCTCGGGCAGGGCTTCCGCCAATCGGATCGCATCCTCCACACGGCTGCCGGCAGGCAATCGGTAGACACCTGGTTTACTGACAGCGCCGGTGACATGAATGGCGATCTCCTTCTCGGCTTTTCTCGCGGTTTGGCTCGCGCCTTGCTCGCCGTCAGGGGAATTCGCTTTCGCCGCTGGCAAAACTTTTCGCTCTGATGAGGGCGGCGAGTAGAACTTCGTGCCCTGAAGCCCCATGCCGATCACCAGTACCACCAGCAGCCCACCGAGAATGGCAAACAGACGTTTCGGATTCTCCATCAGTGTTTCGCCGCCTTTTCGCTTTTTGGATTCTGTTTCGACAGCGTAAATACATTTCCTTCCATATTTAATATGATTATGTAATAATTCTCTAAAAATTGTCCCGGTGACCTGCTTCAGGCACCGGGACGCCATAAAATCGATATTACGGCATTTATTGCGGAAGCGAAACCTGATAATCATAAATCATCTTGGAGACCTGAGCCAAGGTATCGGTCGATGCCGCCTCCCAACCATTTTTGCTATAAATAGAGAGGATAAAGGGACGGTTGTTAGCAAAAATGATGCCCACATCATGGATACTGTCATCTAAAGAACCGATCTTGTGCGCCACCACGGTGCCGGTCGGCAGCTTCGCCGGAATCCGATCATTGAAAATTGTGTTTTCCATGGCGTGGAAGATTTCCCCGCCCAGTTGAGGTTGAGCGTCTCGAAAAAGGAGCAATGCGCCCAGGTATTTTCCCATATCGCGAGGCGTCGTGATAAAGTACCCTTTTGCATCAGAACCGGTGACATTCCCGCCGAGAGAGCGCATAAAGGTGTTCACATTGTCCCGGCCGAGGTAATCAAGCAGCATCGCCCAGGCTACATTGTCACTGTAAACAATCGACAGGCGGCCCAACTCTCGCAGGGTATACTGGCCGCCATAGGGTTTGGTCTGCAAAATGCCGGTGCCCTGACGGTAGTACTGGGATGTGTAGGTCAACTTGGCGTCCAGATCGACCTTCCCTTGCGCCGCAAGACGATAAAGATACATGACTGTCGGCACTTTATGGGTGCTGGCGGTGCGGTGGATCTCATCACCGCCGATATCCATTTTCGCACCGGTGGTTACATCCTGCACAAAGAGATTCACCTGACCGGGCCGTGTGTTCAGGTAGTTCTGAATCTGTTGTTTGAGCGGACCGTAATCGGGGATAGAAACTTTTTTCACCCCCGCGCCGGGATAAAATCGCCCGTCTGCCGTCCGGATCGATGCGATATGACTGACGCCGTCCCACCCCAAGTCAGCGCCAAAGACCTGCTTGAACAGGGTGAGGGGAACGTACAGACGTTCTCCGTACAGGTAGGGCGAAAAGGCCAATTGAATCGCTTTCCCGTTGGCCGAAGCCCAGCGGTTCCCCGTCTCCACCGTCACCGCCGCACTCCCTCTGACCACTGTCATGGCCTGTGTCGCCGGATTCCAGTAAACGGTCATGCCGAGGCTTTCGGCCACACTCCGGAAAGGGACAGCCGTTAGACCCGTCTTGCTCTGAACGGATGGCGTCGTCTCAACCAAATTGCCGTTGACGGAAAGGGAGATGTCCGGGTAGTTGGCCGCAGCGGGATGAGCCGTTGCCATTCCACACAGCATCACAATGGCGCTGGAAAACACCATGAAGCCCCACTTCCAGGCTTTATGCATCATTTCCACCCTTTCAATAGTGTTAATTAGGCGCCCGTTTGGTGGGTGCACAATGCACTATTGTAAAGAGGCAGACGGGATGTGTCTACAAGCATATATTGGCTGATATAATGGAATTGCTTAATGTTTAAATAACCTTCCAACCTTCCAAAGGCGATCAGCCGGACTGGTTCCGGTTGAATGGTTATGATAAACTGATAGTAATGTGGAGAAGATTCGTTCGGAAAGGAAGAATGTTCATGATTCACGAAATCCACTCGTCGAATAATCAGGTTTCCGTGACGCTGGCAGGAAGTATTCTCGTGACCGACGCTGCGGAACTGCGAGAAAAGCTGCTGAAATATGCAGATAAGCCCGGCGTTCTCTTTCATATCGACATGCAGCGCGTGGAATTTATCGACAGTTCCGGACTTGGTGTACTCGTTACTGTTTTGAAACGGAGCCGGCAAAACAACGGCGATGTCGTTATCAAAGGGATTCACGGCGTTGTCAAAGAAGTCTTTGAACTGACGCGCCTCAATCGGGTCTTTCACATCGAGTAGTCGCCGGCTTGATTCGTAGCTCCTACTCCCTATTTCCGCCATAATTGCCGATATAAAACCCTTGTCTTCAATTGACAAGGGTTTTATAATGTTTTGTGCACATTCTCACATTGAACTTGCGTGAGAAAATCGATCACTCATTCGATTTACGATAATTCGCCATATGAAGCGATACCGTTTTGGAATGAATAGAACAGGAGGTACCTCAGATGCAACCCAAATTTGAAACAACCGTACAACTGCTGCGGCATGAGGTGCTGACCCATGTAGCCAAACTGGCCATGGAGAAAACACTTGATCAACACAGGGACCTCATTCCCTATATGATCGTGCAAGGCAAAAAGCCCCGTTTTCGCTGTTGTGTCTATAAGGAACGGGCCGTCCTTAAAGAACGGGTGATTCTAGCTTGCGGCAATGATGTGCGCGGCTCTTCCGGCATCATTCAGGTCATGCAAACGGCCTGTGAGGAATGTCCCGTCGAACGGTTCACCGTTACAGAAGCCTGCCGGGGCTGTATCGCCCATCCCTGCATGGAGGCTTGTCCCGTCGGCGCGATCAGCCAAATCAACCGCCGGGCTATCATCAACCAGGAAAAATGCATCGAATGCGGTCGCTGCCGCCAGGCTTGCCCCTATGGCGCGATCACCGATACGCAGCGCCCCTGTGTCAAAGCCTGCCCGGTGAAAGCCATCTCCCACAGCGAGGACAAACTGGCGACTATCGATCAGAAAAAATGCATCAACTGCGGTCAATGCGCCTACCGGTGCCCCTTCGGCGCCATCTCGGACAAGTCCTCCATCACCCAGGTCATCGGCACCGTGCAGGCCAAGGATCAGCCGGTCTATGCCGTTGTAGCCCCTGCCGTGGTGGCTCAGTTTCCGGACGCCAATCTGGGCCAGATCCGGACCGCCTTGAAGCAGATCGGCTTTTTTGATGTGGTGGAGGCGGCCCTCGGCGCTGACATGATCGTGCCGGAGGAGGCAAAAGAACTGGAGACAAAAATCCAGGAAGGCTCCTTCCTCACCACCTCCTGCTGTCCCGCCTTCTATGACTTGGTGGACAAGCACTTCCCCAGCCTGAAGGATAAGGTGTCCTCTACCGTCTCCCCCATGATCGCCGCTGCCCGCTATATCAAATCCAAGGATGCCAATGCCGTTGTCGTCTTTATCGGCCCCTGCATTGCCAAAAAAGCGGAGATCACCCGTGAATCCGTCGTTGGCGCCGTCGACTTCACCCTTACCTTTGAGGAGATGCTCGCCCTTTTCCAAGCCGCTGATATCGATCCGGCTCAATGTGAAGCCAACCTCCGCGAAGAGACCTCTCCCTACAGCCGCGCCTTTGCCCGCTCCGGCGGCGTAACGGCCGCCGTTGTCCAATCTTTAAAAGAGGCAAACAAGACCCTCGAAGTGCGTCCCGCGAAGTGCAACGGCGCCGAGGAGTGTATCAAAGCGCTTCGCCTGGCCAAAGTGGGCAAACTGCCGGAAAACTTCATCGAAGGCATGGTCTGTGTCAACGGATGTATCGGCGGGCCGGCTGCCTTGAACCACAGCGCCAAGGCCAAGGCTATGATCGATCAATTCAGCGCCGAGGCGCAGGTCAAGACGATCGGGGAAGCGCTGGAACCGCTTGACGACGGTGTGGTCGACCTACACAGCCACCCCGCTCCTGCTTGATGCTCGGCGATCCGGCAATGGGATGACTGCCGTTCGGACTATGGTCTGGAGCGGCAGTCATTTATTTAAACAGAAAAAAACCGCAGCACAAGTGCGCTGCGGTTTATAACAAGATCAAGGACAGTTCAAATTCACGAAACGATTCGAATAAAGGGATATTCAGTGAATCCGAGCGTTCGAATCGTAAAATGACGCAATAGAGAATCGGTTACCCGACGAGCACCTTGCCGGGGTTCATGATGCCGTTAGGGTCCAGTGCCTTCTTGATGGTCACCAGCACCTTGCGTTGGGCATCGGTCATGTGCTTGTCCATGGCCTGGGCGCGCTTGGCGCCAATGCCGTGTTCACCGGACAGGTTGCCGCCGAGGTCGTAGACGGCTTCGTACAGTTCGTCGAGAACGGCGTGTTTCAGTTCATGCCAGGCGTGATCGTCCCGATCTTCCCGCATGATCGTGCAGTGGATGTTGCCGTCACCGGCGTGGCCGGCGCTGGGGATCTTGCACTCATACTTGGCGGCGATGCGCTCGATGGCTTCGATCGCTTTGGGGATGTTGGAGACGGGTACGACGATGTCTTCCATGCAGTAGACGGGGCTGATCATGCGGATGGCTTCGGCATAGCACTTGCGGGCCTTCCAGATCCGCTCCTGTGTGGACATGTTGTCGGCGACAAAGACTTCCAGGGCGCCATTCTCCAAGGCCAATTTGCCAATGGTTTCATAGTCATCCTGAACCTGTGTCTCCGAGGTGCCGTCGACTTCACAGATGATATAGGCGCCAGCGTCGCCGTAGGGCAGCTTCTTGTTCAAGTACATCTCCGCCGATTTGATGGAGAGGCTGTCCATGAACTCGAGGCAGGTGGGGATGATGCCGGCGGTCATGATCTTGGGAACGACCTTAATGGCGGTCTGCATGTCGGCAAAAGGAATGAGCAGGTCAGCCACATACTTGGGCAGCGGCATCAGCTTCAGCCAGACCTTTGTGACGATCCCCAAGGTGCCTTCGGAACCGACCATCAGATGGACGATGTCATAACCGGTCACGTCTTTGACGTTTTTGCCGCCAAAGGTGACGATCTCACCGTCCGGCATGACGATTTCCAGACCGTAGATGTGGCGGGAAGTCACGCCGTACTTAACGGCCTTGTTGCCACCGGCGTTGGTGGCAACGTTGCCGCCGATGAAGGAAGAGTCTGCCGAACAGGGGTCGCCGGCGTAGAGCAAGCCGTGTTCTTTCGCCGTTTTCTGGACATCGCCGGTGGTGACGCCAGGCTCGCAGACCATAAACAGGTTTTCCGTGTCCACATCAAGGATCTGGCCCATCTTCTCCAGGGAGAGGACGATGCCGCCCTGCAGGGGAACAGCGCCGGCAGCCAGTCCGGATCCAGCGCCCCGCGGGGTAATGGGGATCAGTTCTCGGTTGGCCAGTTTGACCACTTCAGAAACCTGCTGGGCATTTGCCGGTTTAACGACAACCTCGGGCATTTTTTCCCAAAGCTTGTCGGAGACTTCGTCCTTGGCGTACATTTCGATTTTTTCTTCATCGAGGAGAACGTTGGCGTCACCCAGGAGGGCGCGCAGTTCTGCGACGACGTTATCAGTCACTTTATTGAATTGCATTTCACAACACCCCCTGCTTACGCGTTGGCCTTCAGGTTTTTGAAGGCTTCGATCATCATGGGAACGACCTCGAAGACATCGCCGACGATGCCGAAGTCGGCCACCTTGAAGATCTGGGCTTCCGGATCCTTGTTGACAGCGACAACGACTTCAGACGTCTGCATGCCAGCCAAGTGCTGGATTTTGCCGGATAGACCGAAGGCGAAGTATAGCTTTGGCGCAACCGTTTTGCCGGAGAGACCGATCTGATGCGGGTAGGTGGTCCAGCCGAATTCGACGGCGTCACGGGTCGCGCCGACGCCAGCGCCAAGGATGCGGGCCAGTTCTTCAACCATCTTGAATCCGTCGGCGTTTTTCATGCCTTTGCCGCCGGCAACGATGATATCGGCTTCTTCAATGCTGACTTCCTGGGTGGTGTCTTTGATATATTCGAGGAATTTCTCTGGGGTGAAGAAGGTCGCCCCGTCGAACTCTTTGACAATGACTTCACCGGTCCGGGCAGCGTTGAAAGCGGCCGGTTTGGCCGACTTGGGACGAACCGTGGCCATCTGGGGACGGTGGTCCGGCGTCTTGATGGTCGCCATGATGTTGCCGCCGATGGCGGGACGGGTTTGCAGGAGGAGGCGGGTGTCAGGGTCGATGGTCAGTTCGGTGCAGTCAGCGGTCAAGCCCGTTTCCAGCATGGCCGCTACAAGGGGCATCACCGTCCGGCCCGTGGTGGTGGCGGCAGCAACGATGACTTCCGGTTTCAGTTCTTCGCAAAGCTTGGTGATCGCCTTGCTGTAGGGGCGGGGCAGGAAATTTTTAAGTATCGCATCTTTAATGAAGAAAACCTTATCGGCGCCGCGCTTGACGACCTCTTCCAGACCGTCGATCTCTTCGCCCAGGAGAACACAGGACAGTTCGCAACCCAGTTCATCGGCCAGCTTGCGGCCGCGGGTCAGCAATTCATAGGTGACCGTCAGGATCTTCCCGTCCTTCTGTTCGCCAAAGACAAGGACCCCTTTATATTGTGAGAGTTTTTGCTCTTTCTCAATATTCGCGTTAACGTACAATGACATCGTTATCCCTCCCCCTTAGATGGCTTCCTTGCCGGCGAGAAACTTCATCATTTCTTCGACCGGGCCGGTGGTGCCGTCAGCTTTTTTCATGATCGTGTCGCGGGACAGCTTGGGGCTGAACACCTTCACGACCCGGGTCGGCGATCCCTTAAGACCCAATTCGGCAGGGTCGAGGCCCAGTTCGACAGGGCCGTAGACGGGAACAACCGTTTCCTTGGCTTTCAGCTTGCCCTTGAGGGTCGGGAAACCGGGTTCGTTGATGTCTTTATTGACGGTGGCCATGACCGGGAAGGGGATCTCAACGCGCTCAAAGCCGCCTTCGACGGTCCGCTTGACGATGACACCGTTTTCTTTCACTTCCACGGCAGAGACATAGGTTTCCACGGGGATGCCCAGGTAATAGGCGATCATGGCGCCTGTCTGACCGGTTTCACCGTCAGTCGCCCGTTCACCGCAGAGGATCAGGTCCACATCGCCAACCTTGCGGATGGCTGCGGCGATGGCTTTGCCGGTAGCGATGGTGTCAGAGCCGGCGAAGGCGCGGCCGGAGATGAGCACGCCGCCATCGGCGCCCATGGCGATGGCTTCTTTGATGGCCTTCATCGCCGAATCGGGACCCATGCTAACTGCGGTAACTTTCACATTCTCCTGCGAATTTTTGATGCGGATGGCCTCGGCCAGGGCGTTTTCGTCGAGCGGGTTGATAATGGTGTCCTTCCCACTGCGAATCATGACGCCGGTGACGGGATCCATCTTCACGTTGTCTGTGCCGGGAACCTGTTTAACAAGCACGACAATGTTCACCGTTTTGCACCCCCTGCAATATTTGGAACCATTGTTGGTTCATGTGGCTTGTAAACCACAGTTCATCTCCAAGCGAGGGCCGGGTGGCTCGGTGGTCAGACCATATTCTGCGAAAAAAAAGTGCGTGACCCTGGCTTTGCTTGTGAATGAGGGGCTTACCGCAACGCACATGAAATGTATTTTGTATGTACTCATTATAAAGCAAAAAAGTCCATCGTCCAATATTTTGTGAATAAAAAATTTTCTGAAATATAGTGATTTATTGTGAATCTATTCACTTTTGATGTTCAAGATAAACCCCGGCGTACCGGGGTTTATCCCATTTCTGCGGTTAACGGCAACCAGCGCACCAACATCCGTTCTACATCTACCCGGTTCAACGGCTTGGTTAGCCCGTCGTCAACACCCAAGATAGAGTTTCGCTTTTTATAGCCTTGCCGCACCGAGGACGTCATGGCGATGATCGGCGTTGTCCCGTTGGCGCCATTCGCATGATCGCGCATCTGTTTTACAATGTCGAGGCTATCTTCCTCTATGTTCGGGGAGTCCAGGAGGATCAGCCCATAATCTTCGACGGCGGTGGACCGAACTCCCTCCTCGACGCTCGTGACGGCGTGGACCGTGAGCCCGAATTTTTTGAGGTGGAGTGTGGCCAACCGCTGATTGACAGGATCCTCCTCCACCAGGAGCACTGGTTTGTCGGTCCGGATCGCCAGGCCCCGCTGCGAGATGACCGTTGACGGCGCAGCTTTTTTCGTTGGGCCGAACGGTACCAGCGGTATGACAAACCAGAAGGTGGAACCCTCCCCCTCCCGGCTTTCAAAACCGATTTGTCCCCCCATCAGGTCGACAAGCCGCCTGGCGATGGACAGACCTAGACCCGTGCCGCCATACCGTCGAGTCGTCGAAGTATCCGCCTGGGTAAAGGGCTGAAAGAGCGATACTTTTGCTCGCTCGGGGATGCCTACGCCCGTATCGGCGATCTCGAAACGCACCAAATCACTTGGGGAAATCGACGAGAGCCCCGGTTCCTGTGAAATGCGGACGGTGACTTGACCGGTTTCGGTGAATTTAACGGCGTTGCTCAATAGGTTAAACAGGACTTGCCGTAACCGCACCGGATCGCCGCGCACAAACCTTAAATCCATGATGTCAACGCGGGCAAAAAACAGAAGCCCTTTTTTCTCCGCTTTACCGGCATAGTCCTGCATTACGTCATCAAGCAGGCAGGGTAGATCAAACTCCACCTGTTCCAGACTCATCTTCCCTGCCTCAATTTTAGAGAAATCGAGGATGTCGTTGATAATCGTCAACAACAGGTTGGCTGAGTTGCCGACCACCTCGGCGTAATCGCGCTGCTCTCTGTCCAAGGCCGTGTGGAGCAAGAGTTCGGTCATGCCGATGATCCCGTTCATAGGGGTGCGGATCTCGTGGCTCATGGTGGCAAGAAAATCACTTTTCGCTCGGTTGGCGGCATCGGCAGCTTCTTTCGCGTCCTTGAGTTCAACGTTCAGTCGCTGGACCTTCTCCAGTTGCTGTTTCAATTCCAATTCCCGCTGCTGGAGCATGACCAGCGCCTGGCCCAATTCCCGGTTTTGCTGCTTGATCTCGTCAAGAGCCGTCTGGGGCTTTTCCTTTTCCAATGCCTCTTGCCAGCCGATCACAACAGGGTTGGAGACGCGCGGAAGGATGGATGGGATGGCCTTAGCGAGACAGACCACCGTCTCTCCCGGTTTGTCCTCCACGGCAAAAAGATCGACCAGGTTTTCATACCGGATAGTCCCTGGAACTTGGCCCAGGCGGTTCATGGGACTTTCACCGGCGGTACAAAAATGCTCTCCACCCCGGAGCACAATCTCAAGATACTGCCGGTTATCCCGTTCGAGCAGGTTGAATTCGACCTTACCGCCGCCGCTCAGCAACAGACTGCGCAGAAGATCGGACAACGCGCTGATCAGGCGAGTTCGGTCATGATCGCTGAGACCGGCCAAAGAGGCGATCTCACGGGCACGTTGACGCACTTGAATGATGTCCGGTTCGAATTGAATATCGGATTCACTGATGACAATTCCGCTCATGTCATACATCCTTGCTGCACAACGACGACGGTGACATCATCATTGCCGCGAAAAAAGTCTCGATACAGGACAGCGGCGATCACCGTCGGGTGGCGCATCAGCAGACCTGGATAGGCGGTGTGATCCCACCGGGATGTAAGCCCGTCGGAATGCATAACCAACAGGGCCTGCTCCGGCCAAGAATAGCTGTTCTCCTGGAACCTCCCCGGATGGAGCCCAACCGTCCCATTGTACGTAAGGCAACCGATCACCCCCTGCGGGGATAGGATTCTCCCAGCGATATTGCCGACTCCGGCGTAGACTACATGGCGCTCCACCAGGTCGATGGTTGCCAACGCCATGGCAGCCCCCCGGGTATGGCGCATGGGTTCATTGATTCCCCTTATGAATTGGGCTGGCGACGATATCGCGCGTTCGAGAAACAGGCGCAACGCCTGCTGCGAGGCCGCCGCCGCTTGCTCGCCATGACCCAGCCCGTCAGTGACCAGCACCATGCCTCCATCTGCTCGGAAACGGACAGCCCAACCGTCGCCGCTGACCGCCTCTCCCGGTTTTGGCAGCAGAACCGCCCCAACTTGCAATGGCGTCGCCGTTACCGGCGCTCCCCGCTCAAAAATCCGGGCCACGATCGCGGTCCCTTGGCCGGGCCGTGTGTAGAGATCAAAGACTTGCGACAGACGCCGGACGGCGCCCAGTCCGTTGCCAACGGTGCCCGCCGTAGAGACGCCGTCCTGTAGCACATACTGAGGATTCTCGATACCGGGTCCCTTGTCAAGGCTGATGATCTCGATACCGCTGCTTTCGCCTGTTTCCACAGACGAAAGCAGGATCTCTCCGCCCGCCGTCGTATGCTTGACCAGGTTGCTGGCCAGTTCAGTGGCCACGATGGCCACCCGCCCGGCCGCCTCGGCGCAGTACCCGTTGGACAAGGCGATAGCATTGGCGGCGCGCCGAACTTCTCCCACCTGGCTTGGCTCCAAAACTTGAAAACAGTGGTGATGGTTCATGCGCCCCACCTTTCTTTCTGCCTATATCCAACGGACAATGACGATCCTTGTTCCTTCATCAATATGGGAAGTGATCGAAAAATCGTCGACAAGCCGCTTCGCACCGGGCAGACCCTGGCCTAGCCCATTGCCGCTCGTATAGCCATCCTGCATCGCCAGGTCGAGATCGGCAATTCCCGGGCCCCGATCTTCGAAAATGAGCCGCAAGCCCCGTCGTCCCTGCGCTTCGATCGGTTCGAGCAAGACGATTCCACCGCCGGCGTAGTCGAGCATGTTGCGGGCCAACTCGCTTGTCGCCGTCATCAGTCTGGTTTGATCCAGGCGACTGAAGCCGAGCCCTCCGGCGCAGTCACGGACGCGTTGCCGGACGGTTACAATCTCTTGCGCGCAAGAGACGGAGAAACGCTCACACTTCGGCTCTTGTGTCATGGGCCGTCTCCGGAAGTAACCGCAAGCGAGAACGCAACATATCCATGCCTTTTTCCACATTCAAGGCTGTGATCACACCGGGAAGATCGAGTCCCAGTTCAACCATGGTGATGGCCACTGCCGGCTGCATACCGACGACAACAGTCTGGGCGTCCATGAGACGGGTCACTGCAGCGATCCCCCCCAGCATGCGGCCGATGAAAGAGTCGACGATATCCAAGCTGGAGATGTCAAGCAGCACACCCCGAGCGCCTGTTTTGCCGACCATGTTCGTCAAGTCGTCCTGCAAGGCCATGACCAAGCGGTCATGCAAATCCACCTGAATCGTGACCAGGAGGAAAGGACCCATCTTCAAAATGGGGATCCGTTGCATACTGCTTCCTCCTAGGCTTTATTTGGCAGGCACGACGATCAATCTGCGCATCTCATAGGCCAGTCGGAGCGCTCCGGCCAGGGAAGCCCTGGTCTTGACCATGGACAAATCAACGCCCAGTTGCACAATCGTCTGGGCAATCTCCGGCCGAATGCCACTGATGATGCATTCGGCGCCCATCAGGCGGGCTGCGCTGACCGTCTTCATGATATGCTGGGCCACCAGGGTGTCAACGGTGGGCACACCAGAGATGTCCAAAATGGCTACATCCGAATTGGTCTCCTGGATGCCTCGCAATAGATTTTCCATGATCACTTGGGTGCGCCCGCTGTCTAAGGTACCGATCAGGGGCAGTGCCAAGATGCCGTCCCAGACGCGGATGACGGGTGTCGAGAGTTCCAGCATCTCCTGCTGTTGTCGGGAGATGATTTCCTCGCGCGCGCGGGTGTAGCTCTCAAAGGTGAGCAACCCCAACTTGTCCAGGGTACGTGATAAGGGGAGAAACTCCTGGACGAAGATATCCATTTGACTGTTGACTTCACCCTGGACGAGACGAATCAAGGCCTCTTTCAGGCTAAAGACGTAATTGGCCGTCTCGGTGGGGCTGAATCCCTGGTGGGTGCGAGTCACGGAGATCTGGGCGAGCATCCGACGAATCGGCTCCCACTCGCCCCGGCTGATATCCTCCACATTCCCTGCCGCGATCGCGCGAACAAAGGCATCCACAAACTCTTTCGACTGGCGGTACAGATCCTGTGAAGTCATCCGATCCAAACGAAGGGACAGTTCGGACAACTGACCTTCCATCCAGATCTGCAGCAGGTTATCCTTTCTTTCCATCAAGAGATGGGTGATCCGGGTCGGCATTCCCACTTCCTCCTGTCCTTGTTCGAACAAAATCTTTGCTTTCATTATAATTCTACGCTTTGAGCGAAAACCATTCTTTTTTTCCTGCTGTGAAAAAAACATCCATGAGACGAGTTCTTGACAGCCGCGCGAATCCGACTTTCCTTGGGGACGTTGACATGGTACGCTAATAACGTTCTCCCCAGAAAAACCACTCATCACCGAAGGAGATAATGCCCATGGCTCAAAAAACAAACGCCGCCCGCCTGCTCGACCAGATGAAGATCGCCTACGAACTGATCGAATATGACGTCGATGAATCAGACCTCTCCGCTGTCACAGTGGCAGCCAAGAGCGGACTCCCCATCGAGCAAGTCTATAAAACCCTCGTCGCCCGCGGCGACAAGACAGGTGTCCTCCTGGCCTGCATCCCAGGAGATCAGGAGTTGGATCTGAAAGCCCTCGCAGTCCTGAGCGGCAACAAAAAGGTAGATACGGTTCCCCTGAAAGAGGTGCAGCCGCTGACGGGATACATTCGAGGCGGTGTCTCCCCGGTGGGAACGAAGAAGAAGTATCCCCTTTTTGTGGACGAGCGTATCGAGTCTGTCCAGCGGGTGTCCGTCAGCGCCGGCATTCGCGGATGCCAGATGGCGCTCTCCCCCGCCGACCTGCTGCGGGCGACTGGGGGGCGTTGCGGGCGCATTTCGAAGAGCCCATAAGGACTCAGGGATCCTCGCTTGTTGACCCTTTCTTTGCTTCGTAAAATAAATCTTATGTAAACTAACAACCTACAGCGGCAACCTCTAATATGACAGGTTGCTGCTCTGCCATTTATCCTCTCTGTTTAGATTGTAAATAAAATAATAAAGAACGTAAAAACCAATTCTAGGATCATTTTTACATGGTAAAATTTAATATGTCGTTATGCTCGCACGATCCCGATCTCGTCGTGAATAGGAAGGAGGGTCCGCCTTTGCTGGGGGAGAAAGCCTTTCGTTTTGTCAAGGTCGAACAGTTTTTTGAGGGGTATCGGTCATGGAAACGCCTTGATTCCGTGCTCGGCGTTGCCTATGACGGACAGAAAACGGTTTCCCTCACGTTTAAAAGAGACGATGGCCAAGATTGCGTCCTGCTGCTCCAGTTCCCTCGCATAGATACATTCCGGTTGCGATTTGGCCCTGACAAGGTAAAAAGGACCGATTATCCCCTGTCCAACACCCGGGCCATCGTCCAAGACGATTTTGAACAGTTGCAGGGGCTGATGGAGCCCTTTACGTTGGACGTGGATCTGAAATCAGCTTTCGGCGCCTTACATATCACCACAAAAAACGATCAAAACATTCCCTACATGCGGCTGGTCGTCGAGTACGCCCCCTTCCGCATCACCGCCTACAAAGTGGAACCCGACGGCCCCTTCCCTGTTTTGTCTACGACGACACCGGCCATCTACTACACCGAAAACGGCCTAGACGGCTATTCCGTCATCCAATCCTTCCAAAAACAAGCGACCGCCAAATTCATCGGCTTCGGCGAGCATGGGGGCTTCGATCTTTCCAAAAACACAGCTCAACTGACCTTCTTCAACTATGACAACATGCGCTACCGGCAGGTATACGACCGGGGCCCCCTGGAGAACAGAGAACCCCTCTATCACTCGGATCCCTTTTTCATGGAGTTCTTCGGCGTTCCCAACCGTGAGAGTGTTTGCGGCTTCTTTATCGACAACCCCTCACAGGTTTGCATGGACATCGGCTTTTTGAACTCAAGCCGGTACATGTTCGGCACGCGCTTCGGCGACCTGGACTATTACTTTTTCCTCGGAAAGAAAAGCGCCGATGTGATGGGGGCTTTCACATCACTCGTAGGGAAAGCCCGGTTGAAACCGCGCTACGTCCTCGGTTATCACCAAGGGCGCTATGGCATGGACGACCGCGCCGCTGTGGAACAGTTGGCCAAAGACTACCGGGCCTATCAGATCCCCATCGACGGCCTGCATATCGATGTCGATATTCAACGGAATCATAAAACCTTCACCATCGACCAGGAGCGGTACCCCGACCCGAAAGGGATGTTTGCCGAGCTGCGCAATCTGGGATATAAATGCAGCACCAACATCACGCCCATCATCAGCAATCAAGACCCCGATGATTCGGGCGATCCGGAACACCGGCAGTACAGCACCTATTACAGCGGGATGGAAAAAAACTATTTTGTCGTGGACAAACGCATCCGCCCGGACGAAGACGACGCCAGGAGGTATCATTTCTACACAGGCGGCCAGGAGATCGAGGTCCCCTTCAATAACCCCATCGATACGGGCGATCCCTACGAGGGCGAGGTCAACTACGGCCATGGGGCCACCAACGGCCATTATCCCGATCTCGGCCGGAGAGAGGTCCGCGAATGGTGGGGCCAACAGTATCAATACCTTTTTGACATGGGGCTCGAGATGGTCTGGCAGGACATGACGACCCCGTGCATCGATACCTCAAAAGGCGACATGCGCGGCTTTCCGGCTCGGTTGCTCGTGACCGACGACTTTACGAAGGCTGATGACACAGAAGAGGGCGCCTCTCCCTATCGGCCGAGTCCCGCGATCAAGGTCTGGAACCTCTACTCCTACAACCTGCACAAAGCCACCTATCACGGGTTGAATCACCTGCGGGGACGGGAAAACAAACGCAACTTTATCATCGGGCGAGGCTGCTTCTCGGGCATGCATCGTTTCGCCGCGCTTTGGACCGGCGATAATGCCTCGGAATGGGATTTCCTGCGGATCAATGTGTCCCAGGTGCTCTCCCTGGGGCTGACCGGTCAAGCGATCTGCGGTCAGGACATCGGCGGTTTTGAGCCGAAAGACGGGGAGAAATGGGCCGATCCCGAACTGCTGATCCGCTGGACCATCGCCGGCGCCTTCCTCCCCTGGTTTCGCAACCATTACATCGCCAAGGATGGGCTAAAGCTCTTTCAAGAGCCCTACGCCTACCAGCGACTCGTCGACGAAGGAAAAGTGGCCGAAAATGAGGTGGCGATCTACGCCAGTGTTCTGCCGGTATGCAAATACTACATTGAACTCCGGTACCGACTGATGCAGCTCTTCTATGACGCCATGTATGAAAACACGCTGAACGGCATGCCCATCTGCCGTCCCCTCTTCTTGACCGATGAAGAAGACGGGGCGCTCCTGAACGACAAGCTCGCTTTCATCAACGATCAGTTCATGGTGCGCAACGACCTGTTGATCGCGCCGGTTCTGGATAAGCAGTCCAGGGCTAACGGTTTCGGCCGGCGGCAGGTCTACCTCCCAGCCAATAGCCGCTGGTACAACTACATGGATAACCGGCGGCCGTTGCAAGCTCCCGTCGAAGGCGGAACGACCATCTGGGATTTCGACGCCTCCATCAACACCGACTCCAACCATATCGGTTTTATCGTTCCCATGTTTGTTCGCCATGGCGCTGTGATCGCCACGATTGAACTGGAGCAATACGTGGGCGAATGCAATGAAAAGGGACTGCCCAACCCGATCACCCTGAACATCTACCCCGGCGCCGATGGTCAGTACACGATGTATCTCGATGACGGCGTCAGCCGTTCCTCGGCGCCGTCAGGCGATCGCCGATCCGGCGCAGATCCGCAGGCCAAGAGCGAATACCGGGAGACGCGGATCACCCACAGCTACACCGGCAATGACAAGCGGCAGGTGCGGATCGAACGGATGCATGACGGGTACACGCCCAAACTGGAGAATCACTTCTTTGTCGCTATCCTTCACGATCCGGTCGAGAAGATCGGCGCAAGGGGCTGCCTGCACGGGGTCACCCTCGGAGGATCAGAACTCCCCTGCCTCACGGACGGTTCGACGCAGGAGCGGGCGACGCGATTGCTCGAAGCAGAAAAGAATGCATGGTACTTTAACGAAGATGTTCGGATCAGTTTTATAAAAGTCTTTGATGACAGCACCTTGCTGGAGATCGAGTTGACTTACGCCTGAATGACGTGAGCCCCAGAAAACAAGAACAGAGCGGTCAAGAGACAATGGATCTCTCGCCGCTCTGTTCTTGTTTGTCAGAAAAGGAAGTGCCGATTTACAGGGCGTTTCGGAAAATCTGAACGATATCGGCAATATTGGCCATGCGGGGGTTGGTAGCCGCACAGGCGTCTTTCATCGCATTTTCCGCCATAATATGCAGATCCTCTTCCCTCACACCCAACTGAGCCAGACCGGCCGGGATGCCCACATCGCTCGCAAGCTTCCGGATGGCAGAAATGGCCACGTCGGCAGCGTCCCGTGTGGACAGGCCTTCGACTTTTTCGCCCATCGCGACTGCGATGTCGCGGAAACGTTCCGGGCAAGCGATCAGGTTGAACTTTTCTACATGGGGCAACAGGATGGCATTGCATACACCATGGGGGAGGTTGTAAAATCCGCCGAGTTGGTGGGCCATGGCGTGAACATAGCCCAGTGAGGCGTTGTTAAAGGCCATTCCACCGAGAAACTCGGCATAGGTCATCGCTTCACGGGCGGCATAGTTGGCGCCGTTGGCCACAGCGGCGCGCAGGTTCTGGGCGATCAGTTCAATCGCCTTGATGGCGCAGGCGTCGGTGATCGGTGTGGCGATTGTGGAAACGTATGCTTCCACGGCATGGGTCAAGGCGTCCATACCGGTGGCGGCCGTCAGCCCGGGAGGCATACCGAGCATCATATCGGGATCGTCAATCGATACGGTGGGTGTCACGCGCCAGTCGACAATGGCCATTTTGACCTTACGGGATGTGTCGGTGATGATGCAAAAACGGGTCATCTCAGAGGCGGTGCCCGAGGTGGTGTTGATGGCGATCAACGGAAGGATCGCTTTCCTCGATTTGTCAACACCTTCGTACTCATGAATGGCGCCTCCGTTGGTGGCCACTAAGGCGATGGCCTTGGCGCAGTCATGGGGCGACCCGCCGCCAAGGGAAACGATCACATCTGATTCAGATTCTCTCAATGCCCTCAGCCCGGCTTCGACATTCAAATCGGTGGGATTCGGCTCAGCGCCCGCAAAGACGGCGCAGCCAATGCCAGCCTCTTCTATCAGCTTTTTCATCTTGTCTGCTACGCCCAGTTTTACCAGGTCTTTATCGGTGACAATCAGCGCTTTATGACAACCTAATGTCTTAATTCGGTCTCCCACTTCTTGAGCAGAGCCTTTCCCCATCAAGTTTACTGTTGGCATAAAAAATGAACGAACTTGTGACAACTTTATTACCTCCTGGTGATAGTTCTATTTTTTCATTGATATTCAGAAAAGAAACGCCTGGAAGAAATAGTGTGTTTTGATAAGATTTATTATAAGAAATCACCCAAGAAATTCAATGAATTCGTTCAATTTTGAAAATTATCATATTCACAGCTTACAGGTTGATGTTTTCTAAACAGCTACATTATCTGCAGATCCTACAGCTATATCATGACTCGCCAAAGTGAAATGTATGATGATGGGTCTCGAAGACAGGAATACCGATGCTCCAGGGTCTACATTGGTTGGATTGAAAAAAATAAAGCGATCCCGCTGGCTGGCGCGGGATCGCTCTAGAGGGTCATCGTCTACGGGGACGCATCGAGACCATCGTGATCTTCGTGATCTTCCTTTTGATGGTTTATTGCTCCGCCGTTTTTTTCAACGTCTCCAAGGCTTGTTGGACAGGATAGGAGATAAATCGTTCCTGTGTTTCCGTATCGAGCCCTTTTGTCGCAGCCAGGGATTTTTCGTAGGCCCCTTTGGCCTGAGCGGCCTGTCGCAGCCCCTCATAAGACTTCCCTAATTCATAGTAGGCCTCATGTAAATCGGCTTGCACTTGTGCGGAGCTTAATTCCAACTGTTCAATCGTCTTTTGCAAAAGGCTCTGCGCTTCCGCATATCGACCTAATTGATTCAACGCCTCCCCTTTGAGCAGCTGCCAAGCATATGCCTCTGGATAGCCAAGCTTCAGTTCCTCTCCGGCTGCGATCGTCGCAAGCGTCTCTTCTCCGGCCTTCGACTTTACCTGCCCGTCGGCCAGGTAATACTTGTAGAATGCGGCGCCTGGCATTTCTTTGACCCGTTCCTGGTAATAGTCAACGACTTTTTTATAGTAGTCAGGATACTGTTCTTCGGCATGAACCCACCCTGCGGTCTTACCGGTTGCCGTCCACCGCACCAAGTCGATTTTATAGGCTTTCCCCGTATCCTTCCGCCACAGGGCGAGGGCAACGGCCTTGCCATCGACCTCCGGATGGGCGGCGGGAAGGATATCCAACTTGTGGTACCCCAGAGTCGCCAGCGGTTCCACATGATGGTCGCGCCAGGTGAAAATGTCCAGTCCGTTGCCTGCCGATGCGCCAATCAGCCAACCGAGCAGTAACTCCCCTCGCCCGTCGCCATCAATATCGGCAACCGTGGCCATGTCGATGGCGAGACCGCTGGCTCCCTCTGTTTGCCACAGCTTCTCCCAGTGATTCTGATTGTTCTTGAGCAGCAGCGCGCCCAGTTCCCCCTTCTGGCCGGCGCGGTATGTGGCCAACACCTCGGCGTTGCCGTCACCATCGATATCCACCTGCTGAATCGCTTTGGCCCCTGGCGGGTTTTTGGGCTCTTCCAAGCTCGCTCCAGGGGGCAGGAACTTCTGAACCGTCGCCTGCAAGGATTCGTCGACCTGACTATCAGACAGTGGTAGCTGAGGCGGCATGATCATGAGACTGGGCGGCGTCAATACGCCACATCCCGATAAAAAACTGCCCACCAATAGGGCGCCAACAGCCAGCGCTTTGCCCTTCATCGATATTCCCCTCCAATTCCATCGAAAATGTCCGGCGCCGGAACTTACTTTGAGTATAGATCAAGGAGTTCGGCAAAGGGTTAGGCAAGGGTAAAAATTCGTTACGAAAGGGTTACAGGGGAAGGATCACCTGCGCCGTTGTCCCCCCTCCGGGAACGCTGTCGATATTGAATTGCCCGTGATGGAGTTTGATAATCTCGTCACAGATGGACAGGCCGATGCCGCTGCCGGCGGACACCTGGGTCCCTTTGTAGAATTTTTGTTTCACAAGGGGCAATTCCTCCGGGGGGATGCCTGCGCCATTGTCGGCTACCTCAATCGTAATAAACCCATCATCGAAAGAAGCGCTGACGCGCACCTTTTCTCCCGGGGACGTAAACTTAAAGGCGTTATCCAGCAGGTTAATCAAGACCTGTTTCACTCGATTGGCATCCACCTTCGCCGCCGGCAAAGGGGATGGGCTGGCAAGGGACAAATCGATTCGCTGCCGTTGCGCCCTCGGGGTGGCTTGTCTGACCACCGAATGCAGCAATGCTTGCAGATCGACTGTATCGATTTGCAGTCGCATTTTTCCGGAAGACATACTGGAAAAGTCCAGCAGTTCATTCACCAGCAGGGTCAACCGGTCGCTTTCCTTTTCGATGATGTCCAGTCCCTCCATCATCTCTTCCCGATTCTCCGGATCGCCAGTGCGCAAGGTCACGGTCCACCCTTTGATCGAGGTTAAGGGAGTGCGCAGTTCGTGGGAGATGGCGGCGATAAACTGGTCTTTTAGCTGTTCATGGCGGACTACTTCTTCGGCCATGTAGTTTAAGGTATCGGCCAGCTTGCCGATCTCATCGTCATATTTTTTCACGGCTCGGACGGTAAAGCGTCCCTTTGCCATTTCCCCGGCCGCCGCTGTGATCTCTTCGACAGGACCTGTGATCGTAGACGACAGGAGCAGGCTGACCCCGGCGGCCAATAAGACGACCATAAAGCCTACAAAGAGCAAGAGGAAGGCGGCCTTCTCCATCACGTGGTAAATGCCTGTCAGAGAAGTGACAAAACGAACAGCCCCGGCAACTTGCGCGCCCGATCTTAAGGGATAGGCAACCGATAAGACCGGCTCGCCGGTAGCGGGAATCGTTCCTTGCCACTGCCCCATTTCTCCCGCCAAGGCACGCTGCACATCCGGCGTAGACAGCATCTGCGCCCTGCCGGCACCTTGCGAATCGGCCAGCAGGACGCCTCGGTTGTTGACGATCTGGACTTGCGCAGACGTCGTTGCTGCAAAGCTATCCAATAACGCCGGCGCTTCCCTGTCTACATCAGCGCCGAAGAGATAGCGCCCGTAAAAATTGCCGGCTACCTCTGCTTGTTTCTTGAGGACGTCCAAGACGTTGTCAAAATAATACTGTCGAATGCCCAACAGCAAAAAAGATTCCAATAAAAATACAGTGAACAGGATCACCAGGAGGTAACTGACGACGAGGCGCTTCTTAATCCCCTGCACTCGGGCTTCCCTCCCGCCAGCGATACCCCACCCCCCAGACCGTCTCTAAATAGGTTGGCTGGGAGGGATGATCCTCGATTTTTTCCCGCAATCTCCGGATATGTACATCAACTGTTTTGGGGTCTCCGACAAAATCTTTTCCCCAGGCGAGATCCAGCAGTTGATCGCGACTGAGGGCCTGCCCGGCCTTTTCCAGGAAGATCTTCATGAGGCAGAACTCACGGGGCGTTAAGGTCAGCTCCTGCCCCTTTTTTGAGATTCGCTGCGCCTTTACGTCTAACCGGAAAGGTCCCTGGCAGAGGACTTCTTCGTTCTCCTGGTGAGCCATCTGCAGGCGCCGGAGAACAGCGCGAATCCGGGCGACCAATTCGAGAGGATTGAAGGGTTTTACTATATAATCATCGGCGCCCAGTTCCAGGCCCATCACTTTATCGAAATCTTGTCCCCTGGCCGTCAGCATGATGACAGCCACATCAGGGGTCTTTTCACGCAATCGGCGGCACACCTCAAACCCGTCGATGCCCGGCAACAGGATATCCAACAGGACGAGGTGGGGCTGAAAGGACTTGGCCAGGTCAAGCCCCTCCTCCCCGTCGGCGGCCGCCATCACCTGAAAGGAGTTTCTCTCCAGATTGATCAGGATAAACCGGCGGATCGCGTCTTCATCTTCAATAACCAGAATTCTATTTTGCTTCATACTTGCACCCCGCAGCAGATTTCCTGTGCAATGATGTTCGAGTATGAATTTTACTCGCGTTCATTTCAAATCTCATGTCATTGCATTTACTGCTATTCTATTCAAGAAATCATTATCATCTCCTTCCCAGGGAAGAAGCCGTTGAGCACCTAGAACCAGAGAGATCATTTTCGTTAAGAAAGCGGTTGAAAGGGAATAAAGGGAAAGAGCGATGGAGAGTCATCGAACTCTTCCATCGCTCTTTTCCTTTTTGGCTTTTTGGGCACAGAATGCGCTAACAAGGACGCTTTCTCGTTTACTGGAAGTACCCCACCCCGGAGGCAAAGATCCGTTGGTCTTTCTCTCCCGGCACGTTGACAGCCACATGGCGGCCGATCCGCTCAGAGTGGCCCATCTTGCCGAGGACGCGCCCGTCAGGGCTGGTGATCCCTTCGACGGCGGCGACAGAACCGTTGGGGGTGTAGCGGATATCCTCGTTGATATTGCCGTCCATGTCAACATACTGGGTGGCGATCTGGCCGTTGGCGAAGAGGCGGTCGACCATCTCCGGCGAGGCGAAGAAGCGGCCTTCCCCGTGGGAGAGGGCGACGGTGTGGATCTCCCCTGCTTCCACGCGGGAGAACCAGGGCGACAGGGTCGAGACGACCTTCGTCCGGGCCATGCAGGAGATGTGGCGGCCGATCCGGTTGTAGGTCAGGGTCGGACAGTTTTCGGTGATGTCGACGATCTCGCCGTAAGGGACGAGGCCGAGCTTGATCAGCGCCTGGAAGCCGTTGCAGATGCCGAGCATAAGGCCGTCTCGGGTCTTGAGCAGGTTGGTGACGGCTTCCTTCACCCGGGGGTTGCGGAACACGGCGGCAATGAACTTGCCCGATCCTTCCGGCTCGTCGCCGGCGCTGAACCCGCCGGGCAGCGCCACGATCTGGGCGGCTTCGATGCCCTTGACCATCTCGGCGATGCTTTCCTCCACATCAATGGGTGTCAAGTTGCGGACGATGAGGAGGTTGGCGACAGCGCCCGCCTTTTCAAAAGCGCGAGCCGTATCGTACTCGCAGTTGGTGCCCGGAAAAACGGGAATGAAGACGCGAGGACGGGCGATTTTCAGGGCCGGGCGGTGGGTGTTTCGGGCGGTGTATGGATGGGATGAGTCGCTGGATTTGATTGCTCCCGCCAGTTCATCGCTCGTCTTCACCCGCGTCGGGAAGATCTTCTCGAGCGGTTTTTCCCAGGCCGTCTGAGCTTCGGTCAAAGCGATCTCCACACCGTTGACGCGCAGGACCGGCGCTTCCTGGGTGTAGCCCAGAAGCACATAGGGGACGTCGCCGAAAGCGGCAGCCAGGTCGGCGGCGCTGTTGATCTCTAGGACGAGGGAGCCGTAATCGGCGCGGAAGAGATCGGCGGGAGCATTGCTATCGCCCATGATCAGGCCGATCTGATTGCCGAAGGCCATCTTGCTGACAGCAGCGGCGACACCGCCGAAGATGATGGCCGAAGCGGCGAGCACCTTGCCTTCCCCGGCAAGTTCGGCCACTTTGCGGTAGTTGCGGTCGAGGCTGGCAAAGTCGGGCAGTTCGTTTTCGTCGCGGCCCAGGGGCAGGAGGACGACGGGATGGCCGGCCCCCTTGAACTCCGACGAGATGGCCTGGCCGGCGTCCATCACATTGACAGCGAAGGAGACAAGCGTCGGCGGCACGTGGAGGTCCATGAAGGTGCCCGACATGCTGTCCTTGCCGCCGATCGCGGCGATGCCGAGCCGCTTTTGGGCGACAAAGGCGCCGAGGAGAGCGCTGAAGGGCTTGCCCCAGCGGACGGGGTCTTTGCCCAGTTTTTCAAAGTACTCTTGCAGGGTGAGCCGGATGCGGCGGTAGTCGCCGCCCAGGGCGACGGCCTTGGCCACCGATTCGACAACGGCGTAAAGGGCGCCGTGGAAGGGGCTCCATTTGGCCAAATGGGGGTTGTAGCCGAAGGTCATGGCTGTGGCGGTCGTCGTCTCGCCGCCGAGGACGGGGAGCTTGGCCACCATGCCCTGGGCCGGTGAGGCCTGATGGACGCCGCCGAAGGGCATCAGCACCGTGTTGGCGCCGATGGTGCTGTCAAAGCGGTCAACAAGTCCCTTCTGGCTGCAGACGTTCAGGTCGCTCAGGTTGGCCAGCCAGGCGGCGCGCAGGTCAGGCAGTTCGCGCTCCACCGCAGCAGGCAGGGCGTTGAAATAGTTCTTCCCGGCTTCGGGCCCTTTGACGGTGACCGTTGTCCGCTGCTTGACGCCATTGGTGTTGAGGAAGGCACGGCTGAGGTTGACGATGGTCGCGCCGCGCCAGTTCATGGTCAGGCGCGCTTCCTCGGTCACTGTGGCGACGACGGTGACTTCGAGGTTTTCCTCATGGGCCAATCGAGAGAAGGCGTCCACATCTTCGGGGGCGACGACGACCGCCATCCGCTCCTGCGATTCGGCGATGGCCAGTTCGGTCCCGTCGAGGCCCTCGTACTTCTTGGGGATGGCGTCGAGGTTGACCGTAAGGCCGTCGGTCAGTTCACCGATGGCGACCGATACGCCGCCGGCGCCAAAGTCGTTGCACCTCTTGATCCGCCGGCTGACGTCAGGGTTGCGGAAGAGGCGCTGGATCTTCCGTTCTGTGACCGGATTGCCTTTTTGAACCTCGGCGCCGCAGGTGAAGAGCGATTCGGCCGTGTGCTCCTTCGACGAGCCAGTGGCGCCGCCGCAGCCGTCGCGGCCGGTTCGCCCGCCGACGAGGAGGATCACATCGCCCGGCGCAGGGGCTTTGCGCACCACATTCTGGCGCGGCGCGGCGCCGATGACCGCGCCGATCTCCATGCGCTTGGCGACGAAGCCTTCATCATAGACCTCGGCCACCTGCCCCGTCGCTAGGCCGATCTGGTTGCCGTAGGAGCTGTAGCCGGCAGCGGCGCCGATGGTGATCTTGCGCTGGGGCAGTTTGCCGGGCAGGGTGTTTTCCACGGCAGTGCGGGGATCGCCGCTGCCGGTGACGCGCATGGCCTGGTAGACATAGGAACGCCCAGACAGGGGATCGCGGATCGCCCCGCCGAGGCAGGTGGCGGCGCCGCCGAAGGGCTCGATCTCTGTCGGGTGGTTGTGGGTCTCGTTTTTGAACATGACGAGCCAGTCTTCTTTTTTGCCGTCCACATCAGCCTGGACGACGATGCTGCAGGCGTTGATCTCGTCCGACTCGTCCAGGTCGTCAAGGCGGCCCTGTTTTTTCAGTTCCTTCATGGCGATGACAGCCATGTCCATCAGGCAGACATCGCGCTCTTTGTCGCCGTAGACGAGGTTGCGCGATTGGAGGTATTCGTCATAAGCCGCCCGGATCGGTCCGGTGAAGGGCCCCTCTTCGATCTGGACGTCTTCGATCTTCGTGAAAAAGGTGGTGTGGCGGCAGTGATCAGACCAGTAGGTGTCGATGACCCGGATCTCGGTGATCGTCGGGTCCCGCTGTTCGTCATCGCGGAAATAGGCCTGGCAGAAGCGCAGATCCTCAAAGCTCATGGCGAGGCTCAACTGTCCCATTAGCGACTGCAGTTCCTCATCAGCGGCGGTGATGAAGCCGGTAAGGATTTTCACATCTTCCGGCGGCTGGAGCTGCATGTCCAGGGAAGCCGGCTTATCCAATGCGGCCTCGCGCGATTCGACAGGGTTGATGCAGTAGGCCTTGATCCGGTTGAACTCGTCGTCGCTGATCTGCCCTTCAAGAACAATCACCTTGGCCGACTGGACGACGGGGCGTTCTTTTTGCGTCACAATCTGGATGCTCTGGGTCGCCCAATCGGCCCGCTGGTCATACTGGCCGGGCAGGTATTCCATGGCAAAGAGGCGATGTGCCGGGTCGGTCGCCAGCCGTTCATCGTACACATGGTCCACGTTGGGTTCCGAGAAGATCGTGCCGCGCGCCCGGGCATACTCGTCGTCAGAGATGCCGGCCACATCGTACCGGTTGACGATCCGCAGGCCTTCCAGTCCGGAGATGCCCAGGTTGTCCCGCAGGTCATCGCGCAGGTGTTGGGCTTCCACGTTGAAACCCTCGCGTTTTTCCACAAAGATCCGGCGTATCGCCTTATCCATAATAAAAACAATACCCCCCGTGACTGATTCAATGGTTATCCGTAAGTCCCTCAATCGACGATCATCATTATAACACGGTCAATAGGGAATTGGCGAAGTGTGTCTAATCTTGACGGTAACAACCGACCCAAGCAAACTTTTTCTCATCCTCCGTCGGTTTTTTGGAGGAGTTGTCTCAAAAGTAAGAGAAATTCTTCCCTATTACACGGAATCCCGGCGCAGCGTCTCTTGCCCTTCGACCATTTATCGCTGGGACGAAGCTTTGCCCATCGGCGCCGTTCCGTCAAGCGGACGCCTTCTCGGCAAAGGTGGCGCTGCCGCCGAAGGATTCCCTAAGGGGAAGTATGCCATGAAAGAGAAAAATCTCACCATTGCCGCCGCCCTGGTCCTGATCGGGGGCATCGCCGCCGGATTGTTCACGATCGAGCAGACGCGGGCCGGCGATGCCACACCTCCCCCCTCGCCTGCGCAGACCCCGGCAGCGGCGGCGGCCGGTACGAACGCAGCCAAACCGAGTCCTGCCACGGCCGAGACGGCCAAAGCTGACACGTCGAAAGAACCGGCCAAGGCGTCACAAGCGCCTCCGACAGCGCCGGAGAAAGTGGAGACGACGCCGAAAGGGAGCGCCTCTTCCGCCAAAGGCACAACCGGTCCTCAGGATTGGTGGATCCCTCGCCACGAGACAGGGGTAGCCCCGCAATGGCCCGCTTCAATGACCGGCGCGATCGCGGCCTATGACCCGGTGTACCGGATCCCGACGGAGGAAAAAGCGCTCTATCTGACCTTTGACGAAGGTTATGAAAACGGCTTTACGCCGCAGATCATGGAGTCCCTGTCCCAGGCCAAGGTTCCGGCCACCTTCTTTGTCACCGGACAGTTTGTCGACACCCACCCGGAACTGGTTCAAGAAATGGGCCGTCGAGGATTTGGCATCGGCAACCACACCCAGAACCACCCCGATATGACGAAACTCAGCCCGGAACGACAAAAAGCAGAACTGCAAAAGATCAACGACGCCGTCACCAACCTCGCCGGGAAGAAACCGATCCACTACCGCCCGCCCATGGGCCGTTTTGACGCCGCCTCTGTCGCCACCGCTTATGACCTGGGTTTGACGACGACCTTCTGGAGCATCGCCTACCGCGACTGGGAAGTGGACAAGCAGGTCGGTCCCGAGAAGGCGCTGCCCCAGGTGATGAAGCAGCTTCACCCCGGGGCGGTCATCCTGCTCCACGCCGTCTCCCAGGACAACACGGAGATGCTTCCCCGCTTCATCGAGGAATGCCGCGCCCAAGGATACATATTCAAGCCGCTGCCGGGCGAGCCGTCGCCCCGGTGAATAAGCGATAAAAAGGAGAAAAGCTCAACGCCGCCACGTTGCGGTGTTGAGCTTTTTGCTTCGGATACTACCTGAAGCTGGGGATACGAACCGAGGCGAGGGTTGGTCGGATTTCGGCTTTGCTCCCCCGACTTTTTAGCCTTCCTGGTTGGCCGAGGCCATGGTTTTCCGGTTCAAAACCCAGTAGACGGGCAGGCCGATGACAGTGATGAGCAGCGCAAACAGGGTGTCTGTGGGGTTGTCGAAGATGGTGCTGACGATGATAAAGACAGACCCGACGATGGCGACCAGGGGGATGATGGGGTAGCCGGGCACGCTGTAAATCCGCGATGCGGCGCTGTTTTTCTTGCGGAGGAGAAAGACGGCAACGAAGGCGAAGATGTAGAAGACATAGATGGCAAAGATGGCGATGTCGGAGAGGCGCTCCGAGTCAGCCACAAACATCATCACGACGGCGATCACCACCTGGGAGAGGGTGGCGAAGATCGGCGTGCCGAGCTTCGGCTGAACTTGGGCCAAAAGGCGGGAAAAAGGCAGTTGACCCCGCTCGGCCATGGCCAGGGGCACCCGGGGGAAGGTGAGGATCTTGCCGTTGAGGCAGCCGAAGATGGACACCATGATGCCGATGCTGATCAGTTTGCCGCCGATGCCGCCAAAGAGGATCGTCGCCGCCGTGCCGGCGGCGTTCTCGCCGAGCCTGGCGATTTCAGCAGCCGGCAAGACATGCATCATGGCGATATTGACGGAGAGGTAGGCGACGGTGACGATGGAAAGACCGATGATGATGGCGCGGGGCAGGATTTTCGCCGGGTTTTTCATCTCGCCGGCCACAAATCCGACGAGCAACCAGCCGTCATAGGCCCAGAGCGTCGCCAGGATGGCGGCGGCCATGCCCGTTTTTTCGGTGACGCCGCTGGTCATATTGAGGATCTGGCCGTCGCCCTGCCAGATGCCGAAGATGGCGATCAGGGCGATGGGAATCAGCTTCCCCGCCGTGGCCAGGGTCTGCACGAAACCGCCATACTTGGTTCCGATGCTGTTGACGATAGCCAGGAAGATGATCGCGGAGAGCCCCACATACATTTTCGCTTCCGGCCCCCAACCGAAGAAGTGAGCCACCAGCGAGCCGAAGTAAAGGCCCAGCGCGGCGATAATGGCGGGACCGTAAATCAAGGTTTGCACCCAGCCGCAGAGGTAACCCCAGAGCTTTCCGTAGACCTCTTCCAGATAGACGTACAGACCACCTGTTTTCGGGATCTGAGTCGCCAGTTCAACGATCGTCAGGCCGCTGGCCAGGGTGATGATCCCCCCGAGAACCCAGGCCCACAGGGCCATGGTAGAGTCGCCCGAGGCGACGATCACCTTCCCGGGTTTCATAAAAATCCCTGATCCGATGACTGAACCGATGACAATGGACATGGCGACGATCGTTCCGATGTCTTTTTTTAGCATCGATTCCGAATTGTGCTGCATCCTGTGATGCTCCTTTCGTGGATTGACTATCTGCGGCTTTTGTTTGTTCCTCGTGGACACTTGTACATTATACAGGGAACTTTCGCAATCGTCAGCAATAATTTTATTCCTCTTCGCAAAAAGGGTGTGAAGCTTCAAAATAGCAGCGATATTGTCCATTCAACAAAATATAGTGATAAATAGATAGCGCGATAAGGAAAAAAGCCGCCTGGACAAGGCGGTTGAAAAAATGCAAAAATATAGTATTGCGAGTTATCCCCTATGATGCATTGCCCTGGGTGTTTTGGGCCTATCAACCCTTGCCAACGAAAGGAACGTTGCCATGCCTTCATTGAATCGGCATACGCGGCCAGAAGCTACCCTCGTTGAGCCGCGCCATGGCGGCGTCAGCGCCGATATCCGCCGCGGCGTCACAGCCGGCATCCCGATCGCCATCGGGTATGTCCCCATTGCCATCGCCTTCGGCCTGCTCGCCAAGTCTTCCGGACTGCCCAACTGGGTCGGCATGGCCATGTCCTTTTTTGTCTTCGCTGGCGCCAGTCAGTTTGTCGGTGTCAATCTTCTCGTCCTGGGCGCCGGATTCGGCGAGATCGTCTTGACGACGCTGATCCTGAATTTCCGTCACTTCCTCATGTCTGCGGCGCTCTCCCAGCGGTTGGAGACGAATGTGACGAAAAAATGGCTGGCCTTGATCGCCTTTGGCGTCACCGATGAAACCTTCGGCGTCTCGGCGCTCCGTTCCGAAGCAAAGCTGGCAAAGGGGTTCGTGCTGGGACTGAACGTCATCGCTTACACCGCCTGGAACGCCGGCACCTGGATTGGCCTGTTTATCGCGGAAGGGTTGCCGGAGGCGCTGAAGAACAGCATGGGCATCGCCCTGTACGCCATGTTCATCGGGCTGCTGCTGCCGTCAATGAAACGTTCCCGCGAGGTGATGACCATCGCCTTGCTCGCCGCCGCCATCCATGCCCTCCTGCGCTGGCTTCCGATTTTCGCCGGCCTGTCGGCCGGCTGGACGATCATCATCGCCACCGTCTTGAGCGCTGCCGCCGGCGCAGCCATCTTCACAAAGGAGGCGAATCGGTCATGAATCCTATCGAGCCGGCAAGTTCCGCTAGTGCGCTTCATACTGCTCCCTGGGCGCTCTTCAGCCTTGTGCTGGCCATGGGCCTTGTCACCTATCTCCCGCGCATGCTGCCTCTGGCATTGCTCCGTCACATGAAATTGCCGCCCTTGGCCCATCGCTTCCTCCGCTTCATCCCTTTTGCCGCTCTGGGCGCGTTGATATTCCCCGGCATCCTCTCCTCCACCGGCTCGGATCAAGTCGCGGCTGCAACAGCCGGCGGCATCACAGCGGTCCTGCTGGCCCTGTTCGAGATGAACCTGATTCTCGTCGTCGCCGGCGGGATCGCAGGGGCTTTCCTGTGGGTTCAACTGATGCTGTAGGAAAAACAGGCGGATAAAAGCGAAACAGGCCTGCCTTCCATCGGGAAGGGGCCTGTTTCGCTTTTTCTCAAAGGTTGATTATGGGATTACTTCTCTTCGATGGTGATCGATTCGATGCTCACGTCCTCGACGGGCTTGCTCCGCTCACCGCCAGCGCCCCATTCAACGGGCGTGTCGGAGATCTTCAGCACCACATCCATCCCTTCGGTGACTTGGCCGAAGACGGTGTAGTTGGGGTAGTTGTTCAATCCACGGGCGCTGTCGCCGTTGCAGATGAAAAACTGGCTGCCGTTGGTGTCCGGGCCGGCGTTGGCCATGGCGACGACGCCAGGCGCATAGGGCAGGGCCGGCGGCAGTTCGTCGGCAAAACGATACCCCGGTCCGCCTGTGCCATTGCCTTTCGGGTCGCCTGTCTGGATCATGAAGTTTTTGATGATGCGGTGGAAACGGACGCCATCATAAAATTGATCGCGGGCCAGGAAGACGAAATTGTTGACTGTCTTCGGCGCTTCCGCGGCGAGCAGCTTGATTTGGAAGGTTCCCTTCGTCGTGTTGACCGTGGCCACGTATTCCTTGTTGGTGTCGATGGTCATTTCCGGCGGCGCCGGATATGTTTTGTTTGTCATCGGTGGACGTCATCTCCTTCTCTTATCCAAATTATGCCCCGTTGACGGCGCTCCGAACCCGTCTTCCCTACTGTACGCGCTGGAGGAAAAGAAATCAATGGAAATGCGCAATCAGGGCTCACCGTTCTCCCTTTCGCAACATAATAAGAAACGGTGAAAGGCGTTGCAGCCCCGCTCATACATAGTTCAGCTTGCCGATTCAACGACGTCGCTTGTCGTTTTGACAATGTCGTTTTGACAATGTCGCATGTCGATATGACGATGTTCTAAAGCGACCTTCATATAGGACGTCTTTATACGACGTCCTAAAAGGATACTTTATAGATGAGGTGATATGCACCGTTCTAAGGAAGGGAGTGTTGTCGATGTTCCAGCTTGAACAACTCCAGGGCCTCCTGCTCCAGCCCTTTTCTTTCGTGTTTCACCGTTATGATGCCCATGTGATGGTGTACCTGCGGGAACACCCAAAATACGAATCCCTCGAAGCGATGATCCGTCTCCGTGAGGGTTCCCCACCGCTGATCCGGGCGATCATCACGTTGCATGACCAGTCCCAGATCGATCATGTCAATGATGAGCGGGTGGTTCAACAACTCCAGCGGGAAGGACTCAAACGAGAGATGCATTTCCGGCCCATCAGTTACCGACGAACCGTTGAAGCCGATATCGTCCGCATCCAACTCGCCTTTGACTCTTTTCGGGGAGAACCCGTCCGGCTCGACTTTGTCGCCGCAAGCAAGACATCCTCTCGTTGGGGCGGGGCAATCGATCCGGGGCAACATGCCCGCAAGAGTTCCCTGCCGATCATGTTCCGCCAGCGGAGCACCCTGGCTGGAAAGCGAACCCGGCTGCTTATCGCCGGGAAGGAGTTTGCAGTCCCTCGTCGCATCTGGATCCCCTTTTTCTTTACGGGTCTCAAAGGGTACTACTCGGAGGTCTTCGACATGGCCGTCTTCCGCACGGGCGAACGGCAGATCCGGTGGGTGGAGCAGCCGGAAAAAGGGGTTGTAGGGGAACGCTGGCGGTGGGCGCTCAACAGCGGGGAGATCGACTATGGGATCACGGCGCTCAGCGAGGAACAAATGGTTGTGCAATCGGCAAGCAGCCACCTGATCGTCACCTTACACAAGGGCCGTCCGGCTTTGCGGGCCTTCGGCGCCGTCTCGGAAACGGTCGCTTCGGGAACAGGCCACTTCGCTGCCCAGTTTGATCCCCCGTTGCCCCTCCCCGCTCTCGGCGGCGCTGCGCCGGAAAAAGAACAGGAACAGGAAAAAGCGGGCGATGCTGCGTCGCCCGCCGATGTCATCCATGAAGGTCGCTTTGTCTTATCCATCGATGACAAGGAACTCGTCACCGGAGGGACAACATTTCGACAAAAGGGGGATGAAGCCGAAATCGGCCTGCTGCCGGATCGCCCCCGCTGGGCCGCCCGGCGACCGCTTACATTAACGGTGAAAAAACAGAGGGATGCTTATATCGTGTCAACGAGGATCGAGCAGAGGTAAGCGTTCTTGTCAGGCGATCGTCAGGCCATTTCGATTAAAGCCCTGTTTCGATCCGGTGGCCCTCCCACATGTCATAATGCTTTTTCAGCATCTGGGGGATGGGCAGGTTGTAGGGGCATTTCTTCACACAAGCGCCGCAGGCGGTGCAGTTGGGAACCGTCTCCATGGGGCGGCGCAGGAACTCGACGGCCACCGGCGGCGCCATGCGTTTGGCGAGCACCTGATAGCCCATGGCCGGGGTGATCATCACGCCCTGGGGACAGGGCTGGCAGTACTCGCAACGCCGGCAAAACTGCATGCCCAACTCTTGACGGTAGCGGTCCATCGCCGCCAGGTCATCGCCGGTCACCACGTTGGGGCTGTCATAGAAGGCGACGATCTGGTCGACTGACGCGACGGAGTCATAGCCAGGGATGGCGAGGACATCGGGATGTTGGCGCAGGAACTTGAAGGCCAATGCGGCATTGTCGATCATGCCGCCGGCAAAGGGTTTCATGGCCAACATGCCCAGGTCCATCTCCCGCGCCAACGGGAAGAGGTCGTCCTTGGCGGCGTCCTCGATGAAGTTGAAGGGAAACTGGATCGTCGTGAAATAACCGGTTTTGATCAATTTGATGGCCATCTGGCGGTTATGGGAGGTGACGCCGATGTGGCGGATCTTCCCCGCTTCCTGGGCTTTGACGATGACCTCCAAGGCGCCGCCGGGGGCGGTAAGGGCCTCCCAATCCCTCTCCTGGGAGACTTGGTGCAGTTGGTAGAGGTCGATATAGTCGGTGCGCAGCATGCGCAGGCTCTTTTCCAGGTGGGCCAGCGCCCCGTTGCCGTCGCGCATGCCCGTCTTGGTGGCGATGACCACCTTGTGGCGCATCCCTTGAAAGGCCTGACCGATCTTGTCTTCACTGTCCCGGTAGGCGTTGGCCGTGTCATAGAAGGTAATGCCCCGCTCAAAAGACCGTTGCAACACCTTGATGGCTTCCGCCGTGTCGAGGCGGATGATGGGGATCCCGCCAAAGCCGAGTTCCGATACGGTCAGTTCTGTCTTCCCCAAGTGCCGGTAGTTCATCGGATCATCTCCCAATAAAATCGTATTTCTCTAACCACTCATGATTGATCCTCTATTCACCTTCTATCCATCTTTTCTCGCTTTCTAGCAAAAATCCTCTGTCTTCGTATGCCCGTTCTGGAATGACAAAAACCGCCCAAACTCGTTGGACGGTTTTTACAAGGGATCAGGCGCAACACGAAGATCGATCCCGCTCTCTTATGGCGCTATTATCTGTTTTACTCTGCCTCAATCGCCAGCCGGAGTTCGGCTATTCGACTCATCATTAATTCGGTCAATGCCTGCGCCTGTTGCCGGGCCGCTTCCCGCTCGAGGTTCCGGCTGATCTCTTCCTTAGTAGGCGCTCCCATCTCTGGGGACGCTCCCGTGGACTCTTCTGATTTCAAACCGCCAATGTGGTCGATGCCGTCGGCCATATCGCGGCTGGCCTTGGCGATCTGTTCAATCGTCGCTGTCACATCATGGATCTGGGTCGCCGTATTGTTTGCCAGATCGGCGATGGATTCAAAGCCGGCGCCGGCGTCACGGGCCAACTGAGCGCCTTCCTCCACCTCTCTCCCGCCTGCTTCCATAGAGGCAACCGCTTTCAGCGTGTCCCCCTGGATTTCCGCGATAAGGACGGTGATCTCCCGCGCGGCCTTTGCCGAACTCTCTGCCAGCTTGCGCACCTCTTCGGCGACGACAGCAAACCCTCTCCCCTGATCTCCCGCCCGGGCCGCTTCGATGGCTGCATTCAAGGCCAGCAAATTCGTCTGGTCGGCGATGTTGGTGATCACGTCCGCGAACTGGCTGATCTGTCCTGATTTGCCGCCCAGGTGTTGGATGATGCCGGCCGTACGGAGGGAAGCATTGCTGACGGCCTCCATCTGGCTGACGACGGACATGATGGAATTCCAGCCCGCTTCAGCCGCCGAAAAGGCATCGGTCGCCGATTGGCTGGACGCCGCCGCGCTCTCGGCGAGGGCTTCGATCGCCTGAGCGATTTCCGAGGAGTCTTTCCGCACCCGTTCTACGAACTGGTTCTGCTCCTGCGCAGCAGCAGTCGCCTGTCCGTCATGCTCCTCTGTCCGGGACGCAGCGAAGGAAAGGCGGTCAAGATGGGTCGGCATTTCACTGGCTGTTGTCGCCAACTCTTCCACGATGGCGCGAAGGTGTGAGAGGGACTGCTCCCGCCCCTCGGCCCACTCTTTCAGTTGTTCAACCAGAGAAGGAGATAGAGAGGAAAAATGTGCAGGAAGAGGAATCGAAGCGCTTGGTTTTAACCAACTATTTTCTGCTAAAAACGCTCGGACTGCCTCCATTTGAATGCCGTTTTGGACAGCGAAAAAACCCAACAGCCCGGTGGTGAACGCAGCGATCACGATGAAGATGACCGCTGTCGAGGGACCGGAAATAAATAGAGCCGCGCCTGCGCCCAACGCGCTGAGAAGGGCCACGGCTGTGACGAGCAACAGCCTGCCTTTGTCGCCAACAGTCATCTTCCGCAAGATACCACCTTTCAACTGCGGGCACACCGTTCCTGCTGAATAACATGTCGATCAATCATCACGATTCGATGCAACGTGTTTCATGGAAATTGCGATTTCAGATTCGGAGACGGCTTGGTGTTCTCAGCCCGCTTAACCGACGATATAGGGCAAGCGAAAAAGGAATTCCGTTCCCTTTCCGACCTCAGAGCGCGCTTCCACGCTCCCCCCCAGGCTTTCCACCTCGGCCCGGACGGCGGCCATCCCGACACCGCGACCGGAAAGGATGCTGACTTCGTCTTTGGTGGAAAACCGGTCCATGAAGATGATCTCGATGACATCCTTTTCCGAGAGTCCGGCGACAGCTTCCTCTGAGAAAATCCCCTTTTCCACCGCCTTCGTCCGGATCAGGTCAGGGTCTATCCCCTTGCCGTCATCGGCGATGCTAAGGGTGAACCCGTCGCCCAGGTCCTTCAGTTCCAGGCGGATCGTTCCGTTTTCGGGCTTGCCCGACTCGCTGCGGCTGTCCATGTCCTCAATGCCGTGATCGACGATGTTGCGAAAGACATGGACGAGGGATTTGCAGAACCGGACATAGGCCGTTTTGTCGATGAAGATGTCGTCTCCGCGGATCTCCAGCGGTTCGACGCCTTTTTCCAGCCGTTCGGCCAGGCTTTGCACATATTCCTGGTAGGGCGCCAGGATGTCCTTGACGTTGGTGCAACGGAGTCGCTTGATCAGGAGGAGCAATTCCGCTCGCTGCTCCTCTTCCGAGAAGGCGCCGGCGGCGCGCCGTTCGATCTCGATGATCCGGTCGAGACTGACGGCGAAGGTCTGGCTCTGACAGAAAAAGCCTTCCCCCAGGATCTCGGTGATGATCTCCCGGTCGCGGGCGAGGCAACGGTCACTATCGACAGAGCCCATGATCTCCTCGATGGCCGCTGTGGTCGCATCGGCGCAGTCGACCAACCGGGACAGGCGGTCTTCCAGTTCATGGAGGTGTTCTGCCGTGTGGGAGAGATAGAACTGGCCGAAATCGCCCTTGAAGGTGTGGACGGCGCGGTAGATCTCAGACAGTTTCTCTGGGGCGGCGCAGTCGCTCTCCAAGATCTCGGGCACTGTTTTTGCAAAGAACTCGCGAAAAGCCTCCATGCCGTTGATGATGTCGCTCTGGCAGGCCAGCGCCTTGAGCACCAGCTTCAGGTTGTTTTTCTCTTCGACCATCTTCTGTTCGAGGGCTTTTTTCTCGGTGATGTCCGTGAGGATGACCATCACCGTCGTCTGTTCCCATTGGGGGATGACCTTGTATGCACAGTGGATGCTCTTTTCCGCCACTATGATTTCGCCGGGAAGCAAGGAGATGTACACATGGGTCTCCAGGCTGTTCTTGGCGTGGAAGAGCCCTTTCAGCACCCCGGCGGCCGTCTCCCCTTCCTCTTCCGAAAGATAGCTTCCGAACAGATCGAGAACATTGAGGCCGCCGATCTCCTTCCCGAAAATACCGACGCATTCAAGGCTGTATTCATTGGAAATGATCAGGTCTTGTCCGAAAGACAGGAACCCTTGACCGGCATTGTCCATCAGGTTTTTGATGGTTTTCTTCTGCTTTTCCAGCAGCCGGATCTGCTTTTCCCTGCGCTTGGACAGTTCCACCATGAAGCGGCGGATGCTGATGACGCCGAGATAGCGCCCTTGTTCCTCCACCAGGATGAAATCATAGAGGCTCTCCTGATCGCGGCTCATGGACAGCATGCCGATCTGGGTGATGTCCGTGCCGGGGGTGACGATCAGCGGCTGTTTGTTCATGACCCGGTTCACGGGGCGGGTCAGAAAGACCTCCCGCCCGAACTGCTGGCCGATCGTGCGGTAAAAGCTGTTGCGCATGATCAGACCCACAGCCCGGCCAAGCTTCAACACGACGATGCCTTCCGTGTTCTCATCGGCTTCGAAGATCGCCAGCACACGGCTGCCCAGTTCGTTCACATCGACGACAGGCGCCTCTTGCATCAGTTTGGCGATATGGACGTCAACGTGGTCGCCGGTGTCTTCCCGCTCCAAAAGACCGCTGCTTTCCGGCAGGTGGAGGAGCATCTCTTCCATTACGGCCACAGGAATCAACCCCTTTCGTCCGATCCATCCCATGCCTCCGGCAAAAGACGACCCGCCCTTAGGCTTTCAATACCTCATCCACGGCGGTGAGGACCTTGTTGGCGTCGAACGGCTTGGTCACATAGTTTTTGGCGCCGCTGTTGACGGCTTCTAAGATCTTTGGCGCTTGGCCCAAGGCGGAGATCATGATCACCTTGGCCCGGGGGTTTTCCTGGATGATTTTCTTGAGCGCGGTGATGCCGTCCATTTTCGGCATGGTGATGTCCATGGTGACCAGATCGGGTTTGCACTCACCGTATTTCTTGCAGGCTTCTTCGCCGTTGACAGCCTCACCGATAATCTCATGTCCTTTGGCGGTCAGTATCTTTTTCAGGTTGCCTCGGGACAGGTTGGAATCGTCACAGATCAAAATGCGCGCCATGGCTCGCAAACCTCCTTGTTGTCACTCAGTGATAGCAGGGATTCCTCGACTACAGATAAAATCGATCCGACCGAAGGGCAGGTGAACAGGGATGGAGAAGAGGCCCTGTGGGTTTGACAGCGCTTTTTCCTGGCACAAGGCGGGCGGCTGCAGTTCCAGATCGATCCCCTGGTTGGAGAGGGAGGCCAGAAAGAGGCCGCAGGTGACGTTGAGGAACTCGCCGAGGGAATCGTGCATGTCGATATCGGCGACACCCAGGCCTTCGCTGAAGCGGGAGGAAAACTGTTCGAACACCGCCTGATCGCCGGCCAATCCGACGCACAGGTCGTAGTCGCCGCTCATCGTCGTATAGATCAGCCGGTGGAAGGAGAACTGATCGCCGAACTGGCCTTGGGCAAAGCGGAAGTCGCTTTCGATGAAGCGGAAGGTGTTCTTGACAAAGCTCAGGAAAGCGGCGCGGCAGAGTTCCTTTTCCTCCAGTGGGTCGAGGTTCAAGAAGGCATCGACCATGGCATCCAGATCGTCATTTTTCAAGGCTTCAAAATCGCGATCGCTGATGTTGCACTGTTCCTTAAATTCATGGAGCAGATGGGACAACTGATCGTAGGTGAAGCAGCCGCTATCGACTAGCACTTGGCTCAGGGCGAGATAACTGCTCGATTGATTGGCCAGCAGCTCTTCCAGTTGGGCTGCGTCCAGATATCCTTCCTGGATGGCCAGCTCGCCAAAGCGCTTGTCTTGTCGCCGTTGCAGGCTGTGGATGTAGTCGACCTGCTCCCCTGTCATATATCCAGCATCGATCGCCAGGACGCCCAGGCGCGCCCGGACATGTTTCATCTGGGTCAACACCTCGCCCAATTGAACCATCGTGAGCAAGTTCCGTTCGAGAAGGTAGTTGCCAAAAAACTGGGTAAACATGCTGTCAAGACCTCTCTTCTTCGTTGTTCTTTACCGCCGTGGCGTTGCGGTAGTTCCATTCAGCTAGACCTGTTGTCCCCTCCATCGTAACGGGCGACTATTATCCAAGATTTACTGGCTCGTTAAAGAACGGTAAAAGTCTGTTTAAAAAATGAAAGAGCGACTAGGCGTGCAGTCCTGTCGTTCTTTTCGCTTTCCTAGTGGACATCCCGCCGGGGTGCTTGGTATATTTGAACATATTCCGTGAACATTCCATAAAAGAATTCGAGGTATGACCGATGGATACAACAAATCATCTCGTGATCGAATTTCGCTCCCCTTCTGCCCTGGCCTCGATCGGCCTGCGGCGACAGTTTTCCCATGTCGCCAAATCAGACAACGGCGGTTACCGCGCCTGTTTCTCCGCAGATGACAAGGATCATGCCCCATTGTGCGAGTTCTGGAAAAAAGCTCGCCAGTGGCCGATCACGGCCATCACGGCCGCCGGAAAAGCGATCTCGCCAGAACAACTGGATAAGATCATCACCTGCCTGGAACAGCGGCTGAAGGTCCGAGACGCCGGTTTTTACTGTGACGGGCGCAGCGTCGGCATGACGGCCCGCGATGAACAGGCGCTCTTTTTCCCCGGCTGCCGTTTCCTCATCGTCGATGATGTGGACTGGAGCGAGCCCGACGGGCCCCGCTGGTACCGTCACGGCGAGGTCGACGGTGACGGCGTCTTTCATACGGACAAAGGGGCGGTTCACACCATGGTGGAACAATTGGCCGCATCGTCCGGCTGTGTCGCCTGTCCTGCCTTGGACTGGCAGCGGGTCAACCTTCGCGTCGCCAGCCTCCCGGATGGGATTAATCCGCGCAAGGACGGCGACTGGGAGTATCGCTTCGACGACGCGGGAACGACGGTGACCGGCATCGTCCGGACGCCGCTGGGGCGGGCCGGTCACGGCCGCTTTGACATGGACACCAGCATGACCAGCGTCCGCGTCGACGAATCGCGCTCGCTCACAAGGACTGCGTCGTCGCCTTCGGGGAAACCGAAGGTGGCCGATGACTTTGGCGGCGCTTCCTCTGCTGCATTGTCTGGGGCTTCGTCTGGGCCTTCGTCTTCTCACCCCCCCGTCTCCCATCCCCTGGACGGCTCCATGGAAGATTTCTTCCGCCCCGTCAAACCGGGCAAGGTCACCTATGCCGATGTGGGCGGTTTAAAGGAAGAACTGCGCCTGCTCCGCGAGGCCGTCGAACTTCCTTTGCGCTACCCGGATCTGGTGCGGACCCTCAACATCACGCCGCCAAAGGGCGTCTTGCTTTACGGACCACCGGGCTGCGGCAAAACCCTGCTCGCCCAGGCCGTGGCCAACGAGGTGGAGGCCACCTTTTTCGCCGTCAAGGGACCGGAGTTTCTCTCCTCCCTCCACGGGCAGAGCGAAAAACGCCTGCGCGAACTCTTCGCCCAGGCCGAGCAGAAGGCCCCCAGCATCATCTTCTTTGACGAGATCGACGCCTTCGCCCTCGACCGCAGCCGGACGACGACCTCCTTCGAGGCAACCCTGGTGGCCCAGTTCCTCTCCCTCATGGACGGCTTTGACCGGCGCGCCCAGGTCGTCGTCATCGCCACGACCAACCGCCTGGACGTGCTCGACAAAGCCCTCCTTCGCCCCGGCCGCTTTGATTACCGTGTCCGCGTAACTGTGCCGACCTTGGAGGACCGCCTGCAGATCTTTAAGCTCCATACGGCCAAGATGCCCCTGGAAGGGACGGTCGACATCAACGACCTAGCGGAAAAGACGCAGGGCTTCACCGGCGCCGACATTGCCGCCCTCTGCGCCAAGGCGGCATTGATGGCGGTGGCCCGGGCGCTGGGGCCGGACATGGACCGCTGGCCGGCCTCCCTCTCCAGCGACTTCACCAGCGCCATCCGGATCACGGGAGAGGATTTCGCGGTGGCGCTGACGCAGGTGCGGGCCTCGGTAGACAAGGACGACAGCGGCGACAGCATCGCATAGTCCAGAAAAGGCGAACACCCAGCCGGAACCGACCGCATTGGTCGACCCCGGCTGGGTGTTCCTTGTTATTTTCATGGAAAATTTTAATCATCCAGCAGGAGTGTTATTACTGGCAATCGAAGAAAATGATTGCTATTTCTTTTGCTATCCAGGAAAGATTAAGGAATAGAGAACTAGCCGGCGCAAGGAGGTTCGATCCGATGGATAGGGTGTATCCCTCCCCCATGCTAGGCGCAGATAACGGCGCCGCCCACGGGGCTTCCCCCGCCCCCGACGTCACCCAAGCGATTGACAGACTGGTGAATCAGGCCCAAGCGGCCTTGAACCGTTTTCTTGAACTCAACCAGGACCAGGTGGACGCCATCGTCCACGCCATGGCCATGGCCGGCCTGGAACAGCGTATGCCCCTGGCCAAGATGGCCGTCGAGGAGACGCACCGCGGCGTCTATGAAGACAAGATCATCAAAAACACCTTTGCCACCGAATCGGTCTACCACAGCATCAAGTACCACCAGACGGTGGGCGTCATCGGCGTCAACGAGTTTGACGACTATGAGGAGGTGGCCGAGCCGGTCGGCGTCATCGCCGCGTTGACGCCGGTCACCAACCCCACCTCGACGACGATGTTCAAAGCGCTCATCGCCATGAAAACGCGCAACCCCGTCATCTTCGCCTTCCACCCCGGCGCCCAGCGCTCCAGCGCCGCCGCCGCCCAGGTGGTCTATGAGGCCGCCGTCCGGGCTGGCGCGCCGGAACACTGCATCCAGTGGGTCGAGCGACCTTCCATCGACGCGACCAACCTGCTGATGCGCCACCCCGGCGTCAACCTGATCCTGGCCACCGGCGGGGCCAGCATGGTCCTCGCCGCCTACAGTTGCGGCAAGCCGGCCCTCGGCGTCGGGCCGGGAAATGTGCCCTGTTTTATCGAAAAGACGGCCAACCTGCGCCGCGCCGTCACCGACCTGATCATGTCAAAGACCTTCGACAACGGCATGATCTGCGCCTCCGAACAGGCCGTCATCGTCGACCGGGCCATCGCCGGCGACTTTGAAAGCTACATGAGCGAACACAAGTGCTACTTCCTCAACGACGACGAAAAGGCCCGCCTGGAGGGCATCGTCGTCAATGAAGAAAAGTGCGCCGTCAACGCCGACATCGTCGGCCAGCCGGCGGCCCGCATCGCCGAGATGGCCGGCTTCTCCGTGCCGCCGGACACGAAGATCCTGCTGGCCCGCTTAGAGGGCGTCGGCCCCCAGTACCCCCTCTCGCGGGAAAAACTCAGCCCTGTCCTCGCCTACTACATCGTCGACGGCGCCGAGGAAGGCATCGACCGGGCCGAGGAGATGGTCCGTTTCGGCGGCATGGGCCACTCGGCCGTCATTCACTCGGAAGACCCGGCGGTGATCGACGCCTTTTCCCGCCGCATCAAGGCGGGACGGCTGATCGTCAACTCCCCGGCCAGCCAGGGCGCCATCGGCGAGATCTACAACGCCAACATGCCCTCGCTGACCCTGGGCTGCGGCACCTTCGGCGGCAACTCCACCTCGGCCAACGTGTCAGTGGTCAACCTGATCAACAAAAAACGGGTGGCGAGGCGGCGAGAAAAGATGCAGTGGTTCAAAATCCCCGAGCGGATTTATTTCCAATTCGGCGCCGTGGCCTACCTGGAGAAGATGCCTGAAATCCACCGCGCCTTCATCGTCACCGACCCGGTCATGGTGCAGCAGGGCTATGTCGACCGGGTCCTCCACTACCTGCGCAACCGTTCCATCTACGTCCACAGCGAGATCTTCGCCGAGGTGGAGCCCGATCCGTCGGTCGAGACGGTCATGCGCGGCTGCCGCATGATGAATGACTTCAAACCGGACGTGATCATCGCCCTCGGCGGCGGTTCGGTCATGGACGCCGCCAAGGGGATGTGGCTCTTCTATGAACACCCGGAGACCGACTTCTCCCTCCTCCGGTTGCGTTTCATGGACATCCGCAAGCGCCTCTACAAGTTCCCCAAGCTGGGATCGAAGGCGCGGCTCGTCGCCATCCCGACCACCTCGGGCACCGGATCAGAGGTCACCTCCTTCGCCGTCATCAGCGACAAGGAACGGAACATCAAGTACCCCCTGGCCGACTACGAACTGACGCCCGACGTGGCCATCATCGATCCCGATTTTGTCATGACCGTCCCACCGGGCGTGACAGCCGATACCGGCATGGACGTGCTGACCCACGCCATCGAGGCCTATGTGTCCGTCCTCGCCTCGGACTACACGGACGCCCTGGCGATCAAGGCGATCCAGATCGTCTTCGAGTACCTGCCGCGGGCCTTCCACAACGGCAACGACAAACAGGCCCGGGAGAAGATGCACAACGCCTCCTGCATCGCCGGCATGGCCTTCACCAACGCCTTTCTCGGCGTCAACCACGCCATCGCCCACCAGTTGGGCGGCGTCTTCCACATCCCCCACGGCCGGGCCAACGCCATCTTGCTCCCCTACACGATCGCCTTCAACGCCATCCGGCCGACGAAGTTCACGTCCTTCCCCAACTACGAGTCCTATGTGGCTGACCGGCGCTACGCCGAGATCGCCCGCATGGTCGGCTTGCCGGCCCGCACCGTCGAAGAGGGCGTCCAGTCGCTCATCGAGGCTGTTCGCCATCTCATGCAGAAACTGCGCATGCCCCTCACCCTGGCCGAACTCGGCATCGAGCGGAACCGGTTCATGAGCCTGTTGCCGGAACTGGCGGAGCGGGCCTTTGACGACCAGACGACGACGGCGAACCCAAGGATGCCGTTGATGACGGAGTTGCAGCAGATTTTGATGAATGCTTACGGCGGGTAGTGTTAAGGGGCGGGCTGGTTAACAGAAAAACGGCTATGGAAATGAACTAAACTGAACAAATGATCAAGAAAACATGTTGCCCCCTATGATAGAACTTAATTTCTATCATAGGGGGCAACGGCATTTATCTATCGCCTGTTAGGTTTTATTTACGAAACTGCTCAGCAGATTTCTTAGCTGATTTGTAACCTGATTACCCGCTGAAATTCTACCAATAAGGGGGGACTTTCTTTCACTGTCTATTTTCCGGGGTGCAGTTTAAACCAACTGGTGGTCTCTCTTTGCATTATTTGTTATTATTAATGATGTCTTCGAGTTCGGCTAATGTTTTATTATCTGCATCTCTGTGAGCGTTTATGGCTTTTCCTTTTTCTAGGCCATAAACAGTTTGCGGGCCTCCGATAGACCAGTACTTACCCGGTTCATCGGGAACTTCGTTAAGGAACAACAAATATTTATTACCCTCTTTTAGTAATTTATAGTTATCAATTTGAATAATCCTATTCTCTTCTTTATCAAAACCGCCCTCCTGAACAAAGACTATTTCTCCGTTCAGATTTCCTTTTATGCTTTTTTCAATTTCAACGGTCATATCTGTCATTGGAAAGGCTTCATTTGAAAAACCAATATGTTTTTTAACAGTTCCAATTACGATATATTTAGCTTCTTTTGCAGCCTTATTATCAGTATACCGCATGGTGAGACTTCCATGAGCAATTGTCACAGTTGGTTCGTTTACTTTGTATGCTATAAAACATAGCAAACTTAGCACAATAACTGATATAACAGTTCTTTTCAACTCTTATTCCCCCTAACAAAAAAATGTTGGATTAATACATTGCGTCAATACCTTGTTTGTCATCATCTCTAGGAACATAAGTCCCTCTATAAATTCTTTCTGAATCATAGGGATACATCAAAGCCCAAAGATCTCCTGATTCCCCTAGTCCGAAAGCATGACCTATCTCATGAGCAAGTGTTCCTTTTTTCTCTAGACTAGTGTAATTGCTTATTGCAGCAGTGTTAATAGTAATTGCAGCACTACTGATTTTGCTATCCCAGCCTAATTTCAGATCAGTCATTCCACTGAAGGCACTACCTGATTGTGACACCGTTTTGATATACACATTTTTGGATCCACCGGCGCCAATATAAATGAGGCTTGACGCATTATTCCATGCGTTTGCCCCTTCACTAGCGGCAGTCTGAATATCCGAAGGAGTTCCTGATGCGAAGTAATACCCAAGACCTTTGGGATTAGACCACACATAACCCATCAAATTGTAAGCAAAAGCGACACCAGTTATACCCATACAAAAAACAGTCAGTGCAACTCCTAACAAAGCTTTTTTAATAGAGAATTTAATCAATGTATTTCGCACCCCTCTTATTTTTTTAATCGCTTTAAAACATACAAAGTAATTCTATTATTATTTTCCATCCCTCCTTCGCTATTATCGTTTTCCATTTCCCTCCTTGCCATGAATTTTAATTGATACCCTCCTTTTGTAAATTCTATCATTCATTCTCTTTTCCTTCTTTGTTATTAATATTTTCTTCTACTATTTTTCTCATTTTTTCGACATTATACTACATAGACTTACACAACTATTTCTTGAACAATGTGGATATACAGTGAATAAACACGATGCAAATATACTAAATTTGCAAAAACATATAGCTTTTCATTTTAATTTATACAATGGTTGGGCATCCCCCGGTTGGATAGGATTTTCGGGATTCGGACGGCGATCGTCACGACAATCTTCATTTCTGATTATCTGCGGTTTTACCGCTTACATCGAGAGGCGTTCACCAGAGGAAGTCATCTCCCGATTACTTCACCCACAGGCATTCCTTTACGCCACACGAATGCCATCGCTCATGCCCCGATTCGAGATACATCTGTAGGAGTCAAATACCGCCAGACGGTCGGCGTCATCGCCGCGTTGACGCCGGTCACCAACCCCACCTCGACGACGATGTTCAAAGCGCTCATCGCCATGAAGACGCGCAACCCCGTCATCTTCGCCTTCCACCCCGGCACCCAGCGCTCCAGCGCCGCCGCCGTTCGGGCCGGCGCGCCGGAGCACTGCATCCAGTGGGTCGAGCGACCTTCCATCGACGCGACCAACCTGCTGATGCGCCACCCCGGCGTCAACCTGATCCTGGCCACCGGCGGGGCCAGCATGGTCCTCGCCGCCTACAGTTGCGGCAAGCCGGCCCTCGGCGTCGGGCCGGGAAATGTGCCCTGTTTTATCGAAAAGACGGCCAACCTGCGCCGCGCCGTCACCGACCTGATCATGTCAAAGACCTTCGACAACGGCATGATCTGCGCCTCCGAACAGGCCGTCATCGTCGACCGGGCCATCGCCGGCGACTTTGAAAGCTACATGAGCGAACACAAGTGCTACTTCCTCAACGACGACGAAAAGGCCCGCCTGGAGGGCATCGTCGTCAATGAAGAAAAGTGCGCCGTCAACGCCGACATCGTCGGCCAGCCGGCGGCCCGCATCGCCGAGATGGCCGGCTTCTCCGTGCCGCCGGACACGAAGATCCTGCTGGCCCGCTTAGAGGGCGTCGGCCCCCAGTACCCCCTCTCGCGGGAAAAACTCAGCCCTGTCCTCGCCTACTACATCGTCGACGGCGCCGAGGAAGGCATCGACCGGGCCGAGGAGATGGTCCGTTTCGGCGGCATGGGCCACTCGGCCGTCATTCACTCGGAAGACCCGGCGGTGATCGACGCCTTTTCCCGCCGCATCAAGGCGGGACGGCTGATCGTCAACTCCCCGGCCAGCCAGGGCGCCATCGGCGAGATCTACAACGCCAACATGCCCTCGCTGACCCTGGGCTGCGGCACCTTCGGCGGCAACTCCACCTCGGCCAACGTGTCAGTGGTCAACCTGATCAACAAAAAACGGGTGGCGAGGCGGCGAGAAAAGATGCAGTGGTTCAAAATCCCCGAGCGGATTTATTTCCAATTCGGCGCCGTGGCCTACCTGGAGAAGATGCCTGAAATCCACCGCGCCTTCATCGTCACCGACCCGGTCATGGTGCAGCAGGGCTATGTCGACCGGGTCCTCCACTACCTGCGCAACCGTTCCATCTACGTCCACAGCGAGATCTTCGCCGAGGTGGAGCCCGATCCGTCGGTCGAGACGGTCATGCGCGGCTGCCGCATGATGAATGACTTCAAACCGGACGTGATCATCGCCCTCGGCGGCGGTTCGGTCATGGACGCCGCCAAGGGGATGTGGCTCTTCTATGAACACCCGGAGACCGACTTCTCCCTCCTCCGGTTGCGTTTCATGGACATCCGCAAGCGCCTCTACAAGTTCCCCAAGCTGGGATCGAAGGCGCGGCTCGTCGCCATCCCGACCACCTCGGGCACCGGATCAGAGGTCACCTCCTTCGCCGTCATCAGCGACAAGGAACGGAACATCAAGTACCCCCTGGCCGACTACGAACTGACGCCCGACGTGGCCATCATCGATCCCGATTTTGTCATGACCGTCCCACCGGGCGTGACAGCCGATACCGGCATGGACGTGCTGACCCACGCCATCGAGGCCTATGTGTCCGTCCTCGCCTCGGACTACACGGACGCCCTGGCGATCAAGGCGATCCAGATCGTCTTCGAGTACCTGCCGCGGGCCTTCCACAACGGCAACGACAAACAGGCCCGGGAGAAGATGCACAACGCCTCCTGCATCGCCGGCATGGCCTTTACCAACGCCTTTCTCGGCGTCAACCACGCCATCGCCCACCAGTTGGGCGGCGTCTTCCACATCCCCCACGGCCGGGCCAACGCCATCTTGCTCCCCCACACGATCGCCTTCAACGCCAGCCGGCCTACGAAGTTCATCCTTCCCCAACTACGAATCCTACGTGGCCGACCGCCGCTACGCCGAGATCGCCCGCATGGTCGGCCTGCCAGCGCGCACCGTTGAAGAGGGCGTCCAGTCGCTCATTGAGGCCGTCCGCCATCTCATGCAGAAAGTGCGCATGCCCCTCACCCTGGCCGAACTCGGCATCGAGCGGAACCGGTTCATGAGCCTGTTGCCGGAACTGGCGGAGCGGGCTTTTGATGACCAGACGACGACGGCGAACCCGAGGATGCCGCTGATGACGGAGTTGCAGCAGATTTTGATGAATGCGTACGGGGGATCGTAAAAAGCGGTTTTGAAAAAGTACAAACTGATCATTGATGCTACTAAATGCTTACGATGCGACGTCGCCATCACTGGCGATGTCGCATTTTTTCATGTGGATTTACAAACATTTATGTTGCTTGCGAGAGGGGATCTAAACTAGAGTAACAACAATACTGATTGGCATTCCGGCACTTTATAGACAAACTCTATTCCGAGATGTCTAAAAACGAGTATTACAGTAAACTTACCTTCTCTCTTATGTATATATAGCTGACAACTTTTCGACCGCCTGCCCCTCCCCGCCCCACAAACAACCCAGGTTATCCGGCATAAACTAGTCTGCTATGTATAATAAAGGCAACCTCGCCGATGAGTGGCGGGAACCATGTAGTGGTCATATAATTAATTCTTCCATACTAATCAATAAACTTTATATTACCATTATGATATTCTTTTAATAGGTCTCTCAGGCTCATCGTTATTCTCTTTCCAAAATGTGAAAAACCTACATTGATAAAACGTTTTGGGAGCATGTATAGTAATTCCACTTCTTTAAAAACATCTTCAGCGTATTTACTCAAATATAAAATCGTGTGGTAACAAAACAATCCAAGTTTGAATAGCTCAGGTTCCGTAATAAAAAAGTTGAATGGTAAAACTTCATCAGGTTTTAATGAACCAAAATTTAATTTAATCTTAATATGCAAATCCCCGTAACAGTTCAATGGAGATTCGGAGTAAGGATACTTAAATCTTACGAATTGGTCATTAATTCCTCTATTTTTCATCCACCGAATTTGACTGGCAATGTCTTTATATTTAACATTTGTATTGTAACTAATATTGTGTGATAAAACGTTTCTAATGAAAGATAAGACTATTCTAAAATTAAAAAAATCATCCTCGTTTTCATTAAATATCTCCTCTATAAGTATTTGCTCAAATATCTTGCCTCCGTTTTCAGTATCGTTAAGAAACTCATAAACTGACATCGTGAAACCACGGATTGAATTGATTACCGTCATGCCAGAAAAAAAATCCGGCATTGGATTTTTACTAAAAGCGTTTAATACATGTTTAATGGAATCTACGTCTAGTATATATTCAGTTGGCTGATCTAGGGACACTTCATTAACCTGATCAACCAAACTTTTTCTCTTAGAGAATTCAGAATAGAATAAGCCCAAATTGAGATATAAGTGATAATAATTTACAAGTTCTAGGCAATCCAGAAATCTAAGATAAAACTTTTCAATCAGTTCTAGATTTTTATCCATAATTTCCTCTCCAATACGATTCATTCGCCGAATTATTTCGTGGGAGATACGAAAGGAGTTTCTAATAACGGGGTTCACTACGGTTCGCCAGGGTGGGGCTGAATTATGCTTTCTTTGTTACTTGGCAGTTATTGGGCATTATATTTGACTCGGACGGCTGCACGCCTTCGCGCCTGATAACGCTCTTAAACAGTAACATTGCTTTTTGAATTCTCACTGTTTACGCTCTTTCGACGGTGACACCACCGCCTGGATGGTCCCATGTAGCCCGTCGTCCGTCAAGGGCAAGGACGTTGCCCTTGACAGCTACCCATCTGTATGGAGTACGGCAATTAGGCGGTGGACGCTGGGATCCGCACTTTGGTTACGCCCCGACAGCTTCAGACCATCGCTTAGGTTAATGCAGATATCGGTTCAGGTATTCTTGACGTAAGCCTTCACCCCCTTCCGGCCTCTAAGAGAAAAGAACGGAGCAACTCGTTCTCCATTTAAAGCCTCTTAATCAAATGCTCCTTTGTTGTCAGATTCACGCGACCCATTTTCCGAGGACGTCCTTTTCTTCGCGGAATAATACCAGCTTATTTGACGTTTTTTTCGATTGTGACGTTTTATGAGTTGTTTAATAACATATTCATCTGAGAATCTGACATGCTCACTGATTTCTCGATGTGTTTATCCTTCACTTCTCATCTGTAATACTTCTTCAATAATGTGCTGATCAAAGTATTTCCTACTAGTTTTACTTACCACAATGAATGACCCCCTATAGTAGTGTTCAAATTCTACCATAGGGGGTGAATTTCTTTCACTGTCCGATTTCCGGGGTGCGGTTCACTTTGAAAAAAGGTCGCTACGAATGGCTAACTTATAAGTAGCACCTTGTTATTAAACTATTACCATTTTCTCAGTTTATTGACCTGGTAAACTGTATATTACCTAAACAGACTCACTACAAAACTCTTCAGTATGAATATTTAATATTGCACTAATCCATCTCTCTATTGTTTCAACATAAACAAGTTCGTCATCCGTTAAATCTAATTGCCTTGATCCCGTCAATAACCATTCTGCATACTGTTCTTTGCTTAAATATCTAATATTGTGGATTTCTAATCTTTTATTGTGTGCAAAATGAGTGATGAGCCTAGAAACTTGTTCACTAGTATTGCCTTCTAAAGCTAAAATAGCATCTTTAGGGTTATGAGATATTTCAGAATAACAAATAGGACAATTACAAATTGCTGTCAAATATTCTTGGCGATTGAATGCCTGACGAGCAACTATTGCAGCCGCATCAATTGTACGAATTCTTTGCCGAATATTTGGAAGGTAGAAGTAGTGAGCTGGTCCTCCGCCTTCAGAAACCCCGTTTTTCATCATTTGATAATGGATACCATGTGTTATTGAATTTATACCGGAGTACATCATTAAGATTTGAGCTATTCCCGCGTAATGTGCCAAAACATGTTTTGACTCAGATAATTTTAAGTAGAAGTCCTTAAGGTTTTCTAACTCAATATCATCTGCTGTTGCTTCATCAAAGTTATCAATCCAAACTGCGACTCCTAGACAATGAGAAACATTAAAAGATTCGGCAATATTATTCAATCTAACTGGGTTAGATAATAATTCTCTTGCAAGGTAGATTGTTGCTACCACCGGTAAACCCGTCTTATTAATTTTATTCATCGTATTAACAATTTGAATGTGAAACATTGTTTTTTTGGAAATTTCAACGTTATCAATCATTGCATAGGGACACATTATAGCTAGTGGCAATAAAGGATTTCCATCCTGTCCTTTTAAACTTGTCTGTATTTCTAGATTTGCTTGACAAAACTCAATAATAGATGAGCCGTCGAAATTAGTTAATGAAGCTTTACGTTGACCAAAAGAATTCTTTATTTCCTCCGGCATCATTAAGGACATTTCTTTAAGCCAAAGACGGGGTTTTTTATTTTTAAGATGCCTCTTAGCCGGGAAAAAGTACCTATATGTTTCAGGGTCAAATAAAAAAGGTTTTTTGTATTTTTGTAAATAGGCAGCAATGCTTGTGCCCATTTTGCACACGAATGGTTGGCTAATCATAAAAGCATCAACATAATCCAAGGCGTTTTCAGCAGAAGTTAATTCATTGGATGCGGCCACACGGATAAATTGTCTTGGTAAGATTGTTTTGTTCATCTAGAACTAACTCACTCCCAGATTCTAATTTCCCAATGACCTCTCTTTTTACGTTTTGTGATAAAATTGTACTTTGTTGTGGCTCAAGAACTTCAATAACTTCCTGACTAACAGATAAAATACCTACCCCAAGTTTTTTGAATAGGTCTATGTTGTCTAGGGCACGATGGACGTATTTTTCTGGCATTCCGATATAAACATAGTCAGCAACTAATGGATATACCTTTGCCTGTTGGTACGCCTTTTTCCAGTTAGTCAGTTTTAACTCAATGGCTATCGTTTCAAAAGTATTCTCATTAATGAGATATACGTCAATCCACCTTGAACTCAGCTTTACTTCAGCATATGCCCGATAACCACGGTCAGAAAAGCTCTTTACCACTGGTGCGATTAAATCGATTTCTTTCACTGCACTCCCGCCATTCAAAAACATGCAGGACAGTAGAGGATATTAGGATATCATGTTTATTCTATCCTCATTAGACAAATCCTGCCTAAGTAATAGTATGAGACAAAATTTAAAAATATACCATTTTTTGGTTGTCTTTTTTAATCAACGTATATAGTCTACTCCGGACAGAGTCGTGCCACAATACCCTATTTTTAGTCATTGTAAGCCCTAGACTATGAAACTCTTGTAGTGCTCTGACCACTACTGTTCCCCAATAATATAAACAATAATATACCTACCTACGCTGGCTTTCCTTATCCGTTCGGTCAATGGTCGGCTGTTTTCCTACTGCAACACACGCAAAAAAATCCAAGGGCTACTCATCCTAGACCTCAACTTAATCATCTGAATTTAACCAGTAGTCGTTATACCATTTGTAACCGCTCTACCGTAGCCACTGCCCACACTCCCAACAACCCAATAAAGTCAATGGTTGGGGGCGACAGGATTCGAACCTGTGGCCCTTCGTCCCGAACCAAGCGCCCTACTAAGTTGACAGAATAATAAATGGACAACATTAGCCTTAGCGTATATTTTCACATTGTCAATATTACTCCGTTGAAGCCCAATTTATATTTTCCCTGTTACCTCTTTTTTCACTTGTTTTTAAAGTAGCTAAACAACACAAATCTAGCGCCGTAAACTAGAACGGCGCCAGATTGAATAAAATGAAAACGTTTGGCTCTTCGCTAACCAATGGTTCTTTTTTTATCCAATTTCCTACTTGAGAATCCCAGCAGCCAGCGCAATATAGTACGCGTAAACACCACCGATGAAGGGGCCTTCCCTGGGAATCCAAGCATAACCCCAATCAGATCCGCCTTTGCCGGCAATGGGCAGGATAGCGTGGGCAATGCGGGGTCCCAAGTCACGGGCGGGGTTGGCGTAGCCGGTGGGGCCGCCGAGGCTCAGGCCGATGCCCCAGATCAGGATGCCAACCATGTAGGGGACCTTGCCGGCGGGGACGGCGACGGCTTTGGAGGTCAGGGCGAACACGGGGACGATGAGCATGATGGTGGCGATGATCTCACAGAGCAGGTTGGCCGGGGTGTTGCGGACAGCGGGGGCGGTGCAGAAGATGCCCAGTTTGGCGCCTTTGTCTTCCACCAGTTCCCAGTTGGACAGGAAGGCCAGCCAGACGATTACGCTTCATTAAGATGACGTAGCGTGAAACAGGATAGAAGTAAGGTAGAAACTCGGGGGAACTCGTCCGGCTTCTTCAAAACCTTATTGCGATAGAAGTAGCCGGCCCTTATCGGTAAGCCGAACCGTTCTGCCTAAGAAACTGCTCGTCTCGGAAAATAATCCTCTTAGAAAATACTACTCGCCTTAGAAAATGCTCGTCTGCAACCCTTTGTGCGGCGCCGGGATGACGATCTGATCGACCAGGAATCCGCTGTCAGCGATGATGTGGCTGCCGGCCTTGATGGCGGCGGTGACAGCGCCCACATCGCCGGTGAGCGATACGATGGCTTTGCCGCCCAGGCCGCGGGCCAGGCGGATCTCGATCAGTTCGACGGCGGCGGCTTTGACGGCCTGGTCGGCGGCGACGATGGCCGATGCGACCGAATAGGTCTCAATGACGCCGAGCGCCCGGATCTGCTTGACTTCGGTGCAGCCCGTTAACGCCGGAAAGATGGTCCGATGGACGTTGGGCAGGACAAAGTCGTTGACCACATGGTCTTTTCCAATCGCCTGGCCGCTGCGGACGGCGCTCTGGACGGCCCCGACATCGCCGCTGACGAGGATGACGTACTTGCCCGGGCAGAGGGGCTGGGCCAGGAGCAGTTCCACGTTGCCCGACTTGAGCATGGTGTCGGCGACGAGGATGCCCTGGGTCACATTTTCAATCTCCAACATGCCGATGGCGTTTTTCATTGCTTCCCCTCCCCTCTCAGGCTTCCGCCCGGATCGTGACGCCGTTTTCCGTCGAGACGACGACGCCGTCGATGCTGGCGTGGATGTTGGCGCTCACCGCTGCCCCTTCGGGCATGGCAGCGACAAGTTGCCCCGCCGTCACCTTATCGCCGGCGCTCACGGCGACGACAGCCGGCGCGCCGATGTGCTGCCGCAGGGGCAGTCGCACCTCGTCCGCCGCCAGGAGTTCATTCACCAGCGGCGCGGGGATGTCGTACTCGTACAGGCCCAGCCGGGAGACGAGGCGTTTGATGGGGATGCGCCGGTTGTTGCGGTGTGAGCCCGCCCGGAGCGGTTTGTTGTGGTGGGGGTTTTTGATGCCGGCGGCGCTCATCTGCCGCTTCAGTTCGGCGTTGACGCGGCGCGGTGACAATCCCATGGTGCAGCCGAAGCTGTCACAAGCGCCGCATTCGGAACAGAGAAAGACGCTGGTCAACATGGTGGAGGCGCTGCCGGAAAGGCCGTTGCCGACGGCCTGCATGATCCGGTGCGGCTCCAGGCCGTGACCGAGCAGGTGGCGAGGGCAACTGTCGGTGCAGGCGCGACAGGCGCAGCAAACCGATTTGGACCGGTTGAGGGCCGCCTGCCAGGGCAACTGGCGACTCACGATCAACGGGTGGTCCTGCGGCAGGACGAGGATGCCGCCCGTCGTTTTCGTGACGACGGCGTCCTTCTCGATCAGGCGTCCCATCATGGGACCGCCGTCGATGAGGGCGTAATCGTCGATCTTTGCGCCGCCGGCGGCTTCCACGAGGCGGCTCACGGAGATGCCAACGGGGACTTTCAGGGTCACCGGCTTGTGGACGGCGCCGGAGACGGTGACGTATTTTTCCGTGACGGGAACGCCATCCATGGCCCGGGTGACGTTGAGCAGCGTCTCCACATTGATGACGACGACGCCCACCTGCAAGGGGATGCCGCCTTCCGGCACGATCCGCCCGGTCACCTCATAGACCATGACCTGCTCGTCGCCGGCCGGGTAAAAATCTGGCATGAAGAAGAGCTCGATCCGCCCCGGCGCATGGACGGCGATGGACTTTTCCAGGGCCTCCGTGGCGGCGGCGTACTTCTTTTTGAGGGCGATGTAGCTCTTCGTTGCCCCGGTGGCCAGCATCACGGCGATCATGCCGAGGACGACTTTGTCGCTCTCGACGGCCATGATCTGCTGGTGGGCGCGCAGCAGCGGCTCACATTCGGCGCCGTTGGCGATGATCAGCTCCGCTTTCGCGTTTATTTTCACATGCGTGGGAAAACCGGCCCCGCCGGCCCCCACCACGCCAGCAGCCTTCACCGCATCGACGATTTTTTCAATCATCGGTTTCAATCACCCGCTTTTTAAGGGGGCGAGTTGCCCCGCCCCCATCAATCCCGATTCTTCGATCCTGTCTAGCGAAGCATATTTAGGCTGTAAAAGCCAAGGCCATGGGCCTAGCGTTCTGAGGGGTCGCGTGGTTAGACGATCTTGAAGCCTTCCACGAGGACACAGCGACGCTGGCGGGTGAAGGTCCGGGCGGAGGTGAGGCCTTCCCCGGTCGGACCGGCGATGGTGAAGGTGGTGTGGCCTTCGCCGCCGACGCCGATCCCGGCGTAAGAAGGGCCGTTTTTGACGAAGATGGTCGTCTGGATGGCGCGGGCGAGACGGGTCAGGTTGTCCACGTTTTTCGAGTGCATGATGGCCGTGTGACGGTTGCCATGTTCGACCTTGACGGCCAGTTCAATTGCGGCGTCAATGTTTTTCACCTGGACGATGGGCAGGATCGGCATCATCAGTTCTTCGATGACGAAGGGATGGTCCTCTTCCACCTCGCAGATGACTGCGCGGATGCTGTCGGGCACGTCGATGCCGATGGCCTTCAAGATGAGCTGGGCATCCTTGCCGACCCAGGACTTGTTGATGCCGTAGCTCTTTTTCGGCTTGACGGTGCAGCCGGGAGCGATGAGCTCTTCCTTCTCCGTCATGACCACTTTGAGCAGGGCGTCGATCTCCGATCCTTTGATCAGGTAGGCCCCGTTGCGGCGCATGTGGGCGATCAGTTCATCGGCGACCGAGCCGACGACGATGACCTCTTTTTCGGCGATGCAGGGCAGGTTGTTGTCAAAGGAGCAGCCGGCGATGATGTCGCGGGCGGCCTTGGGGATGTCGGCTGTCTCGTCGACGACAGCCGGCGGGTTGCCGGCGCCGGCGCCGATGGCTTTTTTGCCGGAGGAGAGGACGGCTTTGACGACGCCCGGTCCGCCGGTGGCGACGAGCAGGTTGATGGCGGGGTGTTTCATCATCTCGTTGGCCGCCTCGATGGACGGTTCAGCGACCATGGTCAGCAGGTTGCAGGGGCCGCCCGCCTCGATGATGGCGTTGTTCAGGATCTCCAAGGTCCGGTAGGAGGTCTTTTTCGCCGTCGGGTGGGGGCTGAAGAGAACGGCGTTGCCGGCGGCGATCATGCCGATGCCGTTGCAGATGATGGTCTCGGAGGGGTTGGTCGTCGGCGCGATGGCGCCGATGACGCCGTAGGCGCCCATCTCCACCAGGGTCAGGCCGTCATCTCCGGTCCAGGCGGTGGTCGTCAGATCTTCCGTGCCGGGCGTCTTTTTGGCGACCAGCTGGTTTTTCAGGATCTTGTCGCTCACCCGTCCCATGCCCGTTTCGGAGACGGCCAGACGGGCCAGTTCCTCGGCGTGGGCAAAGGCGACGTTGCGCATGGCCGCGATCAGTTCTTCCCGTTGGGCCACCGACAGGGTCTGCAGTTGCAGGTAGGCCCGTCGAGCCGCTTTGACGGCTTCATCGACGGTGGGAAACACGCCGGGGATCTGGGGCGCCACGGCTTTGGTTTCCACCCCTTGCAGGTTGGCCAGCACCTCGGCGACGATCTTGCCGACGATCTCTTGGTTGATGTTCATTGGTCATTCACTCCCTGTTTCACGGCGTACTCAAGCGTCCAATCCGGCTTGCGCGACGGCGATGTCCTGTTCGACAGAACCGCCGCTCACCCCGATGGCGCCGATGATCACGCCGTCGTCAGCGATGGGGATGCCGCCGCCGAAGACGACCAGCCGGCCGCCGTCAACGGTGTTCAACCCATAAAGCGCCCGGTAGGGCTGGGCCAAGGCCGCCGCTGCTTCGGTGGACATCTTCAAGGCCATCGCTGTGTAAGCCTTGTCCCGGGAGATGGCGATACTGGCCAGCAGGGCCCCATCCATCCGGTGTTGGGCCACCAGGTTTCCTCCGCCATCGACGACGGTGATCACCATGGGTACACCGATTTCGGCGGCTTTCGCTTCGGCGGCTTCAATCATCGCTTTGGCGCGACCGAGCAGCGTCGAAGCAGCCGGTTTTTTTGTCGACGTTGCGGTGTCGGCAGCCGCATCGTTGGCCGCAGGATGCTCCGGGGTCGACGGTTGCTCCGTCGCCGGCTCAAGAATCGGCTGCTCAAAAAACGACCGCTCTTCGGGAGAAAGCCCAGCCGCCGAATTCTCGGTCAAAATGCGCTTCACCTTGGCGGTCACTTGGGCGATCATCTCTTCCTGATCCACGAACCGGGCCAGCACGAAGAGCAGGTCGGACAGGCGGTTCAGGTAGACCATGACAGGCGGATGGACTTCAGCAAACTTGGACAGCTTTACTGCGGCCCGTTCGGCCCGGCGGACGATGGTTCGCGCCAGGTCGATGGCGGCGCCGGCGGACGAAGCGCCCGGGATGACAAACCCCTTTTGGGGGATTCGGGCGGCCTCGAGGCTGTCGATCGACTGTTCCAGCGCCCGGGCGTGATCCTCCGTCAGGCGGTAGCGCAGGGGCCGCTTGGCCTCTTCGCCGAGTTCGGTGGCCAGGTCGGCGTTGACGTCGAAGAGTTCCGCCTGGATGCGGTGGATGATCGACAGGGCTTTTTCGTTTTTGGTCAGCGATTTGGCGAGACCCAGGGCGGCGCTCGCTTCGTCCAGCGTCCCGTAGACCTCGACGCGGGCGTGATCTTTGGGAACCCGCTGGCCGCTAAAGAGGCTGGTGACGCCCCGATCGCCTGTTTTGGTGTAGACTTTCATCACATATTACCCCTTGCCGGCCATTCGGTGGTGTTGCGGGGCTTGGCGCTCCCGGCCCACCCGACCCGCCGCGACGGGGCGAATCGGGCCGGCCGTTTGCAGAGCCGGTCAATCGGCGTCGTGGAGCAACCGTTCGTCAAGTTCGACGCTGTCGATGATCCCGACGATGGCGGCGTCGACGGCGCTGTTTTTATTGGACAAAATCAGCCGTGCCGATGTCCCTTGCAGGACCAGCACCCGTTCGCCGTTTCCGGCGCCTACGGTGTCGACGGCCACGATCAAACCGATCTTGTTGGCCGAACTGTTGGACATGGGCTTGACGATCAGCAGCTTGCTGCCGACAAGGCTCTCATCCTTGCTGGTGGAGACGACGTTTCCGACAACCGTTCCGATCCACATGGAAGATCGCTCCCCTCCTCGGGCTCACCGATTTTTTTAGGTGTTCGCCCGGATAATTTCTACGCCGTAATCCCGGGCTGTGTCGCGAGCCAGAGGGGTGATCAGATCTCCCGGGGCGACGGAGTAGACCCGCCCGCCCGATAGAGCGACGGCTTTGATTTTTTCTGCGTCGACAAGGTTCCGTTTCGCCGGAGAGGCGGCGCGCGGCGCGGCTTCTTCCCCGGCGGTCGCTTTCGAGCGTTCCAGCGCGCGCCGGGCTTCCCGGCCCAGGTTCCGCACATCGGTCAGGTTGACGCCGAAGTCGCGCACTTTGCGCAGGTTTTCCTGAAAGGCGCGCACCAGGACGATGGGGGCTTTGTCCATCGCTAGGCCGGCTCGCCAGCTGTCGCGAGGGTCGGCGGCGTTTTCGGCGGCGACGACCGGCTTACCCAGCATGAGCGACTGCATGATCAGCGTTGTCGGCAACGTGTCAGACAAGGTATGGGCGAGCTTGGCCATGGTGTTCTGTGTCAGCACCGGCACGATGACCAGGTCGGCCTGCCGGAGCGCTTTCCCTGGATAGGGCGATTCCGGCGTCAGCACCGTCACGGCGTCACCCAGGTGCTTGCGCACCCGTTCGGCGGTGACGATCTTTTCGGCGGCCCGGGAGAGGACGACCGTCAGGTTGCAGTCATCTTCCTGCAGTTCCTTCAAGGCCGCCAGCCCCTCCTCCATGCCGATGGTGCCGCCGGTGAAGATCGCCATCACAGAAGACCGGGGCGGCGCGGGAGCGTTGTCAGCGGTTGTTTCGTCCGAGGTCTGGTGGATGCGCCGCATCACTTCCGCCATCACGCGGCGCACCAGTTCTTCATCCATCAACGCCCGCCTCCTTTCACTCCTGTCGATAGAGGTAGACGGCGTCGTTGTTTTTCAGGCCTGCGGCGTTGGCTTCATCGACGTCCAGGTGCATTTCGAGGCGGAACTTGGGATGCACCCGGATCAGCACGTTTTTGAAGATGACGCCGCGCGGTCCGAAGGTCTCGATGTTGACCCGATCCTGATCATGGAGGCGGAAGGCGTCCGCCTCGGCCGGGCTCATGTGGATGTGCCGGGCCGCGACGATCACGCCATCTCGGAGCATGAGGACGCCACAGGGACCGGCGATGGAAATCCCCGGCGATCCCTGGGTCTGACCGGAATCGCGGATCGGGGCCTTAATGCCGAGGGAAAAGCTGTCGGTGAGGGAGATCTCTACCTGCGTCTTGCCACGCAAAGGGCCGAGGACGCGGACGCCGCGCAATACCCCTTTGGGACCGATGAGGGTCACCGTCTCTTCGGCGGCAAACTCGCCTTCCTGTTTGAGATCCTTGATTTTTGTCAAGGGATGGCCTTCACCGAAGAGGATGGCGGCGTCCGCCGTGGAGAGGTGGAGATGGCGGTTGGAGACACCGACAGGAATCCCTTTGGGAGGCGCTTCCCCATTGGGGAAGCGCTCCTGCAGGGCGAGAACCACCTGGGTGATGATCTGTTCCATCAGTTTGGAGTCCAACGGTTTCACCTACTTCTGCCCTGCGTCCGAAGACGTCAGGATCAGGCGTCGAATTTGGGAATTATTTTTTCCACGTCCATATGGGGGCGGGGAATGACATGGACGGCGACCAGTTCGCCGACTTTTTGGGCCGCAACGGCGCCGGAATCGACAGCCGCTTTGACAGCGCCGACGTCGCCGCGGACGAAGACGGTGACCAGGCCGGAACCGATTTTTTCATAACCGATCAGATTGACGTTGGCGGCTTTCACCATGGCGTCAGCCGCTTCGACAGCGCCGACGAGACCTTTGGTTTCCACCATGCCCAGAGCTTCTCCTCGCATCGGTCATACCTCCTTAGGCTTTGTGGTGCATGCAGGTGCTGCGGGGCTCCCCTTTTTTCCGGGGACAGCGGGGATCGCCGCAGAGATTGCAAGTGTATCTGGAATGAGGGCCGACTTCCTCTTCCGAAACCGGTTCACTCACCGGTTCGGCTGTCGCTTCTGTCGCCGCTTCCATCTCCGGGGCTGTTTCCGGAGCAGTTTTGGGGGCGGTCTCTGACTCGGATACCGGTTCTGCATCAGGTTCAGATACCGATTCTACAGTCTCTTCTACCGCCTCATCTGCCACCGGTTCTGTCACTGGTTCTGTCATTGGTTCTGCGACCGGCTCTGTCACAGGTTCCGCTATCGCTTCTTCCGCCGCTTCTGGAGCAGGCGCCGGTGCGGGCTCAGGTTCGGCGTCCGTCTCGCTTTTGGTCGACGAGTCCGACGCAGGCGGGGTTTCGGATACAACCTTCGATCCGGACGCCTTCGTGGAGACTGTATCCCGGTTGAGAATGACGCCCTTGATTTCACTGTGGGGGCGGGCGATGACATGGGTGGAAACCACTTTGTTGACCTTGCGGGCCGCTTCCGCGCCGGCTGCGACGGCCGCCTTGATGGCGCCCACATCGCCGGTCAGCTTGATCAGCACCATGCCGCCGCCTTTGGTCAGTTCATAACCGAGCAATTCGATGTTCGCCGCTTTGACGGCTGTGTCTGCAGCCTCGATCGCTGCAGCCATGCCGACGGCTTCAATCAACCCCAGGGCATTTTGGACCACGGGTTCACCCCCTTCGCCTCGCCTTGATTCGTTGCCTTGCCTTGCATGGGTCCTTGCTCCGCCAGGATCTTGGCGACGATCCGGGCGATCACTTGGTCGAGTGGTTCTTCAGCGCCCGGTGGCATAGCGTCCATTGTTGAATCTGCGATATCACGGAGGCTCGCTTCCGCTCGACCTGCCGCTCCTGTCGCTCCTGTTGCCCCTGTTGCGGCGTTCTTCCCGCTCCGGCTCGCCGGTTCATCGTCCGTCTCCAGCTTGAAGGCCGTCCCTTTGACCAGCCGCGCCGCGTTGTAGCCCAAGCGTCGCCAGTCGGCCGGTCTTGCTGTCTCATCGAGCACGAACAGGGGACGGTTTTCGGGAAGGCGGCGGTGGTGGATGCACATCCCCTGACCGCCGATGACGCTGATGCCGACGCCCAGTTGGGAGGTCTGGGCGGCCTGGTAGGCGATCTGTTCAAGTGCGCCCGCCGTTATAACCTGAGCGGCTGCGGGGATGCCTTCCTCTTCCAGTCCGGCGTGCAGTTCCCGCAGCTTCTGCGGACAACCGTCATGGGGCGCGTAGAAGATGAGGACCGATGGTTTTGCCGGCGCGCGCTCCGCAGCCATTGCGGCGGCAGCGGGGAGGTTCTTGGCAACATTCGTTGTCGCAACATTTGTAGTCACTTGGACTGCATTTACCGTCGCTCCGGACGCGCTTGTCGCCGCTTGGACGGCATTTGCCGTGGACATCGGCCACTCACCTCCCGTCGCCGGTATCGGTGAGCACCAGGCCGGTGGCGACAGCGTTGCGCGGGCCTTCGGTCCCGCGGATGTTGCCGCGGCCGCAGACGATGCCGTATTCGGCCAGGGCGTCGGCGACCATGTCGGCGACCTCGAAGTCAAGGGCCGAACCGCCGACCATGACGACGAACTCGATGTGACGGACGTTGCCGGTGGGGGCCACCCGGGCCAGGGCGCGCAAGGCGTTGGTGACAAAGACCTTTTTCTTGGCTTCCCGGCGCACGTGGCGGATCTTTTCCAGCGAGTGGGTCGTCGGGATGGGAACCATGCCGCCCTCCTTCAAGATGACGACCCGGGCGAAGACCTGGGGCGGCAGGTGATTTTCATAGAAACGCACCGTGCCGTCTTCCAGCCGGACATGGTAGAGGCTCTCTACCTTGGCCAGGGAGTGCTTCTTGATGTCCTCGGCCAGGTCAATGTCATTGAGGCCCAGTTCCGAGTTGATCAGCATGGTGACCATATCCCCTGCCCCCGCCAGGTGGATGGAGTGGGTCTTGCCGTCGCGGGTGGCGATGGCTGCGTCGGTGGAACCGCCGCCCATATCCAAGATGGCCAGGGGCTTGTCTGTGCCCGGTGTCGTCAACGCCCCGAGGACGGCCATGTTGGCCTCCACGCCGGCGATGACGACCGGGATGCCTAGCTGCGCCATCAGTTGATCGGCGATCTGCTGCATCGGCAGGCGGCTCGTCTTGACCATCGCCGCCAGGGCGACGGCGTTTTCCAAGGCGAACTCGCCGGCCAAGCCGCCGCGCACCTCTTGGGGGATGAAGGTGTCGACGCTGAGCAGGTCCTGGATGTTCATCTGGTTGAGGGGCTGGCCCGTCAGGTCGCTCATGACCTGGCGAACCCGTTCCAGCATGCCGCCGGCGTTGGTGCCCGGCTCCCCTTTGACATCGACGACCGGCTGGACCCGTTCCACCGCCTGCATGATCTTGGTTGAGCCGGCGTCGACGTCGATCTCTTCGCGGTTGCGCTGGCCGAAGATGGTGATCGCACCGGCGGGGATGGTGCGGGCCTTCACATCGCCCTGGGGCGTCCGGACGACGACGGCGGAGCGGTTGCCGATCAGCGCCCGGGCGATGGGAACGACCATTTTCGTCTCTTCCGGCGTCAGGTGGAAGACGGTGGCGATGCCGTAGGGGTTGGAGAGGGTCTGGATCGTGTTCCCCGGCTCGGTCACTTCCACAGCGGCCAACATGCCCAGGGGCACCTTGTCGATGAGGGTGACTTCGTCGACGATGGGAATCGTTTTTTCGAGCCGGTTGGCGATCAGGACCGCGTCATCCTGGCAGGCGATGGCCCCTTCGATGAGAACACCGCGGTCAAAAGCCCAGTTGAGGGACTGGGCGGCATCGGCAAAGTCGATGCCGGCGGGGATGACAACAATCACCTTTTCCCCGGAGAGAACCTGATCGAGTTCGCCGAAGGCCACCGTCTTGCCGACACCGAGGCCGAGCCCGCCTGGGGTGCCCGGGTTGTGACCGATCATGGTCGACTCGGTGATGATCGTTTCGGTGATCGTCTCCATGGCCAAGTCGCCGATGACGGGGGTGGCTTCGTTGAACCGGATCTGCTTCAGATCGTGCATGTCCACACCGGCGCGTTTGAGGGCGTCGGCGAGGGCCATGCGGATGCCGGGGATGTTGGCAGTCGTTCCCTTGATGCCTGTCGTTTTGACGATGCCGCTGCTCAGAAAGTGCATCACTCCCCGGTCATCGACCCGGGCGATGCAAACCTCAGTGGTGGAGTTGCCGATATCGACGCCCGCCACGATGGCCATGAGCGTTCACTTCCCTACTCCGCTTTGAGGCGGTTCCGGCGCTCATACACCTCAGCGGCTTCCCGCACAAAAGCGGCATTGATTTTGGCGGCGAACTTGTTGTCCAGTTCGTCGGCGATGGCCAACAGTTCGGCTTTCGTGGAGCGGTACGGGCGCATGGCGTTGTAGATCTCGAGGATGCGCGCGTCAGGGATGGCCGTCAGTTCAGCAGCCCGGCGCAGGTTGGCGGCAAACTGGACGCGGCCGACGCCTTCGGCGATCTCCGCTTGCATCCGCAGGGTTTCCGGGGTGATGCGCACATCATCGGCGGAAACGGTGCCGCTGAGGACGTTGTCCAGGGTGATGTCGCTGAGTTTCTTGCCGGTGGGCGATTTGAGCAGTTCCGGTCGCTTCGTGGCCAGTGGGTAGTCGGCTTTCGGATCGAGCTTGCTGCAAGCCTGTGCGGGAGCAGCGGCAGGCGCGGCGGGCGCCTGGGTCACCGATGCCAGCACCTGGCGGACCAGTTCTTCGAGCATTTTTTCATTCATTCCCGTCACCACCTTCTAGAACTGTACTTCGAGTTCAACCGGCTTGGCGCCGGGAACGACGTGTTCCGTTTCCTTGATGTGCAGCACGGCCGCTTTGGCCTGGAACTTGGGCCGAGCCATTTGGTCGTTCTTTGTGGGAACCGGCGTCGGCGACTCGCCTTTGGCGTACTTGGCGGCGTTGCGGCCGATGGCCCGGTAGGCCGGCAGGTCGATCAGGGGCGATTGGGGGAACAGTTCCAGGTTGCTGAGGGGCGGCAGGTCTTTCTGGTGAATGACCGTGGTGCCCCGGGACTGGATCCCGATGGCGATGCCGGAGCCGCTGATCTTGGTGCCATCATGGGCGACAAAGGCCACGTCAGAGGAGCGGGTGACGCGGATGACCCGGGCGCGCATCCCTTCTTCTTCGATGCCGGCGATGATTTCGCGGAGGACATCGCTGTGGGGAATGTTGACGATGGTCTTGTTCTGATATTTCGCAAAAGCCGGGGCCAGGGCGACGACGACTTCGTCGCTCTTCGCGCCCGGGCGGGCTTCGCCTTTTTCCGTGATGGTCATCGGCCGGCCGGTGACGACCGTCTTGGGCGCAGCGGCAGCGGGAGCTTCCATGCCTTGCAGGACTTGCAGTACGATCTCACGGAGCACTTGCTCGTTCAGTTGCATCCTTGTTCCACCTCTCTCCCGATCAAACGTCAAAGTCAGACGGCTTGATGGCCTGGCTGATGTTCTGAATCTCGTCCCAACGTTCCTTGCTTATGCGATAGCCCGTGCCGGGGCCGGCGTAGTCGTTGCAGCAGTTGACGGCGCTGACGACGTTGAAGTCCTTGTCCAGGATGGACGAGGTGTGCAGGTAGTCGCCGGAGATGCGCTGCTTGAGCATGTTGAGGACGTTCTGGGCGATGTCGGCAAAGCCGTTTTTCGCCAGGGCTTTGACAATGTCGATGCCGGTGATGCCGCGATTCATCATCTCTTCAGCGGCTTTCAGGTCTTCGACGACGTTCCGGGGTGGCATGTCCTTGCTGCCATGGGCGTAAGTGGCCGCTTCCACTTCCTCGTCGGTGATGGCCGGGAAGCCCAGTTCGCGGAAGACGACCTGGAGGGCTTTGGCCGCTTTGTTCCGGACGGCGATGACTTCCGCTTCCGAAACGGGGCGCAGGCCGCCGTCGACCTTCAGGTCGCGCTGGATGATGTTGAAATCGTCGAAGTCTTCGGCGTCCACGTTGGAACCGGCGAACATGTTGTCATAGTTCGGCGTGGCGCTGTAGCCGGAGGTGATGAAGTCGGTGCCCGGCAGCATCTGCATGAGCAGGCGGGCGGTCCGGCGCATGTCGGAGTGGGAGAAGGTCTGGTCGTTGCCGGAGGCGACTTCCAGGTCCAGCATGGTGGTGCAGAGGTTCTCGGCGAGAACGGCGCGGATGCCCGAGGGAACAGCGCCCGGGACGCCGATGCAGGAGATGGAGCCGTTTTGCAGGCCCTGAACGCCGGCGCCCTTGGTGATGAGGATGCAGCGGATCTCCAGGTAGAGCATGGACTTGCCTTCGGCGTAGCCCATCTGCACTTCCGAGCCGGTGCCGGAGGTGAAGCGCATCTTCAGGCCCCGGGAGGCGTAGGCGGAAGCCAGGAAGCCTTTGGACCAGGGGGTGTCGTCGCCGTCGACGAAGACGTTTTCCGTGCCGTAGACGGAGATGGTTTCGGCGTAAGCGGTGATGCCGCGCATGCCCAGGAGCAGTTCTGTCGCTTCTTCCAGAGCGCACTGGATCAGAACGCCGCCTCGGCCGACTTGACCGCCGACCTGCAGGGAGAGGGCGTTGAAAGGGGCGTAGCGGACAACGCCGACGGTGGTTTCCATCTCGTCAAATCCGCGCAGGGCCGCTTCGGCGGCTTCGGCGGCGATTTGCACGGGGTTGTCTTGGAGGTTGGTGACGTGACACTGGTTGGAGGGGATCTTGCGGGCGCGCATCTTCTGAACGGCCATCATCATTTCGACGACGTTCATCTTGTCGAAGACGTCGACCAGTTTGGCCGGCGTGAGACCGCGGGCCACTTTGACAACCTCGTCGCGAGAGACGTTGATGTCGACGAGCATCTTGGCGATGGCCAGGCTGTCCATGGCCATGGCTTTTTCGGCGATATTCGCATCAATCGCGTAGTCAGCGATGAATTGATCGATGAAGTCGAATTCTTCCCGTTTTTTGCCGTCCAGTTCGACGACTTTCCCATTCACCACTTTGATGCTGGGTACGGGGTCATTGGGGCTGCCCATGGCGATGAGACCCACTTCCGGCCACTCGACCACAAATCCGTCCTGGTTGACGGGGCGGGCTGCCAGGGCTTCGAAGCGCTTGGAGCGTTTCACTCGCTATCCCTCCCTATTGTTTAGATGTAGGGCGTCGTCGCGGAAGGGGCCGGGCCGGCCATGGCTTCGATGAGCTTCAACCCAATTTCCTTAGCGGCGAGCACAGATTGACGAACGGCGCCGGAGTCGCCGGTGATCTGCAGGATGACTTCGTTAGAGTGGCTGGTGCCGGCGGCGGGGCTGGCGTAGCCGACGATCTCCACGTTGGCCGTTTTGACCGCCGTATCGGCCATAATGACACCGATGGCAGCGGGGGCGCCGACGATCAGGCCGAAGGCTTTGCCCAGGGGAGCGCCGAAGGCCTTGTTGATGGCGTAGCTGGCGCGGGCGGTGTACTGCATCTCCAGGTGGCCGGCGTCATTGCCGTAGACGTCGCCGAAGGTGCGATCCAATTCCTTCAGGGCCACTTCAATGGCGCGGCGGGCGTCAGAGACTTCCTCGGCGCCGAAGAGGATCAGGCTGCCATGGCCGGCGCCGCCTTTGGTGTCGCGAGCCAGTTCGATGGCGACGATTTCCGTATTGGTGGCCTTGACGGCTTCATCGGCGGCCATGATGTGGGGGCCAGCGCCGGTGCGGGCGCCCAGGATGCCGATGGAACGATACTTGGGATCGAGTTTCATGTAAGAGTGCAGGATGGGATCGACATTGGCGATGACCAGGCCGATTGTGTCACCGATAGCGGTGCCGACGAACTCGGTGATGCCGGGGTTTCTGAGAACGGCTTTGGGAGCTTCTGCTTTGGGCGCTTCCGGGGCTGCCGCTTCCATGCGCTTTTTGATCTCTTCCATGACCTTGTCCATCAACTGCTCATGCACGATCAAAACACCTCCGTGTTTTCTTCATGATTACTTCAATTTCGGAAGAATTTTTTCCACATCCATATGCGGACGCGGAATGACGTGGACCGACAGGACTTCGCCGACCTTGGCGGCCGCGCAAGCGCCCGCGTCGGTGGCGGCCTTGATGGCGCCCACATCGCCGCGGACCATTACCGTAACGAGACCGGAGCCGATCTTTTCGTAACCAACGAGAATGACGTTGGCCGCTTTGACCATCGCGTCAGCCGCTTCAATCGCGCCGACGAGGCCTTTTGTTTCGACCAAACCCAATGCTTCACCCATGGTTGCACCCCCTTTCGGCGAGGAATGTATGCAATTCCGCCAGGCCTTCGCCGGTGCGGGCGGAAACAAAGAACATCGACTCTTTGATTCCAGCCTGTTTCAGGCGGGCCGCCGCTGTCTGCTGGTCTGCCTCCGGTCGGTCGATCTTGGTGACCACACCGATGACAGGACAGGCGAACATGCCGGCGAAGCCGGGGGGAATGGATACGCTGCGTTTCGTGCCATCATGGACGAGGAGAATCATGGCCGCATCGGCGGCGGTCACCTGGAGCGCCGCGTAAAATCGGGGAGACTGGATGTACTCGCCCGGCGTGTCGATCATGCTATCGTGGTAGAGGATCATCTGGGTCTTGGCGGCTTTTCCGGCGGAGCGTTCTTCGGCAAGTTTCTCGGTGGGTTTCTCGGTGGGTTTCTCGACGGGTTCCTGGCTGAGTTCCTCGGTGCGTCCCTCGCCGACTCCATCGGCAAGCCGCTGCAAGGCTTGGATCAGGGTTGTTTTCCCGGCGCCTACGGTGCCGATGAGCATGACGCGCTTCATGGCCGCGCCCATCAGGAGCGGGTCAGGTCGGCGGCAGAAAAGGCCAATTGATTGCAGAGCATGGTCGTCACCTGCTGGAGGGCGGCTTCCACGGCCGAGACGTTTCCGCTGATGACCAGAGAGCCGGTAAACCGGTCGAGAAATCCGATTTCCACAGCGGCCGTCTTGGTGGCCACATCGGCGGCAATGATGGCGGCTTCGCTCGGGGTGATCGTCAGGATGCCAATGGCTGAACAGGTCTCCAAGCCCAGGCGCTCGCAGAGGTCTTTTTTGGGGTTCGCGATCAGGTGGGCCAGGGTCACCTGTTTGCCGGGGACGTACTCCTGAATCATCCTCGGTTTTTCCTGAATCTTCTCCAAATTCAGCACCGCCTTCTGCTTTCGGTCACGGGGTTCATGGTTTGTGTCCTTGAATCGCGAATGTTACAAGTCACCTGTGGCTTTGTATCACCTGAGGCTTGAAACCGCCACTCATCGCACTTGTGCCCGCAGTTTCAATCCACGCTAAATATATTGGCGTAATGGCCTTCTTTTCCTATGAGGGTTCTTGCGCTCCTAGTGGACATTCTTGTTCCCGCAAGCGCATGAAATTGACGGATATAACGAATCATTGGACTTTTCGGACAAGTCATAGAACTTTTCTGATAAAATGGGGTTCTTTTGCGCTGTGCAATGGAAGAGGGCAACCAAAAAACCAATGATGAACTCAAGACCTACATTCCAAATTTAAATAGAGAGAGGCGCACACGTATCAACAATGGTAATACGCGCACGCCTCTCTAGGCGCCTCTTTCTATCATGATGCAACAGTGCCAGTGACTTCGAAGCAATTCAAGATCCGTTACTGTCAGATCCGGCAAGGCGATTGTTTGGGATAGTTTTGTTTCACCGTTATCTCCAAACCAGATGGACCAGAGTTCAACCTTGTCTTCCGTACTGATATTATTCTGTATGTACTCATGCAATTGATTCAGGCATTTAGGATGAAATCGCCCACCAAGCCAGTAGACGTATGCTTTCTTTATATAGCGCTCCAGGCCGTAGGGCGGGAGTCCTGCTTGTATCCATTAAAAAAAGAAAAAAGAGGATATGCGCCCATCCTTTGACACATCATCCTCTTCTGATTATAAACACTGCGCCGTCGCCTTGGCAACGGTTGCTTGTCTGAACTCTGCTCCTATTTCGAGATCGCTTGAGTAAAGTTCCCCCGCCGCATCTCCTTGCGGTAGCGGTTCGGCGTCATGCCCGTCTCCTTGCGAAAGACGCGACAGAAGTAGCTCGAGTCCTGGTACCCCACCTGTCCCGCGATCTGGATCAGGTTGTTGTCCGTGTCGGTCAGCAGCTTTTTGGCTCGCTCCATTCTGGCGTTCGTCAAAAAGTCGACGAAGTTGCACCCTTTTTCCGTCTTGAAGATGCGGCTGAAGTAGTAGGGGCTGAGGTGAGCCGAGCGGGCCACCTCTTCCAACGAGAGGTTGCGCTGGCAGTTGGCGGTGATGTACTCGCAGGCGCGGTTGATCAGGCGGCGGTTGGCGCTGGAACGGTTGTCGACCATGCTGTCAAAGAGGCTCTCCAGGGTTCGTTCGGTCCAGGCGCGACAGTCCTCTTTCGTGCGACAGGCCAGCAAGCCCTCAATCCGCTCTCGATCCGACAGTGAAAGACGGTTCAGTTGGGCGCCCCCTTCCATGGCGGAACGGGACAGGAGGATCAGCAGTTCAACGAGGTAGGTTTTGACCGTTTCCAAGCTGTCCCAGCGCTGCAGGGCTTCGTCGAGAAGGGCCTGTAATCCCGCCTGGGCTTCGCGTCGCTCGCCACAGCGGATTTTTTCCAGGAGTGACCGCTCCATGGAAACAAGGACACCGGAGGGAGTGATATGCACCGATTCGGCGAAAAGATTCAACCGCAACAACGGCGCGGCGTTTTGCGCCTGCAGCTTGGCCTGATGGCGCAACCGCTCTGCCTCAGCGCGTTTTTCCCCTTCTTCCCTCACCTGGTCGGCGGCTGTAGCCAAGACCCGCACCAGTTCGGCCGGCCGGACCGGTTTGAGCAGGTAGTTGAACGCGCCCCACTGGACCGCTTCCCTGGCGTATTGGAATTCGTCAAAGGCCGTGAGGATGATGATCCGGCAGTCCGGCAAAAAACCGCGCAGGCGCTTCATCACCTCGATGCCGTTGAGGCCGGGCATGCGGATATCGAGCAGCACCACATCGGGCCGCACCGTTTCGGCCAAGGCGACGGCGTCATCACCCGACGCAGCCTCGCCCACCACTTCCATCGCAAGATCTTCCCGCTTGATGATCTGGCGAATGGCTTGCCGTTCCAAGGATTCATCGTCGACAACCAACAAGGTGCACATGGCTCCCTCTCCTTCCTGGCATCAATACCCGGGTTCATTGGCCGGGGAGGGAAGACGGATCGCCACTGTCGTTCCCTTGCCGGGGGCGCTTGTGATGTTCAGGCCGCACTCGCGACCAAAGTAATGCTGAAGCCGTAAATGGACATTCAATATCCCTAACCCTGTCGTATGGCCTCTGGGGGTGTACCGCTCGCCGCGAAAGATCTCATCGATCTTTTCCGGTGTGACGCCGACGCCCGTATCTATGATGCGGACCGTCACACGGCCCTGTTCCCGGACGGCGGCGATGTCGATCTTGCCGCCACCAGTCTTTTGCTCCAAACCGTGGATGATGGCGTTCTCTACCAGCGGCTGCAGCGTCATCGTGGGGATTTGCAGATCGAGCAAATCTTCCGGGATGTCAACGGTCGATCGGATCCGGTCGCCAAAGCGGGCCGCCTGGATGGAGAGGTAGCTCTGGATGTAATCGATCTCTTCGCGCAGCACGCTCATGGGACGGTCGTGGCGGAGATTGTGCCGCAGGAGATCGGAAAGGGCATAGACAACCTCCTCTGTCTGAGAGGCCCCTTCCAGCAGGGCAAGCCGGGCAATGGTGTTTAGGGTATTGAATAAAAAATGGGGGTTGATCTGGGATTGCAACGCTTTGATCTCCGCTTCGCGAAGCATCTTCTCCAGATCGGCCTTCTCCCTCATCTCCATTAACAGACGCCGCTGGGCGATATTGGCGATGCCCATTTCGACGATGTAGTTTGTCATGATGTAGAGCAAGTCGGCGGACGCCTTCACCCTGTTCTCCGGTATTTCCTCCACCTCGGCCAACAGCGCTGACACCGTTGCAGGATCATAGCCCAGATCGGCGATACGATGCTGCACATCAGCGGTCACATCATAGTCACGTTCGCTCAATCGAACCTGGCCAGCCAGAAAAGCGCCCATGTACTGGTCGTTGACTATGATCGGCGCCGCCAGATCGGTCAGGCCGCCGTGACAGCGGTAGACGTTGGCGCTTTGCCCCCGCACGGCCACCCTGCCTCCACGGGAATCGGAACACATGCACCGTTCCAGGCCTTCCGGCGTGGATCGGACCATCATGCAAAATTTCGTAAAGTTGCTGGGATTGGTCACCGGCCGCCCCTCACCGTCGACAATGATCGCGGCGATTCCTGTCGCTTCCGTAAACTTGTCCTGAATCTCTTGAAGTTTGGCCACATTGATGATCTCACTCAACCGGTATTCGGAATGTCTTTCCATGGAGTCCCTCCAATGGCGGGTATTTGAAAGTGTAATCACGTTCACTAGCAATGCGATAAAACACCTACAGTTGGTACGAAACGGGATACTCCAATTGACAATTAATTCTTAAAAATCGTCAAGTTTATACATTCTTCGTCATTTTTCGATTCCCTTCTTTTTCCCCTCTTATTTGCTATCACAAGCTCATCTATGCAATATCTTTCGCCAGAAATCAATCAATGGGGGTACAAAAAAAGCCGCAACTGGATGCGGCAAAACAGTCACCTTATGCTGGCTCCGCGCTTCATCTCATCGGAGAGAACCGCAACGGTCACAGTACTGGGCAAGAGCCGCTTTCACCCGTTCGTACTCTTTTTCCGCCCGCTCGTACATGAGCGGCACGCCATCAATGGCGCCACAGCGGGACTGCATCTCTATCTCCCGAAACAATTGGGACAACCCGAGGGCGCCCACATTGCCGCTGGCTGATTTTAACGCATGGGCCAAGGCGCAGACCTGCCCGGCGTCTTTCGCTTCCAAGGCCAAGCGAATTCTCTCCATCTTATCGCGGGATTCTGCAAAGAAAAGGACAAAAAGGTGGGAAAAGAGCGGCAACTCCTCCATGGTTGCGCCGAGAAGTCCTTGGATCACGTTGAAATCGACGGGCGAGAGGGCCGACGCCTTTTCTCCGCTGAGAATTGTTGATGATACGTCAGCCTTGGGCATACTAGCAGGCACTGCCTTCCCCTCTTCCCTCGCTTGCGCGTCCCGTTCCTTTGCAGCGACGCGAGTCGTCTCCGAAGCCGGCAGCCAACTCTGCAGCGCTTCCAACAACTGCTGTAAGCGTACCGGTTTGCTGATATAATCGTCCATCCCCGCCTGGATGCATTTTTCCCGATCCCCCGGGAGGGCATGGGCCGTAACCGCCACAATCGGGGTATGGGCGGCTTGGCCTTCAAAGTCCCGGATCAAGGCCGTTGCGTTGTAACCGTCCATCACCGGCATCTGGCAGTCCATGAGAATCAATCCATAAGCGTTTTGACGGGCCAACTGAACCGCCTCATCACCGTTGACCGCCGTATGTACCGTTTCAATCCCCAATTGTTTCAGTTGGGTGCGGATCATTTTGAGGTTAATCGGGTTGTCTTCCACCACGAGAACCGGCAGTCCCTGGTATCCGTCAACCGACCAAGGAGAGCAAGAGCTTCTTCCTTTTGCATTTCCTTTTCCTGATTGACAGACATCCATTGCCGTTCCCTCCTGCGTCTGTGAATACACTCTCTGTTTATCATAATGCTTATGACGGCTTTGCACAAACGAAAATTCGAAAAACCATTGAGGAACGATTGTCGGAGATAAACTATGCATTGATAGACACAAAAATCCCCCCGTCCCTCCCGTCAATCGTCCGGTTATCCTCAGCCTACCTCGCCTGCTGAGCGGCACCGACACTCTCGACAGGATAATACAGTCCGGGGGGAGCAGTCGCATTGTACATTTTTGCTCGTCAAGCCCGGGAATCTTGAAATCGCGCGATAGACCCATCTATCCTTTTCGCTTGATTCCACGTTAGGTTGCCGCCACAGGGGGCACTTTTATTCACGTCTCCCGCGCCGCTCTTTCGCGCCCCTTTGCATCGCCGACTCCCGGGAGATGATGAACGTTACTCTCCTTTGGACTGATAGGCGTTGGTGTCGACTTTGTAGCGAGCAAAGGCCTCGATCTTCGGGTTGTATGTTTGCATATACCACTTGTTGAAAAAGTACTTTCCGCCGATGGCGATGCCAGCGCCCGCCGCAAAGCCCAAGGGGACGACCATCAACAACCATTCATTCGGGATGACGCCGCTGCTAAAAACGGCGTAGATCAAACCCAAGGGAACGAATGTGACCGCCGCCTCCATCCACTTTCGATTTTTGTGCTTCTTTTCAATCTCGGGAATCTCATCCTTTGTCAAACCATAGTCGCTCAGCACCGGTTTTCTCATGCAAAACACCTCAACATTTCATGTAATTACACGATACATCATCGCGGGTGATTCGACAAGCCGATCTCGGCGGCTAAGGACAGTAAAAAACCCCGCGCCGGCTTGTCGGTGGCGCGGGGTTAACGGCTTTCGCCAATCGATTCAAGAATTCTGGCAAAGGGTCAGCTTGACCGGGACATCGGCTTCTGCAAGGGCAGGGACATCGTGAAGCAAGGGATCCGGAGTTTCACCAAAGAGACTCACTAAATCCTCTGTCAGCGCCAATCCCTCGATGAGGAACAGCATCTTGTCAAAAGTGAGCATGTTCGGTTCACGGGTAGCCGCCAAGCTGGTGAAATAGTGAATTGTTGTCGATTGGGGCACTCGCTGTCTAAGCGTTTTTATGCATTTCCTCGCCCAGATCTCTACCGGCAGGATCTGACTGACTACTTTTTCCGGCAGAGGCGCCATGATGCTCTGTTTGAGAAATTCACCTTCTTCAGCCAGTTCGCGAAATGTTACCATCTTTCCCCTCCAAATTGCTCGTGCTGTCGCCAGTAACTCAACTCCCTGCCTTAATCATAACGGATTATTTTTCCACGCAACAGATGATTTTTTGTTATAAATACATTAGAATTTCTCTTTACAGGAAAATGTAAAGCCACATGCCATTGTCTCTTTCGTTTCATAGGATGAGGGCTGATTGAGTAGATGAAGATGAACAGGGGTCACGCCAAAGCGATACCACTGCATCTCGCTTGTTGAAGGTTTGCATTCACAGGAACATCAATGTAGAAAATAGGTTGCGGAAGATTCCGAAAAAGCCGAATCTGTGGGGATGGAAAAACAAAACAGGGCGATCCATCTGGACGGTTGGATCGCCCCATGGATCAGGTGTTGCCTGGCTTTTCTACAAGTCCGTCACGGTCTGAACGCTGGCCATCGGTATCCCTCAAATCGTCCTCCACTAGGCCTTGGACATCGCTGGGAACGTCGAACCCGGTAAAGGTATCGCAGACGCAGTCCAGGAAACGAAAGATCTCCAGCGATGATTCCTCGGAATGATCGGTGAAGTCTTTCGGACCCGGTCCTTCCATCACACGCTGCAGCGTCGGGTCCAGCCATCGTTCAAAGAAAGCCATCACCTCCCGAGATTAGGATGCCCCCCCGCTTCGATCATATTTTTTGACCATGCAGTAGGAGGTTCCCGGGAGGTTTCTGTCGTGAATATCTTTGCCGCTGGCTATGGCGGAGAAGAAACGATTCGTTTGCACGCCGGCCACTAGTGTCGATGCAGCGCTGTTTCCGTAAAAAAGCAGCCTTATGGTTCCCGCTGGGGTAACGGATCTCCGCTTTACAGGTAGGTGAAGTAAACCGGCCAAATCGATCGCCCCCTATTTGCATTAATTCTTAATGTTATTTTAATGCATTAGGGGTATTTATTCAATGTCATTTTCCGCTCTTCAAGATACCTGAACCTAATATTTTTGGAAATTATCGGCCTTTATGGGCGGCGCAGCGCCAAGTGAAGCATGGCCTCCAAGACGCCCCCGCCGATCGCTCGCGCTTTGTCGCTGATGCTAGCGCAGTAGGATCGCTCCAACCGGGGATCAACATCGCCGATCTTCAGTCCCGCCGTCACGGTGATGCCATCCTTGACCAGGCCGCGAACGATGCCGGCGATCTGCGCTCGAACCGGCTGACCGTCGACCGTTCCAACGGTTTCCCCTGGGGCGACCTGGTCGCCGATGGCACAGCCGGCGGAAAAGCGTCCCGCTGTTGGCGCTCGCAGCAGACGCTCCTGGCGGTAACCGCCCACCTCGCCCGGGATGCCTGTGTCTGCGATGGCAACGCCTTCGTAGATCACCCGGCCGAGGTCGTGGCCCCGCTTGGTTTCGATCACTGCGTGAACGTCCCTTCCGGCGCAAAAGCCCGGACCCAGGGCGATCACAAAAGGCGCTCTGTCCCTGGCCAAGCCATTGTTTTGTTTCCGAAGCGTCGCTTCGATATAATAGGTAGGTTTGAGAATTTTCGCAGCCTGATCATCGGGGTCGATGAGCACCGGAATCACGCCTCGCTCGCGCCATTTCAGCGCCTCGTCCACCTGTTCGGTAAGTACGGCGCGGACACCTTCGACCGTTGTCTCCCCCGAATAAACCGCTTCCGCAAAAGACACTGTTCGCCGGACGACGAGGGGCTCGGCCAATTCGGTCATGACGGGGATGAAACCGCATTGAACAAGGCGGTGGGCCACACCGCTCGCCAGATCGCCTGCCCCTTTGATCAACACCAGCTCTGTTCGCATTCGTCCGCTTCCCCCTGCCTGTTTTCAGCGATGACGGCCGATCAATCGGCTGCTACCCGTTCCAGCAGAACCTCCATGGTTCCACCGCAGGCCATTCCCTCTTCCGCAGCCTGATCGTCGTCTAAAGAAAATCGAAAGAGACCGTACTTCCGGCCCCCGTCAAACAGTTGGAGAGCCTCTCGGCGGGCCTCTGCTTCGATACAGCCTCCGCCGATGGTTCCACACATCTGTCCGTCGCGAAAGACGAGGAGTTTGGCGCCTGCCTTGCGCGGCGTCGAGCCTCGCGTCGCAATAACCGTAGCGACGACAGCCGGAATTCCCCGTACGGCGCTGGCCGCCAATCTTCGCAACAGTTCCATCTCCTGCTGAGGGATCCCCGCGCCGCCTCCCCCGCCTCTTCGAGACTGGATCAATTCAGCGGCGATGCTGACGGCGATCTCCTCCGGCGTTTGCGCGCCGATCGCCAACCCGATGGGCATGTGAACCTGATCGATCCGCTCCTGGGATATGTCGAGCGCCCGCAGGTGATCCCGGATCAGGTGTACACGGCGGCGGCTGCCGATCATGCCCAGATAGCCCAACCGCTTCTCAACCAACGCCTCCAGACAACAGAGATCATGGCGATGGCCCCGGGTGATAATGGTCGCAGCACAGCGGGGATGCCATGTCAATCCTGTGATGGCCCGCGCAAAATCGTCACAGATCACCCTCGTCGCGCCGGGAAAGCGTTCCGGCGCAGCAAAAGCAGGCCGGTCGTCCACAACGGTGACACGGTACCCGAGCATGACCGCCATGGGGACAAGGGCCTGAGAGACATGACCGCCGCCGAGGATGACCAGCTCATCGGGGGGAAAGAAGGGTTCGGCAAGCAGTTGCGCCCTCTCCCCTTCCAAAATGACCTGTTTGGTTTCTATCTTACCGGAATGGATCGATGCCTCAGCCAGGGCATCCGCTTCGGAAGAGATAGGTCCTGGAAAAGGCGCTTCACCGGAAGCGCTATCCCATGAGCCCCTTTCCCTTTCCCTTTCCCCAGTGTCTGCCTCCATTTTTCCGGTAGGGGACCAAAACAGCTTTCCCACCACAGCGGGAAGCCTGTTCCCCTTTTCTTTCAGCAGCGTGATCACAACACAGGGCTCTTCCTGTTCAAGAGACTGCACCACTTCGACATAAACCAATGTTATCCCTCAACCTTATCGGTGTTTTTTTCAGCACTTCCCTCGCCGTCACCGTTGGATCCCGCCTTGTCCAAAGCTGCACCGCGGGTAGCGGCATTGGGGGCAATTGCGGCAAAGCCCCCCATGGGCGAGGGCGACCATATCGGCGCGGCCAAGGCGCTCGCCGGTAAACAGGCGCGGCAGGATCAGATCCAGCACAGTGATCCGGAAAAACATGCCGCAGGCCGGCATGCCGATGATGGGTATATCGCCCTTGTAGGCGAGCAGGAACATGGCGCCGGGCAGAACGGGCGCGCCATACTTTTCAATTTGGGCGCCGCTTCGGCGAATCCCCTGGGGTGTCACATCGTCGGGATCGACAGACATGCCGCCGCTGACCAGGATCAGTTCGGCTCCTTGTCCGGCGAGATCGTCGATTTTTTGTGCGATCACCTCGGCGTCATCGGGGGCATAGACCAGGGGAAGCACCGACGCGCCGTAAGATTCCAGCTTTTCTCGCAGCACCGGTCCAAAGGCATCGGCGATCTGCTGATGATACACTTCGCCGCCGGTCACGACGATTCCCGCCTTCAGCCCCTGGTAGGGGATCACTTCGACGATTTTCCCCAGGCCGGCGCAGATGGATTCGGCATCGCGAACCGTCTCTTCCGGTACGACAAGGGGGATCACCTTGGTTCCTGCCAGGAGTTCGCCCGCTTCGACAGGGGTGCGGTTGCTCAGGCAAGAAAAGACAACATCGTCCAGTTCGTTAAGGGCCAGCAAGGCCGCCACGTTCACCTGCAAGAGCCCCCTGGAGGCGCTGATCAGATTGACACGGCTCTCTTTCGGCACACTCGTATGGACGTTTCTTCCTGCCGCCGCCTGGGCGATCCGTAGGCCGGCGTCATCTTCATGGATTTCACCCGGTTCCAGTTCAAGGGCAAAGAGATGGGCTTTGCCCATCTTTTGCAGTTCGGGGATATCTTCCGCTCTGACGACATGTCCTTTGCGAAAGGCCGGCCCTTTGAATTGGTTCGGGACGATCTTGGTCATGTCATGGGGTAGGATCATGCCGAGCGCTTCTTCCACAGGCACTTTTCGTTGCTTCAACCCTGGACCACCACGATTCTTGAGTATAGTGGGAGCGCCCTCCCTGGGAAAGCGCGCTAATGAATCCCCTGGTTACGAAGGTCCTTTTTCTCGCTACCCCTTGTCATAGGGCGTTCCCTTCAGCGGCAGATCGAATCGCTTCTGCCGATCAAACCGGTAATAGGCCGAGGCGACGGCAGGCGCCACGGGAATGGTGGCGATCTCCCCCACCCCTTTTGCCCCAAAAGCCAGCGGTGACGGGTTTTTCTCCACCAGGATCGTATCGATGTCCGGCATCTCGGTGGAACGGAACAACCCTAATGTGCCGAACTTCACCTGCGGAACACCGCCTTTGAGGGGAAACTTTTCCCGTAATGCGTACCCGAGTCCCATGGCGACAGCGCCCTCGATCTGACCCTCAATCGCCCTGGGGTTGATGGCCCGGCCCACATCGTGGGCGGCGATCACCTTGGACAGTCGCCCCTGTTCGTCCAGCAAGACGACCTGGGTGGCGTAGCTGTAGGCCACATGGTTGACCGGGTTCGCCTTCGGTGAATTCAACGGATCGGTGATGCCCTGGTATTCGCCGGAGAATTCCCGGCCCTCCAACCGCTCCAGATCGCCCTCTGTGTCATTGAGCGCCTCTAGGAGGCCCAGTGCGGCCTGGCGAGCAGCCTCGCCGGTAAACATGGTCTGCCGGGAGGCCGTCGTCGTCCCCGCGTCAGGGGTGACCCCCGTTTCCGGCAGGGCTACCTGGAGATTCTCTGACGGCAGGCCCGTCACCTCGGCGACGATCTGGGTGACGATGGTGGCCATGCCCTGGCCGATGCAGGCGGCGCTCGTCAGAATCTGCACGACTCCGCTTGATACGCGCAGCTTCACTCGGCCGATATCGGGCAGGCCGACACCGATGCCCGTGTTTTTCATGGCGCAGGCGACACCGGCGAAAGGATGGCTCTCATAGGCCTCCCGGACAGCCAGCAGGCTCTCCCTGATCGCTGTGCCCTCATCGGCGATCTGTCCGGTGGCATTCACCATCCCCGGCGCCAGGGCGTTGCGAAAGCGGAATTCCCATGGCGAGATCCCCACTTTTTCCGCCAAAAGATCCATATTGCCTTCACAGGCGAAGGCCGCCTGGGGGACGCCAAAGCCCCGGAAGGCGCCAGCCGGCGGGTTGTTCGTATAGACGCAAAGTCCGGTGATCTCGGCGTTGGGAACATGGTAGGGACCGGCCACATGGGTGCAGGCCCGTTCCAAGACGGCCGGACCGAGCGACGCATAGGCGCCCGTGTCGGCGACGATGCGGGCGACGACCGCTGTCAGCCGGCCTTCGGCGTCACAGCCGGTGGTGAGTTCCAGTTCCATGGCATGTCGCTTGGGGTGGACATGGATGCTCTCCTGGCGGGTCAGGGTGAGCTTGACCGGTTTTTTCGTCGCCTGGGCCAACAGGGCGGCATGGTGCTGGACCGACAGATCCTCTTTGCCGCCGAAGCCGCCGCCGATCAGCTTGCCGATCACGCGCACCTTCTCTGCCGGCAGGCCCAGGATCGCCATGATCCCCTGCTGATCCTTGTAGACGCTCTGGGTGCCCACGTATAGGGTCAACTCTCCGTCGACGCCCGGCACCGCCAAGGCGCTTTCCGGCTCCAGAAAGGCATGCTCTGTCGCCGGCGTGGTGTAGCGATGGGTGACCACATGGGCGGAGCGGGCCAAGGCCGCCTCGGGATTGCCGCGCCGGACATGGGTTTTTGAGAGGAGGTTGCCCTCCGGGTGAATCGCCGCCGCGCCCACGGCCAGCGCCGCCGCCGGCGTGACGATGGGCTCTAGTTCTTCATATTTTACTTGAATCGCCTTGACCGCTTCCCGGGCGATCTGGCGGGTGCGGGCGGCCACAATCGCCAGGGCGTCGCCGATGTAGCGCGTCTCCTCGCCTTCGGCGACCAGCGCCGGCCAGTCTTTGGCGATAAAGCCCCAGTGGCGCTGACCGGGGATATCCTTGGCCGTCAGCACCGCCTCCACCCCTGGCAGCGCTTTCGCCGCAGTGGTGTCGATCCCTATGATCCGCAGGCGGGCGGCCTTCGGGCGCAGCACAGCCCCGTAAAGCATCCCCTCCACCTGCAGATCATCGACATACTCGCCCGTTCCCAGCGTTTTTTCCCGGGCGTCGACGCGGGGAACGCTGATGCCGACACCGAACCGGTTGTCTGTCCGAGGTATATTCAAATCGCCGCGCAGCACCGTAGCCGCCAGGGCGATCGCTTTTTCAATCTTTACATAGCCGGTGCAGCGGCAGATGTTGCCGCGGATGGCTTCTTTGATCTCTCTTTTTGTCGGGTGAAGGGTTTTATCGAGCAGCGCTTTGGCGCTGATCACCATGCCAGGGATGCAAAAACCGCACTGGACGGCGCCCGCTTCTGCGAAGGCCCAGGCGTAGGTTTCTTTTTCCCGGTAGGAAAGCCCTTCCACGGTGACGATGGCTTTGCCTTCCCCCTTGGCGACTGTGAAGAGACAGGCGCGCATGGCTTTGCCGTCAATGAGGACCATACAGGCGCCACAGGCGCCTTCGCCGCAGCCGTTTTTCATGGAGGTGAGCCGGAGTTCATCGCGCAGAAAATCCAGGAGATTCCCTTCGCCGCTGTCGACATGATGGATCACGCCGTTAACCTTTAGTTTGTGCATGGCGTATCCCCTTCTCTCTACAGGATTCGCGAGGATTCACGGAAGAGATATTGGCCTCCGGGTGTGGCGTCGATCAGTTCACCGTCACGGACGACGGGACGGCCGCGCAAAAACACATGGGCAGGGCGGCCCCTTTGCCGGAATCCCGCATAGGGGTTGTAGTCGAGCCGGTAGTGGTGGTTTGCATCGGTGATTTCAGTCGAAATGGACGGGTCCCAGACGACGATGTCGGCGTCAGAGCCGGTGGCGATGGTTCCCTTGCGGGGGAATATTCCGAACAATTGGGCCGGTCGGGTGGCGGTGAGAGAAACGAATTGGGTGAGGCTGATGCGCCTGGCGGCGACACCGTAGGTATAGAGCAGACCCAGGCGATGCTCCACGCCGGGCATGCCGTTGGGGATCCGGCTGAAGTCGTCGCGCCCTTTATCCTTATGTCCCTGATAAAAAAAGGAGCAGTGATCGGTGGCCACCGTGTCGATGACACCCCGGGACAGGCCAGACCAGAGGGCTTCCTTATGCTCTTTCGGCCGAAGCGGCGGCGAGATGACATACTTGGCGCCCTCAAAATCGTCGATGCCGGTGTAGCGGCTGTCATCAAGCAGCAGGTACTGGGGGCAAGTCTCCACATAGATGGGCGCTCCCTGCCGTCGGGCCCCCTCTGCCGCTTCCAAGGCCTCCCGAGTCGATAGGTGGACGATGTATAAGGGCGCTCCGGCAAATCGGGCCAGGGCGATGGCTCGATTCACCGCTTCCGCCTCGACGGCCGGCGGACGGCTCTCGGGATGGAAAAATGGGGCTTTCTTTCCCTGGCGGCGAAACTCGTTGATCAGCACGTCGATGACATCGCCGTTTTCACAGTGCAACCCCACAAGGGCGCCGATCGCCCGCGCCTGGCGCAACGCTTGGAAGAGGATGCCGTCATCGACCTGCAGGACATGTTTGTAGGCCATATACATTTTAAAGGAAGTAACACCTTTATCACGGGCGAGCAGCGCCATTTCGCCGGCGCTTTCCTCCCGCCAGTCGGTGATGGCCATGTGAAAGCCGTAGTCGCAGAAGCTCTTGTCCCGCGCCCGGTTATGCCAGTTCTCCAGAGCCACCATCAGGGTTTCACCGCGAAATTGGGTGGCAAAATCAATGACCGTTGTCGTCCCGCCGAGCAGAGCGGCCCGGCTGCCGCTGGCAAAGTCATCGGCGGTGGCAAAATCACCGACAGGAAGGTCAAAATGGGTGTGGGCGTCGACGCCGCCCGGCAAGATCAAGGCGCCGGTCACATCGAAAACTTCATCGCCCTGCTGACTGACCAGGTTTTCGCCGATCGCCGCGATCCCTTCCCCTTCGATTCGCAGGTCGGCTCGGCGGCTCTCTGTCGCGGTCACGATCGTGCCGCCGCGCAACAGGTACGCCAAGGCGGTCACCTCCCCCGATGAAATCGATGAGATTGCGCGACTCCGCCTCCCCCGCCGCCAAGCCTTGACTCGGCTCGGCAGGCGAGGGGCGGCGAGACGCGCAATCTCAAGTGATGTCCTCTCGAAAGACGATTAGGGATAGATATGGGTTCCTGTCCTTCCGGCGACAGCCTCTTCCAGCGATTCAGGGTTGGTGATGATCGCCTTCTTGCCGCCCTTCTCCAAGAATGTGATGACCGCCTGCACCTTCGGCAGCATGCTGCCGGGGGCGAAGTGGTTTTCCGCCACATACCGCTTCAGTTCCGCCAGTGTCACCGTATCGAGTGACCTTTGCGCCGCCGTGCCGTAATGGAGGCACACCTGGGGGACGCCGGTCGAGATGATCAGGATATCGGCCCCGATATCGGTCGCCAGCAGGCTGGAGGCGAAATCCTTGTCGATGACGGCGTCGATCCCTCTGCGCGAGCCATCTTCCTGGGTGACAACGGGAATGCCGCCGCCGCCGACGCTGATGACACAGTAGCCCTGGTTGACGAGCAGGCGGATCACGTCTTTTTCGATGATCTCCTGGGGCAGCGGCGACGGCACCAACCGGCGATAGCCCCGCCCGGCGTCGTTGACGAGCACCCAGTCCGGGTGGGCCTGTTGCAGGCTCTTTGCCTGCGCTTCCGTATAGAAGGAACCAATCGGTTTTGATGGGCTTTGAAATGCCAGGTCGTCGGGAGATACGGCTACCTGAGTGATGACGGTGACGGCCTCTTTGGTCATCCCGCGCTTTTTGAACTCATTGTCCATAGCCTGCTGGATCTGGTAACCGATGGCTCCCTGGGTGTCGGCGCCGCAACTGACCAGGGGCACATGGTGCATGCCGGCCACCTCGCTGGCGATCTCCGAGCGGCGAAGAATGAAACCGACCTGCGGACCATTGCCATGGGTGATGATCACCTCGTAGCCCTGTTCGATGATCCCGGCGATATGTTTCGCCGTCTCACAGACAGCGGCATACTGGTCCTCAACGGTTGTCTTGCTGTTATCGATGATGAGCGAGTTGCCGCCGATCGCTACGACGACCAGTTCTTTCAATGTTAACGACCACCCATCAGCAAAGTCATGACCGCTTTGGCGGTATGGAGGCGGTTTTCGGCTTCATCGAAGACGATGGAGTGGGGCCCGTCGATGACGGAGTCTTCCACTTCATTGTTGCGGTCGGCCGGAAGGGCGTGCATGTACATGACATCCTTATCGGCGGTGGCCATTTTCGCTTCGGTGCATTTCCAGGACTTCTGCGCCATCAGCTTGTCGTCGACAACCTTGGTGGCGCCGGCGATGGAGGCGCCGGTCTGGTCATTGACCCAGGATCCCCAGTTTTTCGGGATGACGATGTGGGCGTTTTCGTAGGCTTCCGCTTCGTTGTTGGTGACCGTCACGGTGCCGCCGAACTTGGCCGCATTGGCCTTCGCTTTTTCAATGACCCAGTCGGGCAGTTCCCAGCCTTTCGGGTGGGCGAGGCAGACGTCCATGCCGTAGCGAGGGAAGAGCAGGAGTTGGGAGACGGGAACAGAGATGGGCTTTTTATGGCTCTCGGCGTAGGCCCAGATGATGGAGACCTTGATCCGCTTCAGGTCGCCGATCTTTTCTTTCATCGTCATCAAGTCAGCCAAAGCCTGGAAGGGGTGGTAGAGGTCGCACTGGAGGTTCATGATGGGCACCCTGGACCATTTGGCCATCTCGGTCAGGTACTTGTTGCCATAGCCCCAGTTGCAGTAGCGGCAGGCGATAGCGTGGCCGAAACGGGACAGGATGATGGCCGTGTCCTTGGCGCTCTCGCCATGGGCGATCTGCATGCTGCTGGAGTCGAGGAAGCCCGCATGGCCACCCAACTGAGCAAAACCGGCTTCCATGGAGTTGCGGGTCCGGGTGGACTGCTCAAAGAACATCAGGAACATGGACTGGTGGAGCAGGTAAGGCGTGGGCACGCCCATGGCGAATTTTTTCTTGAGGTCAAAGGAGACCTCCAGCATGGTGTCGACTTCTTCTTTAGTGAACTCTTCGAGATCGATAAAGTGGCGTCCGCGGAAAATGGTCTGCATGAGAATCCTCCTCGTTTTTTTTTGTGAAGGCACGTTCGTCCGCTTTGGGCTCTTGGTCCTTACTCAACCAGGTTCTTCGTGTCCTCCGGCATCTGGGCCGCATACTTGGATACATAAACGGAGGGAATGACGGCGTACATAGCGGCGGCCATGACCAGTTCCTTCTTCCAGGTCCGTTCGTTGGGGGCGTGGGCCTGGTCTTCATGGCCCGGTCCAAAACCGATGCAAGGGATGCCATAGCGCCCCATGATGGAGACGCCGTTGGTGGAAAAGGTCCACTTGTCCACGACGGGATCGGTCTCGAAAAGCCCTTTGTAGGCATCCTCCAGGGTATAGCAGACAGGATGGCCGTCTTCGATCAGCCAAGTCGGGAAATAGGCCTCTGTGGGGTATAGGAGGCCCGTGTAGGCCGGGCGTTCATAGGTGTACATCTCGACAAGGGCTCCCGCAACTTTGACGGCAGGCAGGTTGCGGATCTGGTTCAGCGCCAGTTCCCCATCTTCGCCTGCGGTCAGGCGGCGGTCGATGGAGATCCAACAGCTATCGGCGACGGCGCAGCGCGACGGCGAGGTGTGAAAGATCTCAGAGACGGTGAGGCTGCCTTTGCCCAGGAACGGGTGATCCTGCAGGTTTTCGTGAAGGGCCCGCAACTCTTTCAAGATATCAGCCATCTTGTAGATGGCGTTGTCGCCCCGTTCCGGCGCCGAACCATGGCAGCTGACGCCTTTGGTGGTCACCTTGATCTCCATGCGGCCGCGCTGTCCGCGGTAGATCTTGCCGTCGGTCGGTTCGGTGATGACGACAAACTCAGGACGAAGCTTGTCCTCGTTGATGATGTACTGCCAGCAGAGGCCATCGCAGTCTTCTTCCTGGACAGAGCCGACGACGACGAGGGTGTAGTCATCCTCCAGGCCCAGGTCTTTGATGATCTTGCCGGCGTAGACCATGGATACCATGCCGCCCGTCTGGTCGCTGGCGCCCCGGCCGATGATGATCTCATCGTCTTCATAGCCCATATAGGGATCGTACTGCCAGTTTTCCGGGTTTCCGACGCCGACGGTATCGATATGGGCATCCATGGCGATCAGGTGCTTGCCCTGGCCGATATACCCCAGGATGTTGCCCATGGGATCGATCTCGACCTTGTCAAAGCCGACCTTCTCCATTTCCTCTTTGATGCGAAGCACGACCTTTTGCTCGTCACAGCTCTCGCTGGGGATGGCGATCAGATCGCGCAGGAACCGGGACATGTCCGGTTTGTACTTCTCGGCCAGTTTCAGAACCTCGGCATAGGTGTTCTTCAAAACCTGCATCTCCTTATCACCCGAATGAAATATATCCACTGTCCATGAGGCAGACAAGATGGAGCCGATTTGCGACGCTGCTCAATGACCGTGAAGCCCCAACTCTGCTTTGGGCTCCTCCATCGCCTCGGAAGCGGCGCCGGTTCCGTTCAGCAGCGCGTTGAGGGCTATGGCGGACAGGCTGCCGGCGGTGATGCCGCTGTGCAGGATGACCTGCGCCCAGTTGGGGAAGTGATCAAAGAAATTGGGAACGGCCAGTGTAATCATGCCGACGCCGATGCTGACGGCGACGACCATGATGTTGTGGGTGCCGTCAAAGTTGATCTTGGACAAGGTCTTGATGCCGCTGGCAGCGACCATCCCAAACATGGCGATCCCGGCGCCGCCCAACACAGGGCTGGGGATGGCGGCGATGATGGCGGCCAATTTGGGGAACAAGCCCAGGACGGTGAGGATAACGCCGGCCGCAGTGACGACGTAACGGCTGCGCACGCGGGTCAAACCGACAAGGCCCACGTTCTGAGCAAAAGCGGTGTAGGGAAAGCTGTTGAAAATGCCGCCGAGCACCGTCGATAAGCCATCGGCCCGCAGGCAGCGGGAGAGGTCGTCCTGGGTGACCGGTTTGTCGATGATCTCGCCGATGGCGATGCAGTCGCCCGTCGTTTCCGTCATGACCACCAGCATGACCAGAACCATGGCGGCAATCGAAGCGACATCAAAGGTGGGATAGCCGAACCAGAACGGTGTCGTAATATTGAACCATCCCGCCTTGCCCACCTCGGCGAAACTGACGATGCCAAAGGGGATGGCGATGGCCGTTCCGCCCATCAACCCGAGCAACACGGCGATGTTGCTCAGGAATCCCTTGAAGTAGCGGTAGAAGAAGAGAACCATCACCAGTGTGATCAAGGCGAGGCCGATATTGGTCATGTTGGCGAAGTCGGGCGCCGCCGGGTTTCCGCCGCCAGCCCAACGAACGGCGACAGGCATCAGGGTGATGCCGATGATCGTGATGATCGTGCCGGTGACGACAGGCGGGAAAAAACGAAGCAATCGACTGAAGTAAGGGGCCAAGAGGAAGGTGAACAGGCCCGCCACGATGATGGCGCCGTAGATGCCTGTCAATCCCTGTGACTTGCCGATGATGATCATGGGCGTCACAGCGGCAAAGGTAACCCCCTGGATCATGGGAATCCGGACGCCGACTTTCCAAAAGCCGACCGTTTGGATGATCGTGGCGATCCCGCAGGTGAAGAGGTCCGCATTGATCAGGAAGATCAACTGTTCCGTGGACAAGCCCAACGCGTTGGCTAAGATCAGCGGCACGGCCACCGCTCCGGCGTACATGGCCAATACGTGCTGCAATCCATAGGTAAACAACTGTCCCATGGGCAGCTTTTCGTCGACGGGGTGAACAGGCTTTCCTTGCTGCATACGTTCGCACCTACTTCCTCATGATTTGACTTCCCGGCATGCCTCCCATTGGAGATGCTTCTCCTCTCCCACCCCACTTCTTGATCTTGTTCGATGTAGCACAACATTGGCTCAATGTCGAAATACTAATGCAAGTTCCGTGCCAATGTGTATAACCAAAGCAGAGGGTTCGAGAAAAATGATGCCGGGAACCAAATCCGCTCCCCCATCGTCGCCAAAGGACGAGAGGCAAGCTAGGGTTCCGCAGGTTAGCCCTTGTTCACTCCCTGTCCGATGGTGCTGCGATTTCCGCCGATGAAACCAATGTCGCAGGAATGTGCGACTTTTTTCTCAGTATTGAGACAGTCGCCTCAAGGTTCCCCTATCGCCTTTTCGGCTGCGTTGACGATGTTGTGGTAACCGGTGCAGCGGCACATGTGGCCCGATAGTTCTTTTTTGAGTCCTTCCCGCTCGCACTGGCATCCCTTTTCGACAAGGGCGGTGACAGACATGACAAAACCAGGGGTGCAAAAGCCGCATTGAACGGCGCCTTCCTCTACGAAGGCTTCCTGCACCTTGCTCAGCTTGCCCTCCTTGGACTCGCCCTCTATGGTTCGGATGTCCTTGCCGTCCGCCCAGACGGCGAGAAAGAGACAGGAATCGATGGCCTCTCCGTCGAGCAAGACGGTGCAAGCGCCGCATTCGCCGACGCCGCAGCCTTTTTTCGTGCCCGTCAGGTGCAGCCGGTTGCGCAACATATCGAGAAGGGATTCCCCGACAGCCACCTCAAGGGAGAGTTTTTGCCCGTTGACGGTGCATTGAATGTGTTTATGCGCCATGGATGATCCCCCCTGCCTTGGCGTAGGCCTTGACCAGCGCCTCTTTGCTCAGTTCTTTGGCCAGATGGAGCCGGAATTCCCGGGAGGCCCGCCAGGATGTGCGCGGGTTGATCTCGGCCGCTGCGGCATGGCCGAAGGCCTCCACCACATCGGGGCTGAACACTTTGCCTTTGACGGCCTCTTCCGCCTGGAGACAGCGGACAGGGGTCGGCGCAGCGACACCGAAGGCCAGGCGCACATCGGCCAGCCTGTCGCCTCCGGTGACCTTGCAGTTGACAGAACAGCCGAGGGTGGCGATGTCCATCGCTTTGCGCATGGCGTATTTGATGTAATGTCCGCCGTATCCTTCGTAACTTTCCGGCGCCAGACGGATCGCCGTCAACACCTCAGCCTGGCCGAGATGAACCCTGCCAGGGCCGGCGTAGAAATCCCGGATCGGCGTCAGCCGCACACCTCCGGGCCCCTGAATCTGGAGCACCGCATCGAGGGCAAAGAGGGTCGAGGCGCTGTCGGCCGATGTGGCGCCGTTGCAGACGTTGCCGCCAATGGTGGCCACACGGCGGATCTGGGGGCCGCCGACGGTCTCCACCGCGTCGGCAAGGACAGGCACATGCCTGCTGATCAAGGGATCGGCGACGATGCGGCTGAAAGTGGCCGCCGCCCCGATGGAGAGCGTGCCGTCGGCCTCTCGTTCGATGCGCGCCAGTTCGGGGATGTGGCGGATGCCGACGAGTTCCGCCTCTGGCTGCTTGCCTTCGCGAATGTGGATCAATACATCCGTTCCGCCGGCGATCAACCGGGCTTTGGGATTGGCTGCCAGCAAAGCCACAGCCTCTTCGACGGATCGGGCCTCGTCATATCGGGCGATGTCAAACATGGTCATCCCTCCTTGGCGATCAGGCCTTCCGCCTGAAAACGGGCGATCAGGCGCTGGGGTGTGAGGGGCAAGTCGTTGAAGGCGACACCGGTGGCGTCGAGGACGGCGTTGCGGATGGCTGGCGCCGGCGTGATGGCCGGCGGTTCGCCGAGAGCCTTGTTGCCATAGGGTCCTGTCGGTTCATAGGGTTCCACAAAGTGGGCGCCGATGTCTGGCGTGTCCAGGGCCGTCATCAGTTTGTAGTCCAGGAGATTGTCGATGAGCGGCTTGCCGCTCTTGGGGTCAAAGAGCATCTGCTCATAGAGGGCGTAACCGAGGCCCATGCTGACGCCGCCGTGAACCTGACCGGCCGCCAACTGAGGATTGATGATCTTGCCTGAGTCGTGGACATTGTGCAGTTCCAACACCTCCACCTTGCCGGTCAACAGATCCACCTCCACTTCCACGAAGGTGCAGCCGTAGGCGAAAGCGTTGACACGAGCGTTGTTGGAGACATCGGCCGTAAAGGGCTGGCAATGAACCACATCGGTGTGGGCGTCCAGGGCAACCTCGCTTAACGGTGTAATTTTTTCCCCGTTGTGACTGTAAACCAACCAGCCGTCGACGATGTCCATGGCGCTGGCCGGGATGTCGGTCATCCCCCAGGCGTAATCGAGAACCTTCGCCTTGATCTCCTCAGCGGCCTTGCGCACGGCCATGCCGGTGATATAGGTCTGGCGGGAGGCGTAGGAGCCCAGGTCGACCGGGGAAATGTCCGTATCCTGTTCGGAGAGGATGTGAACCATCGATACAGGAATGCCGATCGTCTCGGCCACCATCTGGGTGAAGACGGTGTCACTGCCCTGGCCGATCTCGGTGGCGCCTACCTGGAGTTGGACCGAGCCGTCTTCATTCATGACGATCCGCGCGCCGGCCACTTCCAGGCCGACGGGGTGGGTGCCTGACGCGTAGGTGAAGCAAGCGACACCCAAGCCGCGGCGCTTCGTCCCCTCCCGCCGGGTGGCATCGGCTTTTTTTTCCTCCCAACGGATCATCTCCCGGCCCTTTTGCAGGCATTCAGCCAGGCTGTTGCTTAGGACCTTGACGCCGGTGATCGGATCTTGGTAGCCGACGACGACGATGTTTTTCAGGCGGAATTCAACAGGATCGATCGCCAGCTCCCGCGCTACATCGTCCATGTGGCTCTCCAGGGCGAACATGACCTGCGGGATGCCGTAACCGCGCATGGCCCCGGCGGCGGGCATGTTCGTATAGACCGACATGGTTTTGCATTTGATCGCCTGTTGCATGTACAGTTGGCGGTACTTCACGCCCGCGTTGTTGGCGATGGACTGACCGTGGGAGGCGTAGGCGCCGTTGATGGAGAGGACCTCCAGTTCACGGGCCAGCACGGTGCCGTCATTTCTGACGCCCGTCTTGATCTTGAATTGGATGGGATGGCGCACCCGCGAGGCGATGAAACTCTCTTCACGGCTAAACTCCAGTTTGACAGGACGGCCGTGGACGACAGAGGTGAGAAAAGCAACCAGCGGTTCCACCACAGCGTCCTGTTTGCCGCCAAAACCGCCGCCTATGTAGGGTTTGATGACGCGCACCCGTCCCCAGGGGATGCCCAGGGCCTGACCGACGATTCGCCGGCAGATATGAGGGATCTGGGTGGAGGAGACAACGACGATGCGGCCGTTTTCCTCCATATAGGCGTAGGCGCTGTAATTCTCCATGGCACAGTGGGCGACCATCTGCGTCGAAAAAGAATCGGAAAAGACACGATCCGATTCGGCCAGCGCCTGAGCCAGATCGCCCAGTTCGTACCCACCCCGGCCCAGCACATTGCCGGTTCCGGCGTGGATCTCCGGCGCGCCCGGCTGCAAGGCCGCTTCCGCCGTCAACAGCGGCTCGTAGGCCTCGTATTCCACCTCGATCAGGGACAGCGCCTTTTGGGCCGTCAGTTCATCGACGGCCACCACAGCGGCGATCTCATCGCCGACGAGGCGCACGCGCCGTGTCAACAGGTTGCGATCGGCCACGTCCTGGTGAGAGGGATCCTTGGAATAAGGGTGTCCCGCTGTCGGGAAGGTGTGGCCCGGCACATCGTCATAGGTGACGACGGCGACAACGCCGGGCAAGGCCTTGGCCTTGTCGACATGGATGCGCTTGACCCAGCCATTGGCGATGGCGCTGCGGAAGACCTTGGCATGGAGCATGCCAGGAACGAAGTGGTCGTCCACATATTTGGCGGCGCCTTTGACCTTGGCGACAGCGTCGACGCGGGGGATGCTCCGGCCTACGCTTTTCATGGGCGCTCTCCTCCTTTTTTGCGGCGATCTATAACTGTGGCTGCGGGAACAGGAAGATCTCAATTTGACACCTTTGTGTCTCTATTTGCAAAAACGCTTTGCCTAGCGCTGAATCACCATGACGATTTGTCGCTTTGGGCGTCGGCTCGCAGAGGGAAACCTGTCGCCGCCCTAAAAAGGGTTCTCACGTTGAGACATCCGTCTCTTCTTCAGAAGTCAGGAAAAGACCTTGCGTTCGGCGATGCCGTACTCCTTGATTTTTCGGTATAAGGTGGCGCGGCTAATCCCCAGTCGTTTGGCAGCGTCATCCTTGCACCCTTCAGCCGCTGCCGCTTCCAAAGCCTTGGTGATGGCTTCCCGTTCAAGGGACTTCAGGTTGAGGTGATCGTCCTGAAGCTTCACCGGTTCCTCGGCCTTGATCCGCTTCGGCAGATCCTTCAAACCGATAAAACCGCCAGTGGCCATGGTGACGGCGTACTCGACCACATTGGCCAGTTCGCGCACATTGCCGGGCCATGCGTAGCGATTGAGCAGCGACGCAGCTTCTGCAGCCAAGCGGTTCACCTGTTTGCCGATCAGGTTGCAGTAGTGTTCCAGGTAATGATCGATCAACAGGGGGATGTCCTCCCGCCGCTCCCGCAAGGGCGGTATGGTAAGGGGAATCACATTCAAACGGTAGTAGAGATCCTCTCGGAATTCGCCGGCGGCGACCATCTTTTCGAGATTCCGGTGGGTGGCGGCGATGATCCGCACATCGACCGGAATCGAGCGAGAACTGCCCACCCGCTCGACCCGTCGCTCCTGGAGGACGCGCAGGATCTTGACCTGCAGGTGAAGGGGCATGTCGCCGATCTCGTCGAGAAAAAGGGTTCCATTGTTGGCCAACTCGAACTTGCCGAGCTTGCCGCCTCGTTTCGCCCCGGTGAAAGAACCCTCCTCATACCCGAAGAGTTCGCTTTCGAGCAGCGTCTCTGGGATAGCGCCACAGTTGATGGCGATAAAGGCGTTTTGACTGCGCCCGCTCGATTGGTGAATCGCCCGGGCCAGCAGTTCCTTGCCGGTTCCGCTCTCTCCCTGGATGAGCAGGGTCGAATTGCCGGAAGCGACCTTGCAGGCCAAGGCCTTGAGTTCCCGGATCTTCATGCTGTTGCCGATGATCTGGGAAAACTCGGTGGCGATGTCACTGACCGTCGTGTCATTGACAAGGCGCTTGATCTCCTGCACATCCTTTAAGATGACGATGGCTCCATCCAAAACGTCTTCCCGGATGATCGGCATGGCGTCACAGTACCAGTGACCGGCCACCCGCCGCCCCTTCACCTGACCGGAGAAGCCCCTTCCCTTTTCAATGGCTTTCCAGAGCTTCTTCTCATCCATGATCTGCGGCAGCATGACCACGGCGCCGGCGGTCAAATCGGTCATCGAAGCGGCCACCTCGTTGTGATGGGTGATCGCCTTGTCGGCGCTGACGACAAGGAGGCCGTCATGCAGCAGGTTCAACACCGTTTCCAACCGGTGGACAAGGGATTCCCGCTGCCGGTTTTGCACATTTTCCGCTGTTTTGCCAGCGATCAGGTCGGCCATTTTTTCTAAGAAACGGAGCAACGATTCCTGGCGGCTCAACAGCCGCTTTCCTTGCTGCCCATCAAATCCGATGAGCCCGATGACGCCGATCGTTTCTTCGCCGATCTTGATCGGCACAGCCACCTCCGCCGTCTCGGAGCAACTGCCGCGGCGAGCACAGGGCCGGCAGAGTTCATGGTTGCCGGGCCGGTCAATGATGACGGCATCGCCAGTCCGCAGGATATGGCGGTAGACAAATCCATCCTCCAGCACGCGCCCGACACCGTCGCGGTAACGTCCTGTCCCGGCGATGCGCACTAAAGCAGGATCGGCGATCTCCACCTCGATCATCAGCGCTTCCGCTATTGCCTCCGCCGTCTGCTGCACCGTCTCTTCGATGTCTCGCAGCCGGTACACGTCCCCACCCCCAGTCGGCTCGCTTCAGCACCATGCAATCACGAGCACGATGAATTATCTCGATCTATTTGACCTGACGGTCCTTTTTTCCTGCACTGGTTCCCACAAACCGTTAGAATCGCTCCTTTATTCTTTGCCATCGCCGGGGCACTCGCCATCCCAGACGATGCTTAAATATTTGTCCGGGTCAGTGTTGCCTTCTGTGCTAAAGAGCAGAACCTGGGAGTCTGCCGTCAGGTTAAGGGCGATCCGCGCTTCCTCTAATTTCGGATCGGTCAGCAGCATATCAAGCAATCCCAGCGTGACGGCGCCCGATTCTCCGGAGATGACGCGCCGATCCTCGCCGAGGGGGTTGCCAAGCACGCGCATCCCCACCGCCGCTACCCAGTCAGGACAGGAAAAGAACATATCACTGTAATCGCGAAGGATCTCCCACCCGATCCGGTTGGGCTCCCCACAGGCCAGACCCGCCATGATGGTGGCCAGATCGCCGCCGACCGACCGGGGCTTGCCGTCGCCAGCCAGGGCGGAACGGAAGAAGCAGTCCGCCTGATCAGGCTCGACAACGGCCAGTTTGGGCCGCCCGTCGCCAAAGGTGTCGGTAAAGAACCCTGAAATCGCCCCGGCAAGGGAACCGACGCCAGCCTGGATGAAAATATGGGTCGGCTTTTCCACGCCGAGGGCCTGCAACTGCTCCTGCGCTTCGATGGCCATCGTCCCATAGCCCTGCATGATCCATGTGGGGATTTCTTCATAGCCCTCCCAGGCTGTGTCTTGAAGGACAACCCAGCCGTATTTCCGCGCCTGCTCCGCAGTCATGCGGACAGCGTCGTCGTAGTTGTACTCAGTGATGCAGGCGTTGGCGCCTTCGACACGGATTTTTTCCAGTCGCGTCAGCGAGGAGCCCTTCGGCATGTAGACGACCGATTGCTGGCCGAGCCGTTTCGCCGTCCAGGCCACACCACGGCCATGGTTGCCGTCTGTCGTCGTGGCAAAGGTGATCTGGCCCAACTGCTCCCGCACCTCATGGGAGACGAGCGCCCGATAAGGAAGCCCATCGATATCCCTTCCCAGCCGCTGGGCCAGGTGGCGGGCGATGGCGTAAGAACCGCCCAGCACTTTGAAGGCGTTCAGACCGAAGCGGTAGGATTCGTCTTTCACATAAATCCCCGCTACACCCAGGCGTCCCGCCAAGTCGGTAAGACGCTGCAGCGGTGTGGGCTTGTACTCGGGAAAACTCTGGTGAAAGCGTCGCGCTTTTTCAATCTCCCTTTTTCCCAAAAAAGCGGTGGACAGGCCCGGCGAGCCCTGCTTTTGCATCGTATTTCCGGTCCACAGGATTTTTCCACTCATATGCTGCATCCTCCTCACGCGGTGTTGCCTTATGAATCATGCAAAAACCGCGCCAACAGCAGCCAAAAAAACAATTTTTGAATTTTCTTTAGCATCTGTCGCCAACGCGGTTGATCTTGGTATAATTTTTGCATTGGTTATGGATTGCAACGTTGGCGTACTTTTTGTTGACGTACTTTTTGAAGGAGGAAATCCGCTTGGGCGACATCATGCGACCGATTCCGTTAACAGAACTGATCTGCCGGGCCTTTCAGGAATACGCAGTCGATCGTACTGTCTTCGCGCTGCCGGAGGCGCACTTTTTCCGGAAAAGCAGGAATCAACAGCTTCGCCTCTTCGGGGAAGCCTGTGAGACCCCTTTGGGACCAGCGGCAGGGCCGCACACGCAATTGGCCCAGAATATCGCCGCATCGTACCTGTCCGGCAGCCGCTTCATCGAGTTGAAGACGGTCCAGGAGAAAGAGCCGCCTGTCGAAAAGCCCTGCATCGACGCCGAAGATGAGGGATTCAATACGGAATGGTCCTCCGAATTCACCGTCGAAAAAGCCTATGCCGAGTACATCAAGGCCTGGGTGCTGCTGCACCTGCTGGAAGAGACCTTTGAACTGCAGGTAGGGGCAGAGCGCGCTTTCATCTTCAATATGAGCGTCGGTTACAACCTGGCAGGGATTCAGTCGCCTCGTATGAACGCCTACATCGACGGGCTGATCGACGCCTCCCAGCATCCCCTCTTTGGGGACACGCTTACGGAACTGTCCGAATTGCTGCAAGACGGTTCCTTCCTAAACGGCACCGGCCTGGAAGAGCGACTGCCGGCGTTGCGCTCGCTGCCTGAGAGGATCTCGCCGAGGATCTGCAATTCTGTCACCCTCTCGACCATGCACGGTTGCCCGCCGGAGGAGATCGAAAAGATCTGCCTGTATATGTTGACCGAGAAGAAGCTGGCCACCTATGTGAAGCTGAACCCCACACTCCTCTCCTATCCCGTCGTGCGCAACATCTTGGATGATCTCGGCTTTGACTATGTGGACCTCTCCCCCGCTTCCTTCGATCATGACCTGCAATATGAGGACGCCATCCCCATGCTGAAGCGGTTGCAGGCCATCGCCGCCGAGCAGGGGCGCTTCTTCGGCGTCAAGCTGACGAACACCCTCGGCGCCGTCAACTTCAAGAACCGCTTGCCTGGCGGCGAGATGTACATGTCCGGACGGGCGCTTTTCCCGCTCTCGATCAACGTGGCGGCGAAAATCTGCCGCGAATTCGATGGGGAACTGCCCATTTCCTTCTCCGCCGGGATCAGCGAACAGAATGTGGCCGATGTCTTTGCCACCGGCATCCGTCCGATCACGGCGGCGACAGAGTTGCTGAAACCGGGCGGCTACGCCCGCATGACCGCGATGGCCGCCAAACTGGAAACCCTTGATGGTTGGACGCTGAGCAAGATCGACCCAGCCAAGGTGGAGGACCTGGCGGCCAAAGCCCTGAATGCCGACTACGCCCAAAAGCGTTTCCGCGGCGACGCCAAGGCTTCGCTCGCCGGCGACCTGCCTCTCTTTGACTGCGCCGAAGCGCCTTGCCAAGCGGCATGCCCGATCCACCAGGACATCCCCGCCTATATCCGCCTCGTCGGTCAGGAGCGCTACGCTGAAGCGCTGGCCGTGATCTACGAAAAGAACGCGCTGCCGTCGATCACCGGCCACATCTGTGACCACGCCTGCCAGTACCGCTGCACACGCCTCGACTATGAGGGCTCTGTGCTGATCCGGGAAGTGAAGCGGATCGCTGTGAAAAAGGGCTTTGCCGAATACAAGGAAAAGTGGTCTGTCCCGGCAAAGCGGCAGCTGGCCAAGGTGGCGGTCATGGGCGCCGGTCCCGCCGGGCTCGCCTCGGCCTACTTCCTGGCCCGGGAAGGCTTTGACGTGACGGTCTTCGAACGGCGCGAATCGGCCGGCGGAACGGTGCGCCATGTGATCCCGCGCTATCGCATCAGCGACGAGGCCATCGACTCCGATGTCCGTTTTATCGAAGAGCATGGCGTCACCTTCGTCTTCAACGCCTCGACTGCCTTGACACCGGCTGAACTGCGCTCGCAGGGCTATGCCTATGTCGTCGTCGCTGTCGGCGCCGGAGCGGAAAAAGACTTCTCCGTCGAGGGGCTATCGGGCGACAGCGGCCAGCCTCGCTCGCTGTCGGCCCTCTCCTTCCTGGAGCGATTCAACCGCGATCCCGCGTCCCTTTACGTAGGCAAGCAGGTGGCCGTCGTCGGCGCCGGCAACACGGCCATGGACGCCGCCCGGACGGCGCTGAGGCTCCCCGGCGTGGAAAAAGTGACGGTCATCTACCGGCGGACGGAAAAAGAGATGCCGGCCTACCGGGAAGAGTATGAACTCGCCCTGGCCGATGGCGTGGAATTCCTATTCTTGATGAACCCTGAGCGTTTCGACGATGACGGCCTGCTCCGCTGCCGGGTGATGACACTCGGCGCGCCGGACGGCAGCGGCCGCCGTTGCCCCGAAAAAACGGAAGAAATGCGGTCGCTGCCGGTGGACACGCTGATCACCGCCATCGGCGAGACCGTCGATACCGGTTTGCTCACGATGCTGGGATTGGTCAACACCGATTCAGGCATGGCGCAGACGAACAAGGAATCCTGCGCCACCGCCCTGCCCGGCGTCTATCTGGTGGGCGACGCCTCGCGCGGTCCCTCCTCCATCGTCAAGTGCATCGCCGACGGGCGAAAAGCCGCCGACGCGATTTGCCGCGCTGAAGACCCCGCCTGGAAACGGGCCGCCCTGATCCCGGCCCCTGCCGGTGAAGGGCTGGTCAAGGAGATCAGGGCAAAAAAACTGGGACTCGTCGCGCAATCGGATGTGCCCGTCGAAGCGGGGCCTGCCGTCGATCCTGCCGTCGGCGACAATGAATTCCGTCGCTGTCTCGAGTGCCACAGCGTCTGCAACAAGTGTGTCGAGGTCTGCCCGAACCGGGCCAACATCGCCGTGGCGATGGACGACGGCGACGGCGCTTCGGCAACATTCCGCAACCGCCATCAGATCGTCCACCTGGACGCGTATTGCAACGAATGCGGCAACTGCGCCACCTTCTGCCCCTGGGAGGGCCGTCCCTTCACAGACAAGCCGACCCTCTTCAGCTTGCGAGAGGATTTTGAGGCCAGCGGCAACCTCGGTTTCTTTGTCGAAGACGATACCGTCCATGTGCGCATACAAGAGACGGTGCGCCTGTTCCCCTTGGCGGCGGGCGCTTTCCACGTCGACGACAGCGACGCCACCCTGGCCCGCATGGCCCGGATTTTCGCCGTCCTTTATCACAACCGCCCCTCTCTCTTTGGGCGCGTCGATCGTTAGCCCTCGCGGAAAGGAGTATGAGACCGGTGATCCTGCTGAAAAACGCCACCATCGTCGAGTTCCAGCCGCCCAGGGTGCGGACAGGCATGGACATCTACATCTACGGAACAGAGATCATGGCCGTCGGCGCCAATCTCTCCGGAACCTATGACGCCACACGGGTCATCGATGTGAAGGGCGCTCTCGTCATGCCCGGCATCGTCTGCAGCCACAACCACTTTTACTCCGGTTTGTCCCGTGGGATCCTGGCCCGCATCAAGGCGAGCCCTGATTTCATCTCTGTCTTGAAAAACCTCTGGTGGCGACTCGACCGGGCCATCGATGAGGAGATCCTCTACTACAGCGGCCTTGTTTGCGCTCTCGAAGCGATCCGCTGCGGAACGACAGCCGTCATCGACCACCACGCCTCGCCGAACTTCATCGGCGGTTCCCTCTCAGTGCTCAAGAGCGCCTTTGAGGAGGCGGGGCTCCGGGGCATCACCTGCTATGAGACGACTGACCGCAACGGCAGTCTCAGAGAGGTGGAAGCCGGCGTCGAAGAGAACATCGCCTTCGCCAGACTCTGTGAGAAAGACCGGCAAAGGGGAAACGGCCACTACCTGGTCGAAGCGATGATCGGCGGCCATGCGCCGGTGACCATGCCTGACGAGGCGCTTCGGCTCATGGCCGAGGCGGTGAAAGCGACGGGACGGGGCATCCATGTCCATGTGGCGGAAGATCGCTACGACGTGTCCCACTCCCACCACCATTACGGGAAGGACATCATCGCCCGGCTCCACGACTTTGGCTTGCTCAACGACAAGGCGCTCCTCGTCCACGGCGTTCACCTCTCTGACGAGGATGTGCGCCTGATCAACGAGAGCGACGCCTACCTGGCCCACAACGCCCGTTCCAATATGAACAACAACGTGGGCTATAACCCAAAGATCGCCCAGTATAAAAATCTCGCCCTCGGCACCGATGGCATCGGCAGCGACATGTTTGAGGAATTCAAATTCGCCTTCTTCAAGCACCGTGACGCCGGCGGCCCCCTCTGGCCGGACAGCTTCCTCCGGTTCCTCCACAACGGCAATGACCTGCTCGGACGCTACTTTGGCGCCCCCTTTGGCAAGGTGGAAAAGGGCTATAAGGCTGATCTGACCATTGCGGCCTATCACTCCCCCACCCCGCTCGTGGCGGATAACATCGCCGGCCACATGGCCTTCGGCATGGATTCGCGGGACGTGAAGACGGTGATCATCAACGGCAAACTCGTCCTGGATAACGGGGAGTTTGTCAAAGATGTGCAGCCAATTTACGAAAAAGCGCAAAAAGCCGCCAAGCGCCTCTGGGAGCAAATGGATCGCCTGTCCGATTAAACGATCGGGAATGTCCTCTGCGCGCTTTTTTCGAACAAAAAGGCTTGCGATAGGCAACAAATTTATTGAACCGATTCGGGAAAGACACCCTGTTTGACAGGTGTCTTTCTTTTTTTCCACGCTCTCTGAGAGGGGACAAACGTCTTTGCATTTGCCGTTGTTCGACCATTGTCCTATTCATCTTCCATGTAAACCCTTGTGATTTTCGCCCATTACATTTGTGATTAAAATATTTAATTTATTATATTTGACCTTTGACAGGACTTTCAACAATCTTGTCTAATATCTTAAACAATCATTAAATTTTGCTTCGGCAGGGGGATGATGAGATGGGCCTGTTCCCGTGGAACAACATCTGGGAAATCGCCATTTGGTACGCCCTGTTCGCTGGGGTCTGGCACTACAGCGATCCCTTGGCGGGCAAAATGGTGGAGCAGGGATTTCTGCGACAAAACATCATCTGGGTGCGCCTTTCCTCTCTCTGCATCGGCGTCGGTTTCTTTCCCATCGCCTATCTGGGTTCGGAACTGCTGCTGACCCAAGCGGCGCCGAACCGAGTCATCGATGCCAACGGCTGGGTGACATCGGCCGCCCTTATGGCCTTCAGCGTGTCACTGCTGTACGCCATGGGCCGTTACGCCACAATACGGCAACATATCCTGTTGGAAAAATTTTTGGCCGAATGGGCCTTCGACTACGACCATCTGTTGATGGAGCGGACCTGGAACGGCCATTCCATCAGCGAGTTGCGCAATCTCAACCAGCAACTGGGCATCGGGCGCATCGTCATCGCCACACTCAACGCCAATGGCATCGTCACCTCTCTGGCGGTGCGCCGCGCCAAGTGGCTGCATATTGACGCCCATGAGTTGTTCGCCATCGACTACTGGCTGCGCACAGAGGGTGGGCCTGACGTGGCCGTCTGGTACTGCGCTGATGAGGAACGGAATCCCCTTGAGGCCGAATACGAAGCGATGACAGGCCTTGTCGCGCGATTGTCACAGAATCGGACTGAGACGCGCTATGTGCTGTTTCACAATGGGCGCCAGTTGCAGTGCCTCTTCGTGTCGCCATCAGTCACACCGGCGCTGGGGGAACAGTTGACGGGACTGCCCGCCGAGTCATCGCGGCTCTAACGAGGCATGGCATCGGAGTTCTCAAGGATGCAGCCATACGGAAAGGTATAAACGCCGGGGTTCTGTTAAAGCTTTTAACAGGCCCCGTTTTCTATTGCTTTCGCAGTTCGACTTTTTATTCCCTTACGCGAAATCTCCCTCTTGTCTTGCCCATCTTTTTCCCGTACAATCAAGCAAGCGTTTGTTTTCACAAATAGCATGACATCCTGACAGGAGGCTAACGATGTCCACCGAAACCACGCATGTTGAAGCCAAGATCACCGTTGCCGACCCGACCGCGCTCGGCGTATTCGGCCTGGCCATGGTCACCTTTGTGGCCTCGACTCAGAAGCTGGGCTGGACCAGCGGCGTCTCCGCCCTCGTACCGTGGGCATTCTTCCTGGGCGCCTTTGCCCAAGTCATCGCCGGCATTTTCGACTTCAAAAAGAACAACTATTTTGGCGCCATCGTCCTCACCTCGTACGGACTCTTCTGGTTCTCTGTCGCCCTGTCCTGGGCCATCACCCTCGGCTGGCTGGGTCCCGAATTCAAGGCCGCCTTCAGCAGCGTCCAACTGGGTTGGGGCTTTTTGGGCTACTTCATCTTCTCCCTCTTCATCATGATCGCTTCCTTTGAGACGAACAAGGTCTTCGCCGCCATCCTGGTGCTGATCAACGTGCTGCTCCTGTCGCTGGCACTGACGTCCTTCCAGGTGATCGACCTCCATCACGTCGCCGGCTGGTCCGAGTTTGCCATCTCGCTCCTCGGCTTCTATGCTGCTGGCGCTTTTTTCCTGAACAACTTCTTTGGACGGACCATTCTCCCCCTCGGCGCCCCACTGGGTTTGATCAAAAAAGGCCCTGCCAGCGTGACCGTCATCAACAACCGCCGGCCCGCATAAGACGAAGCACCGCTCGTTCAGTAACTCCGTTCCCGGCGAAAACCTTCTGAAAATTCCTAATCGGAAAAATTTTCCCCCGGTAAAGCGGAATTCCTTTGTTGTATTTTTTCCGTTTTCAGGTTATACTAGGAACTGCTCGTAACCATTAGGAGCAGACGATATCCCCTTCCTCGATAGCCTCGGGCTCGGGAAGTCAAGGAGTTCTGTCGCTTCCCTAGCGCCGGGCAAAAAATATCGAGGAGGATTTCTCATGTTTCAAGACAAGTACCTGACCTGCAAAGACTGCGGTTCTGAATTCGCCTTCACTGCGTCGGAACAAGAGTTCTTTGCTGAAAAAGGTTTCACCAACGAACCTGGCCGTTGCCCTTCCTGCCGCGCCGCCCGCAGAGGCCAGCGCAACAACAACAGCGGCTTTGCCCGTCGTGAAGAGCGCCAGATGTATCCTGCCGTTTGCTCCGGCTGCGGCGTTGAAACCACCGTTCCCTTCCAGCCCCGCGGCGACAAGCCGGTTTACTGCCGGGACTGCTTCAGCTCCCGCCGCTCCAACTGGTAAGCCATCGGTATTTCGCAACTCCCCAGGCTTGGCCTGGGGAGTTTTTTGCGGTGTGCCCCCAATAAACAAAAAGGTTAGGTGTCCGAAATGATCAGTACACAGAACCTCACGTTGCGTTACGGCAAGCGCGCCTTGTTCGAAGACGTCAACATCAAATTCACGCCTGGCAACACCTACGGCCTCATCGGAGCCAACGGCGCCGGCAAGTCCACCTTCTTAAAAATCCTCTCCGGTGAGATCGAACAGTCGAGCGGCGACGTGGTTGTCACCCCTGGCGAGCGCATCGCCGTGCTGAAACAGAACCACTTCGAGTTTGACGAGTATGAGGTCATCAAGACGGTCATCATGGGTCATGCCCGCCTCTATCAGGTCATGGTCGAAAAAGACGCCATCTACGCCAAGGCTGACTTCACCGAAGAAGACGGCATGCGCGCCGCTGAACTGGAAGGCGAATTCGCCGAGATGAACGGTTGGGATGCCGAATCGGAAGCGGCCAGCCTGCTGACCGGCTTGGGCATCGCCAACGAGCTCCATGACAAGCAGATGAAAGAACTGGAAGCCAATGTGAAACTGCGGGTTCTCCTCGCCCAGGCGCTCTTTGGCAATCCCCACATCCTCCTCCTCGACGAACCGACAAACCACCTCGATCTGGACTCCATCGGCTGGCTGGAGAACTTCCTGGCTGAATACAAAGGGATCGTCATCGTCGTCTCCCACGACCGGCACTTTTTGAACCAGGTCTGCACCCACATCGCCGATATCGACTTCGGCAAGATTCAACTCTATGTGGGCAACTACGATTTCTGGTACGAATCGAGCCAGTTGGCCTTGCAGATGGCCCGCAACGCCAACAAAAAGAAGGAAGAGAAAATCAAGGAGCTGGAGCAGTTCATCCGCCGCTTCAGCGCCAACGCCTCCAAATCCAAACAGGCCACATCGCGGAAAAAGCTGCTCGACAAGATCACCCTTGACGACATCAAGCCGTCGAACCGCAAATACCCCTATATCGTCTTCAAGTCGGACCGGGAAGCCGGCAACGACCTGTTGACGGTCTCGGGATTGTCCAAGACGATCGACGGCGAAAAGGTGCTCAACAACGTCTCCTTCACCGTCAATCGGGGTGACAAGATCGCCTTGGTCGGCTCGAACGGCTTGGCCAAGACGACCTTGTTCCAGATCCTCATGGGTGAGTTGGAAGCTGACAGCGGCGAGTTCAAGTGGGGCATCACCACTTCCCAGGCATACTTCCCCAAGGACAACTCGGCCTACTTCACCGACGGCGACCTGAACCTGATCGACTGGCTGCGCCAGTACTCGAAGGATCAGGATGAAGGATTTGTTCGCGGCTTCCTTGGTCGCATGCTCTTCTCTGGAGACGATACGTTGAAAAAAGCCGCTGTCCTCTCCGGCGGCGAAAAGGTGCGCTGCATGCTCTCCCGGATGATGCTCAGCGGCGCCAACGTGCTGCTCATGGACGAACCAACGAACCACCTGGATCTGGAATCGATCACCGCCTTGAACAACGGCCTGATGAGCTTCGATGGCACACTGCTCTTCGTCTCCCAGGACCACCAGTTCACCCAAACCATCGCCAACCGGGTCATCGAATTGACACCGGACGGCCTGATCGACCGATTGATGACCTTTGACGAGTACTTGGAATACCAGGCATCGCTGAAGGATGTCCAGGGCGCTGTGTAATCGCAAAGTGGCAACAAAAACGGACCCGCCTGCAAAGGCCGGGTCCGTTTTTATCGCTATCTCCCATGTACCTGTTCACGGTATGTAACCCTACATTTTATCGTTGACCAGTATTGCGATTTCACTCTGCAGCGATTGGGCGATATGGGATAACTCCCGGGCCGCCTTTGAAACCTGCTCCATCGCATCTGTTCGGTTGCTGCTGTTTGCAAAGGTGTCATTGGAGAACTGATTGACCTGTTGCATGGTTGCAACCAGGCTGTTGGACGCTGCAGCGATCTCAGTGATAAAAACATTGAACCGCTGAATGTTTTCGGTCCCCTGATTGAGACTCTCCCCTGTCGCCTTCAGCGCCTCCGTCGAAACCTGGACCAGACGACCGATTTCGCTCAAGGTAGTATTGATATCCTTGACAGAGCGCGAAGACATCTCCGCCAGTTTGCGCACCTCTTCGGCGACGACGGCAAAACCGCGCCCCTGTTCCCCGGCGCGCGCCGCCTCAATGGCGGCATTTAAGGCGAGTAAATTCGTCTGGCCGGCGATATTCTCAATGATCGAAGTGATGTCCTTCACTTCTGTCGACTTCTTTTCCAGCAACAACATATTGGTCAGCGATGTTTGCATGGAACTCCGGATATCGTCGGCGGCGGAAGCGATGTTTCCCGAATACTGAACGCATTGGGTCGCCTGCTGTTGCACCACTTTCGACTTTTCGAGACTCTCGCCCGTCAGGTTCTTGGTCGATTGAGAGAGGTGGTTCACTTCACCGGAGTGGACGGCCACTTCCTGCGATGATGTTGCCAACTCTCGCGACAGCGCGCTTAGCTGCTGGGCGGTGCTATCGATCGCATGCATCACCTGTTGATGCTTCCTGTTGTCTTTGACGATCTCGACGGCCCCGATGGGTTTCCCTTGCTCGTCATAGATCCCGGCATTGGAGACCAGGATATTCAGCCGGTTTCCCTGCTTGTCGAAGATATCCACAGCCGCATCTTTCAAAAAACGACCTTGCAGCACGCATTTTTGGGTGGGGCAATCTTGACAGACATCGGCTTTATACACTTCGTAGCACTTCAGCTTTTTCGCTTCTTCCTCCGAATAACCGGTTAGTTTGGCGATGCTTGGCGGCCAGTAAAGGATGTTGTAGTCCATATCGCGCACATAGTAGGGATCGGGCATGGCAGCGGCAATGGCCTCCAGCATCCGCATCCGCTCTTCCTTACTCACATCTTCCCCCTGTTTTGGCTTGCTCTCCCTAGCTGGCAACGCCGGCGGTGATTTGAATAAACCAAACACATCCTCATCTCCTTTACTGGAACCGTTCATGGGGTCAGGAAATTCCTGCCTCTTTCTCCATCATATCACGGGCCATACCTACTCTCAATCCAGTTTCCAATAATGAGCATGGTTTTTTCATCCTGTTAATAATGCCTGTAAACGTCGACATGAAAATGTATGGATATTTGCGCAATTCAGACTTGTCTTTTTCCAGAATTCCAATTAAAATAAGTGGTACTTGCGACGAAGGAGGTCGAAGGCCAAGAAATTCTCTGACATTCGATTTGCCGTCTGGCAAAACAGCAGCGACAGCCTTTAAAAAATCAGAAAATTGTCCCAATACGGAATCTTTGCAGTTTTTAGGAGGCACATCATTTGTCGAACGAAGCGAGGTCCATTGAAACAAAGATCACTGTCGCCGACCCGACGGCCCTGGGCGTCTTCGGGCTCGCTATGGTCACTCTGGTCGCATCGAGCCAGAAACTCGGTTGGACCACCGGCGTCTCCGGCATCTTCCCCTGGGCCATCTTCCTCGGCGCCTTGGCCCAGTTCATTGCCGGCATGTATGATTTTAAAAAGAACAACTACTTCGGCGCCACGGTCTTAACGACGTACGGGTTGTTCTGGTTCGGCGTGGCCACTTCCTGGGCCATCACCCTCGGCTGGATGGGCCCCGAGTTTAAGGCTTCTTTCAGCGGCGCCCAACTCGGCTGGGCCTTCCTCGGTTACGGCGTCTTTTCTTTCTTTATCATGATCGCTTCCTTTGAGACCAATAAGGTCTTTGCGGCGATCCTTGTGCTGATCAACGTGCTCTTCGCTTCGCTCGCCTTGACAGCCTTCCAAGTCGTCGACCTTCACCTGGTCGCCGGTTGGTCCGAGTTCTCAATCTCCATGCTTGGTTTCTACGGTTGCGGCGCCATCTTCCTGAACACCTTTTTCGGACGCGTCGTCCTCCCCATTGGCGCTCCCCTCGGCCTGATCCGCAAGGGACCGGCGCTCAGCGAAGCCGCCCGGCCGAGGACACGCCAGGCCAGTTAAAGGGCACACGGCGCTGGACGCCCCTCCTCCCCACTTCCGACCAAACCTGTCCTGTCGATTGGACTTCGTTGTCTTCAACGGCGATTATGTTTCGGGAGACAACAATATCCTGTCGACCCTTTTCTCTGGCGGCGAGATGCGGGTGGAGCAGCGGACGCCACGGCGCTGGCTGTGTTGACTCCGGATTGGGACCCTCAATAGTTCTGGGATGGGTAATGCCCCTTTTACGACTTCGTAAAAGGGGCATTTTTCCGCCTTATTTCGTTAATTTAAACGGCACCGTCGTGACGACGACATCGCGATACAAGAGCAGGACCGTGCGCAGCATCCACCCTGTCTGGTTGTGGAGGATGCGATGCCACCATTTCTTCGTTTCAAACTCAGGAATCAGAATGGTGATAAAATCCTGGGGGTTATTCTTTTTGTCCATTCGATCAATGTAGCGCACAAGCGGCGTGATGATCGTCCGATAGGGCGATTCAATCACCCGCAACTCGATTCCCGGTTGCCAACGATTCCACCGTTCCAGCACTTTTACCGCCTGTTCCGAATCTGTGCCGATAAAGACGGCATGAACCTCCGCTTTGAGGATTTTGGCGTACTCGATGGTGTTTTGCACCACCCGGTTGACCCCGGCGATGGGAACAATGACGATGTGTTTTCGCTCCAGACCGGGGACACCGATCTTTGTCCAGTCCATGCCCAGTTGCTCGCTGACAGACGAATAGTGCGTTTTGATTTTTTTGAACACATAAATCGCTGCCGGGATAAAGACAAGGATCATCCATGCGCCGTGGCGGAACTTGGTGACGGCGATGACAACGACAACGACGCCGGTGATGATGGCGCCCATCCCATTGATGGTCGCCCTGCTCCGCCATCCGGGGCTCTGGACTTTTCGCCAGTGGATCACCATCCCACTCTGGGCGATGGTGAAGGACAGGAAGACGCCAATCGCGTACAAGGAGATCAGATGCTCCGTGTCGCCGTGGTAGACGACGATGAGAGCCGCCGCCGCCAGCGTAAGAAAGATGATGCCATTGGTGAATGCCAGCCGGTCGCCGCGGGCCGACAGGTACCGCGGCATGTAGCCGTCGATGGCCAGAAGGGACAACAGCGGCGGAAGTCCGTTATAAGCCGTGTTCGCCGCCAGGTAAAGGATGAGCATGGTCGTAAACTGGATGTAATAATAGGCCCAGTTTCTTCCCACCGTCAACTCGGCGATTTGGGACAACCCCGTCACATTTTCTATGGGCAAGATGTGATAGTGCATCATGAGAAAGGAGATGCCGGCAAACATGGTTCCCAGAATCGCTGACATCCAGTAGGTGGTGATCCGCGCATTCTCCGCCGCCGGTTCTTTGAAGTTGGGAACGCCGTTGGAGATGGCTTCGATGCCTGTCATGGAACTGCAACCATTGGAAAAAGCCCGCAACAAGACGAACAACATACCTGCCGTCCATTGTTTCTCTAAGGATCCCGGAGGCATCACCGGCTGTGTTCCCGTAAAGGCCTGAACCATCCCGGTGACGATCAGCGCGGCGATGCCAAAAATGAAGGCGTAGGTGGGGTAGACAAAGGCGTTGGCCGATTCCCGGACGCCTCTGAGGTTGATGATCATCAGGATGCCGAACAGGACAAAGAGATCGATGCCGAGACGAATCGGGTTCAGTTGCGGGAAAGCTGAGACCAGGGCATCGGTGCCGGAAGAGATCGAAACGGCAACGGTGAGACAATAGTCAGCGATGAGCGACCCTGCTGCGATGAGGGCCGGCAGTTCACCCAGGTTGCCCTTGGCCACTGAGTAGGAACCGCCGCCGCCAGGGTTGGCCCGCGCCACCTGAACATAGGAGAGGGTGACCACCGCCAGCAAAAAGAGGATGCCCACAGACACATAGGGAACAAAACCATAGGCCAAGGCGCTGGCGGCGGTCAATGCCAAAATCACCTGCTCCGGACCGTAGGCGATCGATGACAGCGCATCGGATGAGAAGATGGGCAAGGCCTTCCAGTTTGACAGCTTCTCATGGGATAACTCCTGGTTACGCAAGGGTCTTCCGAGCAAAAGCCGTTTGAGTGAGCGCTGGACCACGAGAACTTCCTCCTCAAAATACAAAGGTACATTTTTTTCAAAATAAAAAAGACAGGCCAAAGAAAGGCTGTCTTAACGCAGGTTATTCTGGAAATAACCCATGCAAACGTCTCAACAGCCTACGAGGTTAGCTGACGGGCAGGACGGCGAGCACATCCCTCTTTTGTGACAAAAGATTAGCCCCATAAATCGGTTCCCCCGTTTTCGAACGATTCGAAACTCGGCCTACTATTTAATTGAAATGAAGTATAGACCTGCAGAAGGGATTAGGCAAAAGGGAAATCCCTTTGAATCTCCGTAAAAGGCGTCGCAGATGCACCGCCATTGCCGTTTATTTACTCCAATCTCACCGGTGCTTCGTCGATCGTCGTTTATGACCCTTCTACCTGTAAGGGCGTCTCGTCGAGACCGCAAAAAGACAGCCCAGCGACGAGGCTGGACTGTCTCTCATTCATATCGTCAGTTGTAAGCGCGGCTCTAGGTTTATCAATTCTCGGCGCCGATGCCGGTGTTGGCGCGCACGTAGAGTTCCTCAAACTTCGCCTCCGCTTCCGGTTCAGCGAAGAGCAGGCTTCCCACATAAGCAGCCAGGAATCCAAGGGGGATGCTGACGATACCGGGGTTTTTCCAAGGGAAAAGGGCTTCCTTCACCGGAAAGTAGTTGGGGCTAACGGCCACCAAGGCCAAGGTGGAGAGCAACCCGACGACGATCCCGGTGACGGCCCCGCCGGTGTTGAACTTCTTCCAGAAGACCGAGTAGACGACGACAGGCACGTTGGCCGCCGAAGCGACAGCGAAGGCGAGCGCCACCAGGTGAGCCACGTTTTGCCCCTTCGACAGCAGCCCCAGCAGGATGGCGACGGCGCCGACACCGAAGGTGGCCATGCGGGCAACCTTGACCTGTGAGGCCTCATCGACCTTGCCGCCCTTCAAGACATTTACATAGAAGTCATGGGCGAAGGCGCTCGAAGCCGCCAGGGTGAGCCCGGCCACAACGGCGAGGATGGTGGCGAAGGCCACGGCCACGATGAAGGCCAGCATCGCCTCGCCGCCAGCGGTGCCCGCCCCGCCGCCAAGGAATTGAGCGAGCAGCGGCGCCGCCATGTTGCCGCCCTTGTCGGTTGCCGTGATGGCCGCCTTATCGAGGAACAGGGATGCGCCGAATCCGAGGAAGGTCGTCATGATGTAGAAGACGCCGATGAGCGCCATCGCCCAGATGACGGACATACGCGCCGTTTTGGCCGTCGGCACCGTGTAAAAACGCATCAGGATGTGGGGCATGCCGGCGGTTCCAAGAACGAGCGCCAGTCCCAAGGAGACGATTTCAATCGGATCCTTGTAGAGCAGACCCGGTTCGAGAAATTGTTGCCCATGTTTCGCCGAGATGGCATCGAAAAAGGCGACGGGGTTGAAGCTGAACTTCGCCAGGACCAGCACGGCCAGCATGATGGCGCCGGCCATCAACAGACCGGCTTTGACGATCTGCACCCAGGTGGTGGCCAGCATGCCGCCGAACGCGACGTAGAGGACCATCATGACGCCGACGATGATGATCGCCGTCTCATAGGGGATGCCTACCAGCAATTGAATCAGGCTTCCTGCACCCACCATCTGGGCGATCAGGTAAAAGGTGGAGATGACCAGGGTGCTTACTGCAGCGGCAGTGCGGACAGGCTTCGGCTTTAAACGATAGGCCAAGACATCGGCCATCGTGTATTTTCCAGAGTTGCGCAGCGGCTCGGCCACGATCAACAAGACGGAGATGTAGGCGACAAGCCAACCGACAGAGTACAGAAACCCGTCATAGCCGTTGAGGGCGATCAGACCGGCGATGCCGAGGAAGGAGGCGGCGCTCATATAATCGCCGGCGATGGCGAATCCGTTCTGCACACCGCTCAAGGAACGGCCGGCGGCGTAGAATTCAGAGGCCGATTTGGTTCGCCGGGCCGCCCAGTAGGTGATGCCGACGGTGATCGATACGATCAGCGCAAATAAGCCGTAGGTGATCCACTTCATGGGTTGCCCCTCCCCCGCAATTTTTCTTTGATCCGGTTGACAGTCCTGTCAAAGCTGTTTTCGGCCACCCGAGCATACAAAAAGGCGACGGCCCAAGCGACGAAGAATTGGGAAAGGGCAAAAAGGTAGGCCAGGTTGATGGAGCCGAACACCTGTTTATTCATGATTTCCGGAAAATAGCCGACACTGAGCGGCAAGGCAAAGTAATAGATAAAAGAGAACAGAATGGTCGGGATCAAAAAGCGCGCCTTCGCTGCCATCAGACCTCGGAACTCGGCGCTCTCGCAGATCTCCACCCAGCGTGTTTCTTGTTCCCGGGGTTTCTCAGCGCCCTTCCAATGGGCTTCCTGCGCGGACGTAATAATCGGTTGCCCCATCGTCGACTCTCCTCTCACATTGGCCTATCGTCGTGAGCGCCGGTTTCCTCGCTCCAAGAGCGGTTCGTCCGCTTCGCTCGTTACGGGGCTTCACGATAACCCCGGTGCTCCTGGTTGTCGGGGCGAATCCCCCCATATCGCCGCCGCCTTTTGCCTTATCCAGGCCGCTGCTCCTTCCTCCCTCCTTTCTCCGGGGCGGCTGGTTTGGTCTTATGGTATGTTATTTTTCTGAATATTTCAAATAGTATTTTTATTTTTCGCCTAACTGGTCGATTTTCCCGTCTGAAGTGCAACAAAGGCGGTTTAAACGGCGAAGGGCGAAGCTCGATCCGGCTTCGCCCTTCCGTAGACTACTCTATGATGATCTGACTTCCCAATAATCCCTTCCGCGCCTGAACTACCGTTCCAATCGCTGGAGCACCTCTTTCGCTGCGGCGCGGCTGACCGGGATTTTTATCCCGTCCAATCCTTTCAACAGGATGTTGTAGGTTCCATTCTGCCAGGGCTCAATCTCGTCCACATAGTCGATATTGACAAGAAAACTGCGGTGGGAGCGAACGAAGGGATGACCGGACAGCTTATCCTGCAGTTCCTGCATGGTCAACCGCGTCTCAAAACGACCGCGGTCACAATGGATCACCACCCGCCGCTCCTCTTTCTCGGCAAAATAGATCCGCTCCGGCTTGACGACGACCAACCGATCGCCTTCCTCCAAGAGGAGGTTGCTGATGGGCGCCTTCGGCGGCGTCCGTTCGCGCAGGCGCTGGCGCGCCCGCTCCAGTGACTCGAAGAGACGCTCTTCGTCAAAGGGCTTGAGCAGGTAGTCAAGGGCGCACAGACCGAAAGCCTCTACGGCATACTGTTCGTAGGCCGTCGTAAAGACGATCAGCGGCGGCGGGGTTGCCTCCGCCAATTGACGAGCGGCCTCAACACCATTTGTCTCCGGCATCTCAATATCGAGAAAAATGAGTTCCGGTTGATACTCCTTTTGCAAGCGCAAGAGTTCCTTGCCGTTGCGGGCGCTCGGACAGAGGTCCACATCTTCGAACTGTGTCAACAGGTGTTCCAGTTCTTCACGAGACAGTCGCTCGTCTTCGACGATCATCACTTTCATCGCTCACACTCCCTTCCTTCGGATCCGGTAGGAAGAAGCGCGCCTCACAGCCCCCCTCGGGGAGGTTGGCGAAGAACAACCGGGAATCCGTCCCCAACAGGGAAGCCAGCCGCTGGCTCACATTGTGGACACCGATGCCGTTGCCCTTCTGGCTGGGCAAGGGCTGGCGAGCCAGGCGGCTGAGCAGGGATTCCGGGATCCCGCCGCCATTATCGGTCACCTGAACCTGTACACCGCAGCCGTGACGAGCGATCGTCACGGTGATGCGGCCGCCTTCGGAACAATCCTTCAACCCATGCTGGATGCTGTTTTCCACAAGCGGCTGGAGTGTCGACGGCGGAATGCGATAATGGCTCAGGTCAGGTTCTGTGTCGACGCAGATGGTCAACCGATCAGCGAAACGAAGTTGAACAATATCGATATACGCCTTCAGGTGCCGCAGTTCCTCTTCCAATGAGACAAGGGGCATGTCCATCCGCTTCAGGTTCATCCGCATGAACTCGGCCAGTTGCAGCATCATCTTGCGCGCCAATCCCGGGTTTGTCCGGATCAGTGAAACAATGGCGTTGAGGGAGTTGAAGAGAAAATGGGGGTTGATCTGCGCCTGCAGCATGCGCAGTTCCGCGTCTTTCAGCAACAGGCTCTTTTTTTCCGTTTCCAGGAGGCTTAGTTGGTAGGAGATGAGTTTCCCCAAGCCTTGAGCCAGGCCGATCTCATAGGGGCGAATGTCTTGGGAACGGTAAAAATAGAGTTTCAGCAGGCCGATCACCTGACCGGAGCAACTAAAAGGGATGACGATGGCGGCGCGCAGGAGCTTGTCGAGATAGACATGCTGGTACGGCTCATGGTGATAGACGACTTGCAGCTTGCCCGTTTCGAGGGCCTTCAACGAGCCTTGGGTATGAACCAGCCGCCCTTGCGGATATTCCTCCTCGCCGATGCCCACATGGACGAGGACATACTTGTTGTCTGTAATCGTGACGGCAACCGTTTTCAACTCCGCCATAAAGGCTTCGGCAATGGCGCGGCCTGTCTCGGCGTTGAGTCCCTGCTGCAGTTGGGAAAGGGTAAACTCAGTCAGTTTGAGGGCTCTTTCCGTCTCTAGCGCCACCTCCTCGACCTCCCGCGAGGCGATCCGGAGCATCTCCATGAAGATGGCTGCCGCCAGGGCGTTGATGAGGGCGGCCGGGAGCACCGCTTCGGCGAGAATCGGCATCCTTTGGCCGGCAAACTGCTGGCTCATGACCATAGCGACGCCAGCCACGAGGGAAACGAGCAGGCTCACGGCGAAGGCCGGTCTCCCCGACAGGAGTGATTCGCCGCTGCGACGAGCCATCCATCCCGTCAACAGACCCATGAGCACGACAGTGACGGCGTTGACTTCCGCCGCCGCGCCACCCAGGGAAAGCAGGTGCAGGCCAGCGATGGCGCCCACTGCAAAACCGACGGACAATCCGCCGACAAGTCCGGCGCCGATGACGCTCATCCCTGCCAGCGAAAGGACCGCCTGATTCGCCTGCATGGGAAGGAGCGGTATGTGACTGTAGGATAACGTCAGCCCGGACGCTGGTCCGACTGCCTGTTGCGACGACAGTTCATCAGCAGTCATCGATGCCCACTGCCCCATCACTTCGGATAGGGGCGCCAACGCCGATGCCGGTTCTACGGTAACGACAGCGCCAGCCTGTGAACCGGCTATCGCCAACAGCCCAAACCAGAAAACGAGGCGGAGCTTTCGCTCGCCGACCAGTCGGCGCTGGATGAGGGAGCGAAAAAAAGGCAGGCGCAGGAGCAAAAAGAGCGCCACAAGCAAAAGGGCCACCCGTTGAAGCAGGAAGAAGGTGAAGGAGAGGATCAGCCCTTTTCCCTCCCCTCGGCCAACACGGCCATCGCCTTGTCATGGCGATTCGATAGGGTGAGCAACGCCAACAGGGAGCCGAGGAGCGCCATCGCCATGTCGGACTGGGTGTCCCAGACATCGCCCTGGGTGCCAAGAAAAGCCTCCGCCGCTGTGCCTGTCGCCAGCGCCACCCACCACTCGATCAGTTCATAAAAAGCGCTGATGGCGAGGCAGACACATGGGATCAGCAGGGACAGAAACCCTCCCCGGCGCAGGGGCGATAAACGCAGCAGGATTTCCCGGGCCAGAATGGCCGGGATGAACCCCTGCGCCAGGTGGCCCAGGCGGTCATAATGATTCCGCCCAAGGTCGAAGCTGTCGCGCAGCCAGTCGAAAAAAGGCACCTTGGCATAGGTGTAATGACCGCCGATCATCAGGATCACCATGTGAATGGCGATCAAGGTGTAACTAAAGGTGGTCAACGGGAAGCGCCGGTATGTCAGCGCCAGCGCCGCCAGGCCAATCACCGCCGGGAACACCTCAAGGATCCAGGTGAATCGATCGTAGGGATTAATGCCTGACCAGAGAAAGATGAGAGAAACCAACATAAGCAGGACGAGGTGGGAACGGTTCACCGGCATTCACCCCCTGTTTCCGGCTTTTTGCATCGCATAAACAAAAACCGCAACGTATTCCAGCAAAATATCACAACGACAAACAAGGCCAGAAGGTTTAAACTAGATAAAATGGGCGCAATCAGGATGCTTTAAAGCCTATGCAAAGGAGCCCTTCGATGAACTCAACGAAGCGAATCACCGCCCTGGCCTTCATGATTTTCCTGTTCAACGGCGTCATCTGCATGCTGCCCGGCGTTGTCGTCATCGCCGTTGCGAAGAGTTTCCACGTCGAAACCCATGTCATCGGTTACATCTACACCCTCTTCGTCTTGGGCAACGCAGCCGCTGTCCAGTTAAACGGCAAACTGCTGGACAAAGTGGACATCCGCTGGGAACTGATCGGGGCCTCTGTGGTCACCCTCTTCAGCGTCGCCATGATGACCGTAACCGAAAGCCTGGTTCTCTTTGCCGTGATGATGCTTTTTTTCGGACTCGCCAACGGGCTCTACATCTCAGCAGCGAGCTACTTCATCGTCAGTTTATATGAAGACAAAAACCGCTCCGCGAAAATGAGCCTGCTCCACTTCTTTTTCAGCGCCGGCGCCATCGTCTCGCCGCTCAGCGCCGGTCTGCTGCTGGAACGGGGTGTGTCATGGCAGACCATCTACCTCTATGCGCTGTCTCTCCTGATCTTGCTCCTGATCATCATCTGGATCACCCCGGTTCAAGTTCGACAACAGGAGGGGCAAAAAGCGGCGCCGTCAAAAGAACGGTGGGAATGGACGATCTACGCCGTCGCCATGAGCCTTTTCTGCTACCTCATCGCCGAGGGGAGTTTTCTCTTCTGGGCGCCCACCTACTTTGTCGAGTATCTCCATACCGACGCCGCCAAGGCCGGTTCCCTTTTGTCCCTGTTCTGGCTCTTCATGGCTGTCGGGCGGGGACTCTCGGGCATTGTCCTTAAAAAAATCGCCGTAGAAACCTATATCCTGGCCTGTTCCTTTTTTGCCTTCACAGCTTCTATGGTTGTTCTCTACAGCGCCAACTTCTTCCTCCTCATTATCGCCATCAGCGGCATGGGATTGGGCTTCTCCGGCCTTTACGCGGCGATCCTCTCCTACGGTACACAGCAGCGCCCCTATCCATCGGCCAGGTTAATGTCAATGATCATGACCGCCGGGTATATCGGCGGCATGACGGCTAGTCCCTTCTCCAGTTTTCTGAAGCAGCAATTGGATTTGAAGGCGTCGCTGACGATTGCGGAGAGCTTCATGGCCCTTGTTTTTGCGCTGATCGGAGTGACAGCCCTATCCATTCACAGGCGAAAAAGAGGATGATGACCCAACAATCGGTTAAATGATCGGTTGCACCGCAACCGATCCAGCCGCCGGTCGCCTCGTCTTCGTCATTCGCCGCAATGTATCGCCGATCCGTCTCGCCGCCTCCGCCAGAAGGGGTTCGGGGTGAGTGGTGAAGCAAAGCCGGAACTGCTGCCCCCCCATTTCCGGCGTCCTGTAAAAGGCGTCACCGGGCACGAAGGACACCCCCCCTTTGATCGCTTCGTGCAGCAGATCACGGGCGGTTAGGGGCCCCTCGATCCGGCACCAGAGGTAAAAGCCGCCGTCAGGAATGGAAAAAGACAAATCGTTGCCGCAGTACTGCCGGAGCGCCTGGGCCAGGGCGTCCCGGCGTTTTTTATAGAGCGCCCGCACTCGGTTCGCATGGCCGGGCAGTTCGCCGCTTTTGAGGTAGCCATGAAGCAACCACTGGCTGATGTTGCTTGTATGGAGATCGATATACTGTTTTTCCAATGCCAGCCGGTTGATCAGTGTCGGTGACGCGGCCAGGTAACCGACCCGCAGACCTGGAAAGAGCAATTTCGAAAACGTGTTTAGGTAGACAACGCCGCCATATCCGTCAGCAGCTTTTAACGGTGGTGGCGGCGGCTGGTGGTAGAATAACTCGCTATAGGCATCATCTTCGACGATGACCAGTCGATAGCGGGCTGCTACTTCAAGCAGGTCACGGCGCAACCTTTCCGAAAGCACCCGGCCGGTTGGGTTGTGGAAGGTGGGGTTGATATAAAAGAACTTGGGCCGGTAGCGGATCAGGTAATCCTCCAAGAGCGCCAGGTCGAGCCCTTCACTGACAGGGAGAGAGAGCAGGCGCGCCCCGGCGCCTTGAAAGACCTGGACAGCGCCGATAAATGTAGGCGCTTCGACGATGACATAGTCTCCCGGCTCCAACATAACCCGCGCCAGCAGGTACAACCCGTTCTGGGAACCGGCGAAGGTCATCACCTGCTCGCCGGTCACATCGATCCCCTTGACCGCCAAACCTGTGGCGATGGCATGGCGAAGGGGCCCATAGCCTTCGGTCGGTATGTGACCAAAATCGCTTGGCGCCGTTTCGCCGGCCTGCTCCGCGAAAAGACGCTGCATCGTTGCGATGGGGAAAGTATTCGGATCGGCCATCCCGGCAGCGAGGGCAATATTATCTTCTGCCAGCGGCGCCGCCACGAGGTCGCGCAGGATCGTCGATAAGGGAGACTGCGGACGGGCGGCAAACAACTCCATCCATGGCATCAAGGGGGCTGCGCCCTTGAACTCGTCAGCTTCCCTTCTGCCGCCGTTGTCCGTGGCATGTCGCTCCACATAGGTGCCGCTGCCCACGCGGGTTCTTACCCAGCCCTGCCGCTCCAGGGCCCGGTAGGCGTTGATGGCCGTCGTGCGGCTCACATCAAAGAGAGCCGCCAGTTCCCGTTCCGGCGGCAGCTTCGTTCCCGGGGCCAGGACATGGTGGCGGATTTTTTTGATGATCATATCGGCGATCTGCTGGTAAAGCGGCTCTGATGATTGAGCGTCCAATTTCGCGTCAGAAAACCAATTGGAGGCATCCATTTCTCCATCCACCTCATTTGGTATCCAATTTCACCGGTTAGTTGGTTAATTGGATATTTAATCTGGTTTTCCTGCCAGCTAGAATGAATACCAATAAAACGTTGGGGAGGACATGGGATGGATACGGAGAAAACAGTCGCCTTGGGCCAAGTCGTTCTCTCTGCCGGCGAGTTGGGTCTGGCGGTGCGGGACACCCTGCCCATCCTGGTGGGCATCATCCCCTTCGGCATCACCTGCGGCATCATGGGACCTACGGCGGGGCTATCACCAATGGAGACGGTGATGATGTCGGCGCTTGTCTTCGCCGGGGCTTCCCAGTTTGTGGCCATGTCCATGATCGGCGCCGGGATCACCGGTTGGGGCGTCATCGTGCTGACGACACTGCTTGTCAACCTGCGCCACCTGCTGATGGGCGCGTCCCTGGCGCCGCACATGTCCCGCCTGCCTTTGCCCATGCAGGCGCTGCTGTCCTTCGGTCTCGTTGATGAATCCTACGCGGTGACGGTGGGCCGGATGCTCCACAAGGGGTATAGCGCCACCTACCAGTTGGGAGCGAGCGCCACCATGTATCTCACCTGGCTCGGTTCGACAGCCGCCGGCGTGATGCTGGGAAGCCGGTTTCCCGATCCGCTGGCTTGGGGCCTCGACTTCGCCATGGCGGCCACTTTTTTGGTTCTGCTCATCCCCCGCCTCACCGATCCTATCCAGCGCAAGGTTTGCGCCACCGCCGCTGTCATGGCGCTCCTCGGCGCTTCCCTCCTCCCCGGAAAATGGTACATCATCGTGGCCTGCCTGACGGCCAGCGCGGCAGGCGCATACCTGGAAGGGAGGAAGACCAGTGCGCAGTGACATCTTCCTGATCATCGCCGGCATGGCTGGGGTCACTTTTCTCACCCGCTTTGGCGCCTTGGGGCTCTACCGGTTCATGCCACCCTGGCTGGAAAAGTGGCTCAAATACGTCCCCACGGCGGTTTTGACCATCCTGATCGCGCCGGCGCTGCTGATGCCGGCTGGGCGTATCGACCTTTCTCTCCATAACGATTACCTTTTGGCAGGGCTGGTGGCTGGACTGGTCGCCTACAAGACAAGCAACGTGACGGCTACATTGGGCTTGTCCATGGCGGTCATGTTTTCACTGCGGTGGTGGCACATCTAGCGCAATAAACTAGGATCAAAGGCCTGAGCGGAGAGGCAGCGCATCGAAACCCTGCTTTCATCTTCTAAAAAAGCGCCTGCAGCTAAGGTCATTGGCTGCAGGCGCTTTCATCATATGGCAGTAACGCTTACCGTTTTTTCGCAGATTGACGATCTAATTCCTCAAAGGTGATCTGATTCGAATCGGTCAGGGTCGGGAAGGAAAAGTCAAAGGTTGGATTGTTTTCATCCCAGTTTTCCAGTTCGATACAGAACTGCCCCCCCGTGCTCCTGTCGCCGTTGTCAAAAATCTCGATGTCGATCCGGTTCAGGCTGCGGAAACGATTTCCCTCTTTCGGCCCCTTGATGAGGGTGTACTCATTGAGATGGAAGGAGCGATCCATTTCCTTTCGCAACTCTTCCAGCGATTTCTTGACGTCTGCCGGGTTCAAGGATTCATCTATCGATGCATTTTGCACAGGCAAGGAAGAGCGATTTTTCCAGTTGTTATAGAACTTGCTCACTTTGTCCGGATTTTCAGCGACAACCTGAATCAACGAGGACAGCAGCGGCAACAGGTCATCATGACGGATCTGCACCCCTACGTCCTGCTGATCAAACACCTTGACGGTCTTATCGGGCAGGGATGTAACAAGAAGACCGATCATGTCAGCAACCGCTTCCTGTGACTTCGCATCAAGCTTCGAATCTTTCTGCGCTTTCTCTAAATCGTTCCAAAATGTAAAAAGCTCCTCTTCATCCTTGGACGTATTGACGAGATACTGTCTATCCGCCGGGAGCTGAGCAGCTATCTCCGGATCGATCTGGGCCACCGATTTGCGGAGCGAATCGAGATCGACGATAAGTTGCTTCTCCATTATGTAGAAAATGAGCGGAAGCTTAAGCCGGCTATTCGAGAAGAGCAGGGAAACGCGAGCCTTTCGGTTTTTTATGTCAAAGGAGATGTTATAGTCCAATACCGAGTTGTTGAGATGCTCCGTGAGCGCCTCACTGAAGGAATCGGTTTTGCCATTTTTCTGGGGATTAAAGGCGATTTTTTCGATTCGAAGTTGTCCCTTCGACATGGCCGAGTAGACATCCGCCGTGTCTCGAGTCATGCTTTCGATGAAATAATCCTGTAACGCTTTTTTCGGTTCCACCGCGCCGGCAGGCGCCACAACCCCAAAAACCAAAAGCATAACCAGCAACAGAGACAGGATCTTTTTGTTCTTTCCCATCAACGACCTTCCTTTCCCTCCAGTTTGTTTACCTACTCTTTTGACACAACATCACTTAATCCCTTCCCGTTTCACTATATGTTTTGTTTCATACAGTCGAAGGTGCCGAGACCTAGATTCCCGCGGAGTTCTTCCACATCGGCCATACCGCGACATTGGCCGTTGCCCATCACCGCCCCGTCGAGAATCGGCTCCACCTCGGCCACTTCATGGGTCGAAGAAAAAACAACATGACCTTGTCCTGGTAAGACAGATAGCCAACCCATAAATCAACAATCAATGTTCATTTTTTGCACGATTCGCGCTTTTTCTTGTCCACCTCTTTCTTTCGACAGGGAAATCAGGAAGCCCTAAAGAATGTGAAGATTATAACAACATCATTTTATTGGGTGCCGAACGGCGGAAAGGAAGACCGATAGTGAACAAACAGGTATACCGCTATTTCATGCCGCCGGTCAGCATCGTCGGCGTCAACTGCCTGGATGAGATCGCCGAGTACATCCGACCGATGCGCGTGCGCAAGGCCCTCGTCATCAGCGACCGCGTGCTGGCGGACACAGGGTTGGTAAACAAGCTGACCAACGTCCTGGACAACCTGAATATCGCCTATCTCCTTTACACAGAGGTCAAGCCCAACCCCACCGTGGAAAACGTGGAACAGGGGTTGAAGCTGTATCGGGACCATCTTTGTGATTTCCTCGTTTCTTTCGGCGGCGGCTCCCCGCACGACTGTGCGAAAGCCATCGCCCTGCTGGCGACGAACGGCGGACAGATCACCGATTATGTGGGTTCAAACAGATCGAAGCAACCGGCGGCGCCGCTCGTGGCGATCAACACGACAGCCGGCACAGGCAGCGAAGTCACCCGATTTTGCGTCATCACCGACGAGAAGCGCCATGTCAAAATGGCCATCGATGATTGGCATGTGACACCCCTGATCGCTGTCAATGACGCCGCTCTGATGACCGGTATGCCGCCCGGACTGACAGCAGCGACCGGCATGGATGCCCTCACCCATGCCATTGAAGCCTTTGTGTCGACTCAATCGACACCGGTGACCGACTGCAAGGCGCTGAAAGCGATCGAACTGATCGCCGGCAATCTGCCGCAGGCGTTCTACAACGGAAACGATATGCAGGCGCGGGTGATGATGACCTATGCCGAATACCTGGCCGGCATCGCCTTCAACAGCGCCAGCCTCGGCTATGTTCACGCCCTGGCCCATCAACTGGGCGGGTTCTACAATTTTCCCCACGGACTCTGCAACGCGCTCCTGCTGCCGGCAGTCTGCGCCTACAACCTGCCGGCGGCGACGGCCAAGTATGGGCGCATCGCAGAAGCGATGGGGGCGGCCACATCTGTATCTCCTCCCCAGGAGGCGGCGCTCGCGGCCATCGGAGCGATCCGCCGCCTGCAACAGGAACTCAAGCTCCCGACACGCCTCTGCGAACTGAAAGGGTTCGAAGAACGCCACATCCCCACACTCGCAGCAAACGCCCTGCAGGATGTCTGCGGATTGACCAACCCTCGGCGTGCGTCACAGGCGGAACTGGAGGCCATTTTACGGGCCTTGCTGTAGTCGATGAACCGCCCAGGTATTTCACTTTCGTGGTGTGATCAAGGCAATGCCGAAGGGCTGATCCGAAATGGATCAGCCCTTCGCTTTTCTAAACCTGCGCGCGCCATACAGGAGGAACCAATTCCATAGTTTGCCATAACCTGTTGGTAGAAACCATGAAAGGAGGTCGTCTCGAATGGGTTGTTCTAACGTCGGTTTCTTCGGTTCCGGTTTTGGAGTCGTGGCCGGTCTCGTTATCGCCCTGATCATCATCGGCGCCTTCTATCCCAGTATCGTCGGCTTTGGTTACAGCGGCGACTAATGCTTGTGAACCATTTTCGATGAAAGGGGGTTCTGTTATGGGCAACTCTTGCGGTTGCGGGACCGGCGGCCATTACTTCGGTAACAGCATCGTCGCCCTGGCCATCCTGATCATCATCATCGCCATTCTTGGCACTGGATTTGGTTTTGGGTACGGTTACGGCGCGTAACAGGCGAACAGTTTATCTGTGCCAAAATTCCATATCGACTCGCCCGTGGCGTCACGAGCGGGTCTTTTTCCATTTTTTCTTCAATACAGGCCATGTTCCACCGATATGGGCACTGGCCTGTTTGTTTCCTTCCGAGTGGTTCATTACCTAAGGGAGGTTTGCCGCTCCATATCCCCCACTATTTTAAGGTTTCATAACACTTATGCATGCGTTAAAATGTACAAGCGCATTCTTAAGACTTTTCTATTCTCTCCATCGAAAACAATTTGAAAGGGTGTGATCCGATGACATGGCAAACGATTTTAACATTGCTGAACATCGTTTTCATCAATCTTCTCCTCAGCGGAGATAACGCCGTTGTAATCGCAATGGCAACGATGGGCTTGCCTGATAGGATTCGCAGAAAAGCGATTTTCTGGGGGACAAGCGGTTATTTTGTGCTCCTCCTCCTTCTGACCTCGGTTGCCGCCCTGTTGATTCAGATCCCCATGTTTCAATTTGTCGGCGGCGCCTTGTTGGCCTGGATCGCCTTGAAGCTTCTCATCACTGACGAGGATGCAAGCGAACAGGAAGAGTCCTCGGCCGACCTAAAAAAAGCGATTTATACCATCATCTGGGCCGCGCTTCTCATGAGCACCGATAATGTCTTGGCCATTGCCGGCGCTGCGAAGGGCGATCTGGTCCTTCTCTTCATCGGTTTGGGCGTCAGCATTCCCATTGTTATGGTGGGCAGCACGCTGCTCGCAACGGTAATGCGCAAATATCCCTGGCTGGTTTATGTCGGATCAGGCATCCTCGCTTGGACGTCCGGCACGATGATCATTGAAGACCAGTATGTCGCCTCTTTCCTGCATGGTTGGCAAGCAACCGTACAGCTTCCGGAAATTTTTATCCCGGCGATTCTCACTGTCATCGTGATCACCATCGGTAAAACCTACCGGGACGCTGTCGGCGCTTTGTCCAAGTAACAAACGATATTCAACATTTAAACGACGAAAGAGGTGGTTGACATTGCGTTCAGCCACCTCTTTCCTATCGCCTCTTCTCACCTGGTGGAACCGACAGTTGCCCACCTAACCCTTAGTGAGAAGGCAATTTTAGTGCAAACCGCGCTTCCAGCCTACCCACTGACAATGAGCGCACTGTATGAGGATTCCTTGTACGGAAACGCTTTCTTGACCGCACTCCGGACAAGCCGGTGGGACCGTCGGGTAAAAGCGAATACCGAGAAACCGCGAGGTGTACGGCGATAACCTGTGATCGACCGACAAGATGGCCGGATCCCGCCGGAGAGAATACTTCCCGTTAATGGTTCGAACATAAAAAAAGCGAGCCAGCCACCCTTGAATGAAGACCATCACATAAGTCCGCATAAAATTTCGGACAAACCACAAGGTCTCCTCATTTTCCACTTCTACATCAAAATCAAGAAGTTCCAATAGGTCAATCATTTCCTCAAGGAACCAAACATCACTGTCACTTGGGATATACCGGAAAAGGATGAGCGGAATTACCACGGCGCTGCCGAGGGCGGTCAGCAAAAAGGTAAGACCAAAAAACCGAAAAGTGTGGTGCTTCAGCAGGATTCGCCGGATCAACGATTCGTCAGACACCTCGATATAGGGTTTCCGTTGGTCAACGGCCGTCCAGAAATCACGCGACGTGGTCGCTTGCATTGTTTTTCCTCCTTTCCAGAACAAAGACAATAAAAGACCTTTGTTCCGAGTGATTGCATCAGAACAAAGGTCTTGCTCAGCAAATTGCCCCAGAAGACCAGTTCAAAATTGAACGGTTGTTGACCATCTGGTATGAGCTACTCCCCTTTTTGTGAATTATAGCACAAAAAGCGGGGGGCTGTCAAAAACTAGAGCGCGGTGTCTTGTGATCGTTAGGCTGTCTCTTTTCTTCCAAAAAGAACGACAAAGTTAAAGTATTTATACACACAATCAACATCAACAAAACCGGCCTGCTTCAACCAGTTCAGTTGATCCGCCAAGGGCGCAAAGATGTCCAGCTTCAGCCTCTCATAGGATGCTGCGATGGCTTCGGCGCTCAAGCCGCTGGCTTCCACTTTTGCCTTCCAATCGGTTACATACATCTTGTCCAGATAAGGCGTCGATCCCAGCACCTGATCGGCATTGATGAAAATCCCCTTGTCGTTCAGGATGTTGTTGATCGTTCGGTACAGCGCCGCTTTCTCGGGATCGGTCAGGTGATGGATCGACAAGGACGATACGATGAGATCAAAGGGTTCCGCGAAGGGGTATTTGGCATAGTCGGCGACGAGATAGGTCACATTGGGATTATCGTCAAAACGATCTTTCGCCAATTCCAGCATCTTTTCCGATAAATCGATCAGTGTGAACGACGCCTTCGGGTATTTTTCCATTAGGAAAGACGATAGCAGGCCTGTTCCTGCGCCGATGTCGAGGATCCTGGGGGATTCCTTTTCCGATGCGGCGAGCGAAACGGCGATGCCGTAGAAATCGTCAAAACAAGGAATCAACTGTTTCCGTTGACTGTCATAGCGCCGGGCGTTGTCATCAAACTTCGTCCGCACCTTTTGCTTGGATTCTTCCATGTTTTCACTCCTCTCATTTGCAAGATTATATCACGGAAAGGGATGCCGTCAACGCCGAGTCGCTCACCTTCGACGAAACTCGACACCCAGCAGGGATTGCACCGTTTTTCTCGAAATAAACATCATCTCTCATCGAGGCATACCCTTTTGACGACCCTACTGCAGAAATGAGGAATTCACCGTGGACTTTTTCCAGTGCATCCCCCTCCGGGAGGCTCAAGCGATCATCGTCAAGGAACTAAGCGGCGCCGTTGTCGCATCAGAGCGCGTTCCGCTGGTGGACGCCCTGGGGCGCGTCGCGGCAGAGGCGATTTCAGCCGCTGAGAACCTCCCCCCCTTCAGTCGCTCCACCGTTGACGGCTTTGCCGTGCGCAGCGCTGACACCTTCGGCGCCAGTGAAGCGGCGCCATCGCTGTTTTCCGTCGTCGGCGAGGTGCTCATGGGGGAATCGACGGACATTGAGCTGCGTCCCGGCCAGGCGGCTGTCATTCCCACCGGCGGCATGGTGCCGGTGGGCGCCGATGCCGTGGTGATGCTGGAATATGCCGAACAGCCGGATCACCACACACTGTTGATCGCCAAAATGATCGCACCCGGAGAAAATGTGGTCCTCAAAGGGGAAGACATCGCCTCCGGTTCCCCCATCGTCCAAGGGGGTCAAACAATCACACCTGCCCGGATCGGTCTCCTCGCCGCCAACGGCGTCACTCACGCGCAGGTGCGCAAAGCCGTAGAAGTCGCCATTATTTCCACCGGTGACGAGTTGGTGGAAATCGACGGACCGGTCCGGGCGGGGCAAATCCGGGATGTCAACTCCTATGCGCTGGGCGCCCTCTTTACGGAGTGGGGGTGCCGGGTGACGCGGATGGGCATCGTCCGCGATAGTTACGAAAAATTCTACGGCGCCCTCGCACAAGCGGTGGAGGCCTGTGACATGGTGGTCATCTCGGGCGGCAGTTCGGTCGGCGCCCGAGATTTCACTGTCAAAGCCATCGACGGCCTCGGCGCTCCCGGTGTCTTGTTTCACGGGATCGCCATCAAACCGGGCAAGCCAACGATCTTCGGCATGGTCAAAGGCAAGCCTGTTTTCGGTTTGCCGGGACATCCGGTAGCGGCGATGACCGTGAGCGAACAATTGGTCAAGCCGGCCGTGCGCTTGCTCTCGGGCCGCCAGAAGCCCTTGGAGCGGCGCGTCGTCCAGGCGTCCCTCAGCCGCAATGTGGCCTCTTCACCGGGACGGGATGATTTTGTGGGCGTCCGGCTAACCCATGAGGCGGGGAGATACACGGCAACGCCGATTTTCGGCAAATCGGGCCTCATCCGGTGGATGGCCGAGTCGGATGGCGTCATGCACATCCCGGCCGACAAAAGCGGCGTCTACGAAGGGGAATCGGTTCCGGTGCTCCTTCTAGGCGACGCCGATTAAAGAGGGATGGTGCGCATGATGGGCAAAAATAAAGCCTACCTGAATTGCCTGCAGCGGGATGAAGCGCAGGCGCTATGGCGGAAAAGATTGAGTGACAGCGGGTATTTTGAGGGCCTGCCGGCTGAACCGTTGCCTGTAACGGCCGCGCTCGGGCGCGTCACCGCCCGCACGGTCTATGCCAGGCAATCGGTGCCCCATTACAACGGCTCGGCCATGGACGGCATCGCCGTCTATGCCCCCGATACGTATGGCGCTCAGGAGACGGCGCCAGAGCGGTTGACACTGCTGCCCGCCGGCGCGCCCTTTGCGCCCGGCGGCTGCTACATGGTCGACACGGGTGACGCGATGCCTGACGGAACGAATGCAGTGATTATGATCGAAGATGTCCATATCGCCGAAGGGAAAGCCGAGATCATCGCCGCCGCCGCCCCCTGGCAGCACGTGCGGATCATCGGCGAAGACATTGTGGCCGGCGAACTGGTCATCCCGGAGCACCATGTCATCGCGCCGGTGGACATCGCCGCCTTGCTGGCGGCCGGTTTGGACACGGTGGCGGTGATCAAAAAGCCGAAAGTCGCCGTGATTCCCACGGGCGATGAGATCGTGGCGACCCGGGCGGAACTGCAACCGGGCGCGATCCTGGATGTGAATTCGCACATGCTCGCGGCGGCAGTGACCGAATGGGGCGGCGAGGCGGTCCGCAAGACCATCGTCAGCGATCGCCGCGAGGCGATTCAGCAGGCTGTTGTCGAGAGCTTGGCCGAGAGCGACATGGTGATCATCAACGCAGGCACATCGGCAGGCCGGGAAGACTATACCGCTCAGGTCCTGTCCGCCATCGGCGAAGTTCTCGTGCACGGTGTCGCCATCAAGCCGGGAAAACCGGTGGTGTTATCCCTCTGCCAGGGAAAACCGGTGATCGGCTTGCCCGGCTATCCCGTTTCCGCCATGCTGACGGCCGAGCTGTTTGTCCGCGATGTCCTCTTGGCCCGGCAAAAACTCCCGCCCCAGGCCCCACCCCAGATGGAAGCGGCGTTGGCAAAAACGGTGGCGTCGACCATCGGCATGGAGGAATACGTACGCGTCTCCATCGGCGATGTGCAAGGGAGATGGATCGCCGCTCCGTTGAGCCGGGGCGCCGGAATGATGTCCTCGCTGACCAAGGCGCAAGGCATCATTCGTGTGGACCGGGGCAGCGCCGGCCTCCCTGCCGGTCTGGTCTTGCCGGTCACGCTGTTGCGCAAACACCGGCCCGCCCGCACGATACTGGCCGTGGGCAGCCACGATCTAGCCCTGGAACTGCTCGGCTTATTCCTGCGCCGCCGGCTGGATAACATCTCTCTCTCCTGCGCCAATGTGGGCAGCATGGGCGGCATCATGGCCATCCGGAACAAGGAGGCCCACATCGCCGGCATTCACCTGCTGGACGAGCCATCGGGCTGCTACAACATCCCTTTTGTCAAAAAGTATCTGCCTGACCGTAAAGGCGGTCTGGTCCATCTCGCCATGCGCGAACAGGGGCTGATCGTCCGTCCGGGCAATCCGAAGGGCATCACCGGATTCGGCGACCTCGCCCGCCCTGACCTCGCCTATATCAACCGGCAGCGTGGTTCGGGAACACGGATGCTCCTCGATTATGAACTGAACAAAGCGGGGATACCTGCCGCCGCGATCACCGGCTATGACAAAGAGGTGGGCACCCACATGGCGGTCGCCGCTTCCGTCGCCTCAGGCACCGTCGACACGGGTCTCGGCGTGCGGGCTTCGGCGCTGGCATTGGGGTTGGACTTCATCCCCGTCGCCCAGGAACAGTATGATCTGCTGTTGAATTTTTTACCGGATGATGACTGCCAGCCGGCAATCATCGATATCTTACAGTCAGCAGAGTTTCGCCGGGAGGTGGAATCCCTGGGCGGCTACGACTTGCGTGACGCTGGAAGGGTGATTCCCCTTTAACCATAAAAGCCGCCGGACAACAGGCACCGGCGGTTTTGTTTTTATGTTTTCGTTTTCATGGTTTACGGGATCGACCTCGGCACATCCGGATTATCCCTCGGCCTGGCGGGCATGATCAGTGGTGACTGGAGGTTGTTGGCTTGAACATCATCTTTCTGTCGCCCCATTTCCCGCCGAACTACTATCGCTTCTGTGTCGAACTGCAGGCGTTAGGCGCCACGGTGCTCGCCATCGCCGACGAGTCGCCCGAGCGTTTGCGTCCGGAACTGCGTTCGGCCCTCACCGAGTATCGCCAGGTTCCTGACATGGAGGATTATGACGCCTTATTGCGGGCATGCGGTTATTTCACCCATCGCTACGGGAAGATCGACCGCATCGATTCCTTGAACGAACACTGGCTGGTCTTCGAATCGCGCTTGCGCACTGACTTCAATGTTGCCGGAATCGGTGTGCAAGATATCATGCACATAAAACGCAAATCGGAGATGAAAAAGATCTTTCAGGCCGCCGGCATTCCCGTTGCCCAAGGCGGTCTCATCCCTACGGTGGAAGCGGCAAGAGATCTGATCGATAGAATCGGTTATCCTGTCGTGGTGAAACCGGACAGCGGTGTTGGCGCGGCGAAAACATTTCGCCTGGACGATGACGACGCCTTGGCGCGGTTTTTTTCTGATAAACCGCCAGTCGATTATCTTCTGGAGGAATTCGTTGAAGGAACGATCTGCTCTTTTGACGGTCTCACCGACCGGGAGGGCCATCCGGTTTTCTTTACCTCTCACGTATACAACCAAGGCGTCATGGAGGCGGTCAACGAGGATCTCCATGTCTCCTTCTACTCCTTAAGACAGCTCCCGCCTGACCTGCAGGCGATGGGCCTCAAAACACTGGGCGCCTTTGACGTGAAGGAACGCTTTTTCCACTTCGAGTATTTTCGGACCATCGACGGCCGCATCATCGCCCTGGAGGTGAACATGCGGCCGCCTGGCGGCTTTACGCTGGATATGTTCAACTATGGCAACGACATCGACATCTACGCCCAATGGGCGAATGTGATCGTCCATAACCGCTTTACGGCAAGCTATGACCGGAAATACCACTGCGCCTTCGTCAGCCGGAAAACGGGCAAACCCTATGTCCATCCTCATGGCGATGTGCTGCAAAACCTCGGAGAGCGAATCTGCCACCATGGTCCCATCGATCCCGCCTTCCGGCTAGCCATGGGCGATTACGCCTATCTGGTCCGTTCCAGCGATTTGACGCCCATCCGTGAGGCCATCGATTATATCCAAGCGATGGCGTAATTTTCCATATGTGTTCATTCGCTCCGCCACATTTTCATCGACTTGATTGGACATGTTATTAGCGGAACCGAAAAAGAATGAAGGAGATGGTGATCGGATGTCAACGGATAAAGGAGATTCGAACCAAATTCCAACCACTGTCACGACAGGAAAGACTGTAAGCAAGCCGAATTCGGACACAAAGAAAACCAGTGTTCCCAGCGCAGACATCCCGAAGAAAACCATTTAAAGCCGCCTGGATTGAAACGAGCCGACATGTCTGCAGCCACTCCGGAAGGAGTGGCTCGTATTTTTTCAAGTCCTGTTTGTCATGCGAAGGGTGATCAGTACCTAAACCGGTGCACCAAGCTCTGCAGTTCGCCGGCTTGTTCCTTTACCCCGCTTGTCTCTTCCAGGATATTGGACAACTCCAGCGATTGTTGCTCCGCCAGCGCCGACACTTCCTCTGACATGGCGCTGTTGTTTTGGCAGATATGGGAGATTCGCTGGGTAACAGAAATAATTTTCCCCGATACCGCATCCAGGCTGAGAACGTTATCGTGGACAGAGGCCAGTTGGCCGGAAATCTCACGAAAATTCCCTTCCACGGCTTCGATCGATCTGGAAATGCTGGCCGAGAGTTCAAGCCCTTTGGCGGCCGCATCGGCATTCTTGATGATTTCATTGACTGTTTTCTGAATTTCCGATTGAACAGTGGCGACCAACCGGGCGATTTCGTCGACAGACCCCTGACTCTGCTCAGCCAATTTCTTCACCTCATTGGCCACGACGGCAAACCCCTGTCCATGCTCGCCGGCACGAGCGGCTTCGATGGCAGCATTGAGAGAGAGCAATGAGGTCTGGTTGGCGATGGCGCCGATCACTTCTACCACTTTCGATATCTCGGCAGACATGCTGTCAAGCTCCAAAATCGTCGCTTTCGCCTGATTGCTTTTTTGTGCAATGTCATCCATCGACGATTCAACATGTTTCAGCAATCGATTTGAGGAATGCAACTGATGGGTCGTCGTGTCTTCCATTTCGGCAACGACACCACTGAGGGATTGTAAGGCGCCGACGACTCGGTTCAACACATCAACCTGATTTGCGAGGGAATTGGCTTCATGGGTCTGTACCGACGTTCCCTCGGCAACGCCGGTGATGCTTGCGGCCACCTGCTGATTCGACAAGCCGACGAGTTCGCAGTGGCCGGCTACACTATCCGTGACAGTCTGTAAATTTTCAGCCACATGGGAAATTTTTTGCATCATTGTCTGTGTGTTTTCAAGGAGTTGATTGGTGGCGTTGGCAATCGCTTCGATCTCATCACCTGTTTGAATATGTATGCGCCGTGTTAAATCACCGCTCGAATGCCCGAGGTCATTCATGACGGTTACGATTTCGCGCAGCGGGCCCACGACCTTGGCGCGAACATACAAACCAATGCCGACCATGAGGAGAAGCACCACCACGCTGTTGACCAAAAATCCGCGCTCAACATTCTGCCTTTCTATTTCTGCATCTTGATACTGTTTTTCTTGTCGTTCGAGGTAGATGATCTGGAACTTCTCAATATCTTCGGTGGCGGCATCGGTTTTGGCATCCATCTGCTCCATCAGCTCCGCGCCAGCCTGATTGCCGATCGGATTCTGTATCGCCAGGATTTGATTCGACTTCTCTTTGATTGCGGCCCAACTGTTCTTCATATCGCGAACAATTGCCCCTTCTTCAGAATCCATGGGCAGTTGTTCCAATCGACGGATCTGGTCTTCCAGTTTCGCCGAAAGGTCAGCAAAGTGTTTGCGCTCCTGCGGGTCGCCTGTGATCAGGTAATCATTGGCCGGCATGAGCACCTGTTCCAGCGCTAACCGGGTTTGGGAGATCGCCTGAAGCATCTGCGCATTTTTCGCCGTATTGTCAATGATCTTTTCGGTATTGCCGAAGACCCAATAGGAAAAAGCCTGCAAAAAACCGATAGCCAGGACGATGGGAATGGCGATCAGGATCAGTTTTTTTGGAATACTCATTCGCATAGTGGCATTCCCCTTCATACATATTTTCTGATCAATCCCAGCACGTTTAATGATTGTGTCATCAATCACTATCTTAACATGTTCGACCATGCTGTTCTATATGGTCGCCAATATCTTAATCTCTGTTTGTGAAAAATGGCTGAAAAGGGATTTTATTGTTTTAAAAAGAATATCCAGTTCTGCGTTAGCAACAACATCAGCGCTGAATCCACCCATCGGCACGCAGTTCTACACACCATAGTCGTTCGCCCATGAGTCTGCTTTTAATCGCAGACAGGGTTGTGCACCAATAACGGCATTAACCTCAATGAAACCAAAGAGGCGACACACGATCGATAAACATCCATCCTGTGTCGCCTCTTTTTTCGCCTACGCCTATGGCTTATCCGATATGAACCGGATTCGGTTCGCTTTCGATCGCAGCGAGCCCTCGGATGATATGGAGCAACTGGTCAAAGATTTTTTCGTCAATCTTCTTCGCTTTGCTCCATAACTGATAAAAACGCTTGGTGAAGGTTGATCTGGGCATTGTTTTTTTCATCGTAATATCGCACTTCCATATCCAGACCCTTACATATCGGTCAAACTGCTCAACAGTCAAATGGTTCACCATAAAGCCCACGTTATTTCCCTCAGAGGCGAGTTCTTGAAACACCATATGGCAACCCCCTCACGCAAAAGATATTACAATCATTTTACTTCACATTAAAAATATTACGACAGAGCCGATCTTGCGCTGATCGGGGATTCTTTTGCGATCATGGAGAAAAAGACGCATCCATGATAGGGGATCCCTGGACACTGTATTGAAGAAAAAAAGGCAGTTCCACCACAGCAGGTCGAACTGCCTCGTATTCGATGCGCTCAGTACCGGAAGCGGTTGACTGTAACCTGTAAATTCTCCGCCAACGCGCGAAACTCGTCGGCCATGAGGGAGACCTTTTCAAAGACAGCCGTCTGTTCCTCAATCGACGCCGTCATCTGCTCCGTAGACGCGGCAGCGTCATTGGCAACGGCAGAGATCCGGTTGATGGAAGCAAATAGTCCTTCCACCTGTTCGATAACCTGCAACATGCGCTGTCCTGTTTCCTGTGTATCCTTCATGACAAGATTGACTTTCTCCGTAATGCCTTCAAAAGACTGTTCCGTTTGTTCGGCCACGCGGGCCTGCTCACGAATCCCCCGGTTTGCATCGGTGATGCTGGCCGTCGTTCGACCGACGGCTTCCTCCATCGCTGTGATCTGCATCAATACCTCTTGGGCCGAATGATTGGAAGACTCGGCTAGTTTCCGCACTTCCTCGGCCACGACGGCGAATCCTCTTCCCTGTTCACCTGCTCTCGCCGCTTCGATCGCGGCATTCAAGGCCAGGAGATTTGTCTGGGCTGCAATGCTTTGGATGATACCGGCGATGCGACCGATGGCTTCCGTTTTTTCCTTCAATTGATTCACTGTTTCCGTGACTTCATTCGTCAGGCCGATGGTGTTGGAAACCTCCCGTTTTTGATTCTGCAACACCATCTGTCCATCATCCAAGGTGCGGCTGACCTGTGTAAACTCCTGTAAGATGCGATTGACGCCGTCGGCGGTTGTTTGCGCATCGCCGTTAATGCTATGGAGAGACACCTGGATCTGGTTGATCTCATCGGCGATGTCCTGATTGCCACAGGCTAACGATTCCACAGCCTGGGCGATCTGTTCGGATGTCTGATGAACCTCTGCCGTCACTGAAGCGAGTTCCCGGGCTTCTTTATTGAGTGTTGTTGCGCCGGAAGCGGCGCTGGCGATGGTGTTTCTAGTCTTTTGCAAAAGCAGGTTGAACTTCGTCGCTGTCAACCCGATCTCATCTCTGCTCACGATATCGATTTGCTGTGTCAAGTCCCCGTCCGATTCTGCGATGCCTTCAATTCGCTCTTTTAAGACCTTTAAGGGACGGGTGATCTGGCGGACAAAAAACCAGCCAATCAGCAGGCCCCCCATTAGGCTGAAAGCCAAGGTTGTGACGATCGTTCGTTGAAAACGAAGCAATTCCTCATCGGATTTGCTTTGAATGGTCGCAAACTGCTGTGACGAGAAATCTTCAATTTGTTTAACGATGGCATCGATATCATCGGTAGGGCCTCGATCAACCCCATTTACCTTTGTGTCGATCATCCGCATGCTCTGGGGATTGTTTTTATCAAAACTTTGCAACGCCTCCCGGTATTGAAGGCCCAACTGCTTGTGGGTCGAAACGGCCTGATCCACTTTGGCTGTATCGATTCCGTAGCGGGTCATCATTGTCTTCAGACGCTGCAACTCATCGTCAGTTTCTTTTTCTTCTTTTTGAAAGTTGTTTATGTATTTTTCAAAGGCGATGGGATCATGACCACGGAGCAGGATGTTTTTCCACTCTTGCACCTGTTTTTTAAATAGGACCTGCGCCTTTCTCGAACTGTCCACCATCTGCATCAAATCGTTCGAAGATTGCAAGGTGCGACCGCTTAGGGCATGGGACTCTTGGAAAACCGTTAACCCGACAAAACCAAGTATGGACATGGCAAACAGCAGAACCGCAATCATGATGATGATTCGAGTTCCGATTTTCAGGTCTTTTAACACAATGATGCCTCTCCTTTGCTGTCAGAACCTGAGCGAGCGTATACGTTATCACAAGTTAATAAATTCATACCTGCAATATTCGATGTATGTTTACATTTTCCTTCTTTTATAATTTATTATTCCTTTTACCGCTTGCAATACCAATGATCATCTCATTGGTTTGTAATAAAAAACGACTTAAAACAAACAGTAATTTCGCCTAACAGTGACAAAATTACTGTTTGTTACTTATCTTTTTTTCACTAATTCTCCTCAATCGTTCCGGCCCTTTCCTGCCGATTAAAGAAGCTGATAATTCCAAACCGGAGGAAGTTGTTGATGGGAGTAGGCTGTAAGCCAACCGCAAAGGGTGACCATCAGCAAATAAACTCCACCATAGATCCACCGCATCGAACCGGTCGCTTGCACCGCTGCAAGAGCGTCGGGATTTCGAAAGGCGCGAACCACCTGCATCATGCCCAACAAGAAAAAGAGCAACATCATCGGATTCATGGTAACCGCCGTAAAGAGACCAAACACGATGGCGCCCACGATCCAGGGCCATTTCCCGAGGGTCGAGGTCATTCGCCCGCCATCGAGCGATCCAAAGGGGATCAAATTAAAGAGGTTGATGGTAAAGCTGACATTGGCCAAGACCATCCATAACATCCAATCGGTCAGTCCGTACAGCGCCAGGCAAGCGATGCCGGCGAGGATCCCGAATAAAGGACCCCCGGTCGCCAAGACATACTCTTCCACAGGCGATCGGCTCTCCCTTTTCATCTGAACAAAAGCGCCGACGAAGGGGATGAACATGGGCATCGAAGTAGGCATCCCTACCGCCCGGGCGCCCATCACATGACCCATCTCATGAATCGCGATCAACAACACCAATCCAATGGCAAACTTCCATCCATAAACCATGGCATATATGGCGATCGTCGCGATCATGGAGATGAAGGTTCCTGCAAATTTGGACACTTTCAGAAAGGTCAATAGCGGTTTGCCCAACAACAGCAACCATTTGCCGGCGAATTTGAGGGCAACCCACAGTGCGCCGGCGATTCCTCCGGCGGCGCCCCACGTTTTCCATCCCTTTTTCTCAATGATATTGTTTTCCTCCAGATCGCTGCTCAAGAACGCTCGCTCCTATACTTCAATGTATATCCATCATAGCGTAACCCCTGGTTTCTGTAAACGACTGGGGAAATCCGCCATGATTCGCTCGTCTATGCTATAATCGACATTAGTCTGACAGGAATGGCGCAACGATAGGGTTGCCTCTGAAAAGAGAAACACCGCTTTCATCATCTTATGGAGTGAAGGCGGTGTTTCCTTTCGATTTTATAGTTAGTCAGGTACTACTTCACCTTGCAATTGTTGATTGATGTAGAGTATTTGGAATCGACCATCGTGATGTGGTTGACAAACCAATCTTTCAAGAATTTCAATAATTCTGAAGATAGCTTGTAATTATTTTGATTCACATCATTCTTGAATTCGTTGACTTTTTGGACGAAGAATTCATGCTGCTTTTTATGTTCCTGGAATCCGGGATAACCGCATTGTTCCATGAGCCTTTCTTCATGTGACAGGTGAGATTTCGCGTAGGAGGCGGAATTATTGACTAATCGCTCAATATTCTCCTTGCCCTTCCCTTGCTTCATGGCGTCATGAAGTTCATTCAACATTTCTAATAAGATCTTGTGCTCCTTGTCAAGATCGGGAACATTTACACTGTACTTTGTATCCCATGAAAAAAAGGCCATGATGCGCATCCTCCTTTGTTTTTTTGACGTCCATGTTTGTATAATTCCAATGATTGTAAATCCTGCATCCATCTTGACTAGAAACTTATTTCCGATTCTTTCGTAACATTATGATATCTTGCATCCATTAATTGTCACCGAGTATTTTTTATCCACCATGACAACATGGTTGATAAACCAACTCTTCAAGAATTGAAGCATACTCGAAGACAGGACGAAGTTATTTTTCGTTAACTCTTTCTTTAATTCGGTTACTCTCTCAACAAATAATTGGTGTTGCTTTTTATGCTCATCAAAATCCGCATATTTACATTGCAGCATGAACTTTTCTTCGTTTTGAAAATGTTGTTGTGCATAATTTACACACTGATTGATCAGTTTCTCTGTGATCTCTTTGCCTTTTCCAATCTTCATCGCGCTATGTAATTCGTTCACCATTACCAGTAATGTCTGATGTTCTTTATCCAACTGGGGAACGTTCACACTGTATTTCGGATCCCACTCAAGAAAGGACATAAGATTACCTCCTGTCAGGGCTTGTTCGACAATGATGATCATCCTTTGGGCATGAACAGCACCTTGATTCAGGAACTTGTTGCCAGTTTCTCGAAACGCCATCTATCAACAAGTCGACCTGCTAGGTTTACGAACAAGGTTCTCTTCAAGATTGTCCTGATGGGTTTCCTGTTCTTTCATAATCGACATTCATGTTCTCCAGGAAATCATCGACTGTATACTTCTTGCCCTCAAGTTCAAGCAAAAGACGTGTTTCTCCACCGGTACCGATCATACATAATTTTTCGAACAATACACGCATAGCGTCTTGATTTTGCTTTACTTCTAAAGGCACCTGTATCACCTGCTTTCAATCCGATTCTATATCTTTGCTCAACTATAATTCGTTCTTGTGATTTTTAGTACATATCAGAGACAAACCTCCTTATCGAGAGTTAAACACCTCAACGGAAAAAAAAAACGACACGCGATGCATGTACCCATCATCGCGTGTCGCTTCAGCGGAAACTCACCGTTATTCCCTTATAGGAGTGTCTCCATGAATAATTTTTATCTCCCACGAGGAATATTCACTATAGGGATGTAGATAACGATCTTTTTTATATTCTTTTCGGCGCTCAAATTGATCTTAACCTTTGAACGGTCGATTTCGATGTGCTTGGCGATGGTGTCTACCATGTCCTGACTTAAGGCCTTGACGAATTGGGGAGTCACTTCCGCATCTTTATCGTCGATTACAAGAATTAATTGATTCGAGTCACTGGACAAATCAGTGCTTTTGAAAAAATTGCTCATTGAATCTTCTCGCTTCCGTAACCATAAAAGGCATTCATTGCTTCCAAAAAATCTCCCACCGTGTAGTTTTGCCCCTCAACTTCGAGAAGGTGTCGCGCCTCGGAACCTGTCTCTGTTAACTGTATTTTTTCCACGAGTTCGTGAACACAACGTTTCCCCTGTTCCTTGAAGTCGAACATCCACACACCTGCCTTCATTTTCGCTGACAATACACCTCTTACAATTAATTACACTTTTCGACGAATGTTCTCATTTCCCTGCTTTTCAAGAGGCTTTTGTCCTATATTTTACGAAAAATTTAGGACTTTCGTCATGGTCAATGGTCCTAAAAAAAAGATAGGGCAGTCCAACCGCAGAGGCTGAACTGCCTGGGATTCTTTCCTCCCATGTTTTCAAATACAGGTATGCATCTCTCGGATCATACATTTCAGAAACGCCGTTACCTTGCTCACGGGCACAGCCGGCTTATAGAAGGCCATGGCGAGGGTGAGTCGTTGATTGTAGGTGCTGATGGCGATCAGGGAGGACGGCGCCTGCATAGCCGGTCCGATCATGTACCCGTCGATGGCCAAGCAAGGGCCGAAGGCGATTTTGCCCTCACTGATCATACCGATATTGGAAAACAGGGGCGGAGATGATCGGTGCTTCATTGACTGCCGCCAATTCCCGACAAGCCAATCGAGAAAAGCGCTGTAGCCGATCCGGGAATAGAGTTCCAGGAGCAGGGTCGTTTTGAATCCGGGACTATGGGCCTTGTGTTTTTTCATTGCCGCCGATACTCTCGACAATGTGCCCTCAAAAGGTTCATCAAGCACAGGCTTAATCAATGGTGTGACTATGCCGGAAAGGTTGCAGATCGACTCAGCGCGTCTTCCGGGCAAGTAGCGGCGGAGATCGACGGTAACCTGAACCGGAACGTGTTCCGTCAACAACGCAGGCTGTGCCAGGCGCGGATTTGCTCCAAGCAAAAGGGCGCGGTAAAAGGCCGTCAAGAGAATATCATTCATGGTCACGTCCCTTCGGCGGGCATAGGCGACAAGTCTGGCATAGCTCTCCGGTTCCAGCCGTTCTATCGCGAAATCCGGTTGCAGGCAGGGAAGCTCCAAAAAAGGAAAGGGCACCGAACGCGCCGCCTTCTCGCCGCTTCCGCCGTCCCAGGCGGTTCTCACGTCTTCGATTCGGAGTCGCTCGATCACCTGGCTGCCATCGCGCCTCCCTCCTGCCCTGCTCGTAATCGGGGTGGCAGGCTCGGCGCAGAGGCGACTGTACATAGACGCGAGCAGACCGAGACAGTGTTTCAGCCCGCCGGCGTCGCTGCTGGCATGGTCATTTTTATGCACAACAGATCCTCTGAGGGGGTGCGAAAAATCCGCATCTGCAACTGCGGATCCCGGTAGGAGTCAACTGGCCGGTTGACATAGGCATGGAGCGACCGTTCGACATGACGCGTCTCTTCAACGGCGCAGAACTCGATCTCATCCAAATCATCGCGCTGCTCCCAGTAGGGACCTCGAAAATCCTCGACGAAGCGACAACCGAGCACCGGTTCAGCCTCGACCAGCGACCGCGCAGCTTGGCGCAGGAGCCCTTCATCAAGATGCCGCTCAAACTGCAATAGGCAATGGATCTGATGGTTGCAACCTACGTAACGGCTGGCATAATTAAACCAGTCGGAGGCGCTGGCAGACTGGCGGTAGGTTCCTTGTGTATCATGCATTCGCGTTCTCTCCCTCGCGATCAATTTCGTCTCGCAAACCATGTACCCATGTAGGAAAGGGACATGGTTTTTGAACATTTCGTACCGGCAGAAGAGAATCCTATGCGTAATACAGCACAAAGATAGGACTTTCTTGGTGACTTAAGCGAATCCCGGTGGTGTCTCCCTCACAAATAAAAAAGCGACTACGCTGCGCTCAATGCATCACAACGTGTCGCTCTGATTTTCTACCCTGATTGAACAAGCAGTCGGGAAGAGATGAATGACCCATTTTGGTGGAGGAATCTTTTTTCAAGGTAGGCAGAGCCCTAGCATTCCTTGTTGCCCTTGGATTCGATGATAAATAAATGAAAGGCATCAAATACGGCTTTGGACAGACTATCCCGCGCCTCTTGCGAAATGGGATGCACAATATCTTGATAAATCCCCTCCGGTGATACCTGGCTCGGCATGGCAATAAATAAACCCTTTTTTCCTTCAACCACTTTAATCTCATGAACAGCAAATGCATCATCAAAGGTTACCGACACCAATGCTTTAACAGGTCCATTGAGGTTGATTCTGTTTAGGCTTACGTCCGTGATAACCGTTTAAAACAGCCCCACTTCTCCCCTTAGAAATATCCTAAACATATTGTATAACTTTTGAACAACCCGCGCAATGGTAGTATTAACTAATTATGCAAATCACCTGATAGGAAAAATGATTGACCACAGCCAAAGATCCATAATATGATTAGAAATGAAAAATCCTGGGAACCTCTAAATTCAATGGGACGAAGATAGAAAATTCGAATCTATATCGTAAAAGAGGGATTTCGCTTTATTTACAAGTGAGTGCTATGGAAAAAGGAGAGATAATATGGGCAATCGCTTAGACGAATACCTGTCTAACCACTTTCCTACGTTCGATTTCTTTCAATATTACTTCGATCGTTCCCTTTATCGGATTCGATTTGAGGTCGGAGACGATACGTATGAGGGAGATGATTTAAAAATATATTTGCAAGGCGCCTATGCTCGCTCCATTCAGTTGTTTAAAGAATTGCACGCGCCAACTGATGATCTAATATTAATATTAATTAACTCAGAATATAGAAGGACTTTACCTAATAAGCGAAAAAAACTAAATTTCTTTCAGCGTTACTTGAAAAACCGACAATTGCTAAAAAGACTATCTTGTCGTACCGTAGCGCATCCTGACTTCAATCCTGAAGATAGTGTTGACGCGGACTTGACGCTATTTCCATGTCTGCCGATCCATTAAGGGCCGCTTTTGAACGGTATAACGAATGGGTTTTAGATTATGATCGCGAGTGGATTGAAAAGCAATTTTTGCCGTCTTTACGGTGAAGGATGCCCTGTTGTGACATCAACATTAGGGTTCAACTCAGTCAGAAAGGTTGCGGGAGCATTGATCATTGAAGTGAGACTATGCATTGACAAAGAATATATATCTTGCCCTGCCAAGGTGGGAAGAAACATTAAAAAATTACGGGAAGAGTTTTTAGATTGGTTGTACGACAGCGCCATTGATCATCCCTATTGGTTATATCGAGATGGCGAAAAATACGGCGTCCATTACAGAGGAGATGCCTTTGTTTACTGGTTAAACCATCGCCGGTATCACAGAACCTGCGCCAAGATGGTTATTTTAAAGCCTGGCGATCAGGTGAAAAAATGGATCTTCTTTTAAATCTTAAACATCCAAACCGGCTACATGATCGTGCGATACATTTTTCGTAAAAGGCCGCTATGGGCCGAGCAAGCTCGGCCCATAGCGGCCTTTCTCGCTGCTTCAAAAAAACTACTGAATGACGCGCCGGGCCGTAACGTACGTTTTTACGTAATAGGGATTATCAATGCTCCGGATGACGACTCCGACCCCTGTTCCGGCCGCTTCAATAAAATCGCGATTGCCGATATAAATGCCGACGTGACCGATTCGTTCGATCCCCGGAAGGTTCTTCGTGCTGTCATTCCAAAAGAATAGCAGATCGCCCTTGCGGAGTTGATCCCGAGAAACGGCCGTTCCCTGCATGGCCTGATCAGAGGCGACCCGGCGAAGCTGGATGTTGTTGACACCGAAGACATACTGCGTATAACTGGAGCAATCAAAAGCCGTCGTATCCCAGGGCCTTGCCCCATAAACATAGCGGGTCCCAAGATATTTTTTTGCCGTAGCGATGACATTATCGGCTGTTTGGCTGGCAGACAACTTCGGCGGAGGCACAACCGGCACTTTCAGCACTTGACCGGGGAGCAGGTTCGCCGGATTCTTGACCTGAAGATTCGCCGCGATCAGTTGATCAAGAGGAACACGTGTTTTTTGCGAAATCTTATAAAAGGTATCTCCTGAAACAACAGTGTATTGGGTGATCGGGATTTGAATCACCTGGCCGGGATACACTACATCAAAGGTAAAGTTGTTTTGACTCATGATCTGCTGAACGGTTACTCCCCATTTATTTCCGATGTTCCATAGAACGTCGCCGCCTTTCACTGTGTAGGAAGTGGAATAAGCGTGAGCGATCCCCGGCAGCATCATGGTTCCAACGATAGCCAGCGTAGACAGCAGCATTTTGGCATAAGTCGTTTGTTTCATTGCTTCCGCCTTTCGTTGTCGTTTGGTCATGGTGTTGGATGGTTGACGAAAAAACGGCAATCACGGATCCGGAAGCGGACAACATTCTCATGCCAAAGCTTTCGTTCTATCCCTTCGTTTTGTGGGGGTCGTGTCTTTCAGGGGAAATTTTGCATAAAAAGACCACCTGATCGATTTTTAATCGATCAGGTGGTCTTCGTACTTGAATTGCATCAATTGTTAGATAACTCTGTTTATGGGATCACCTATGCGGAACTCATTTGGCAATATCTCATTTAATTTTTCTATACTGATAGATGTTTCATGTACTAACTTGTAAAGGTTATACGCCTTTCCGTTCTTTATTGCGAGTACATTAAGCTTAGAATTAGGACCTTTCAATGGAGCGTTATATACTCTATAACCTTCTACCTCACCTAAAAACTCAATTTTTAACACGTTTAATTCTTCATTGCAATACTCAGAATGGGAGCGGTCTTGTTTTATTAATCTTTCATCATCATCCCTAATATCATCATATGGGTTTACATAGAAATTTTTTTGCTGTGTAACAATGTTATTGCCATCTTTGTTGTTCACATTTCCAGAACTTCCGTTCTGACAAGACGTTAATATCAAAGCAATAACGATCGCTAAGAAGACATTTGACTTATTAACCAATCAATCTCCCCCTAAAACGCATGACCACAATTATCGGATGCGGAATGTCAAATCGCCGAGTTAAGACACAACGCAGGGTACCTTCCGCTCGCAGGTCCCTCAAGGAGATCCTATTGAAAATCAACTGCATACATGATCATAAAAGCAACTTGTAGCTTCAAATCTATATCCATTATGAGGAACCCATAATTTTCTGTAAAGAACAGATTTCATCTATTGCTCTTTATTGTCGACATTATTGTCTTTAACGTGGAGATTGAGGAAGGAAAAAGACAAATTCCTACAGAACTTCCTCCCTGTATCGCTACTCTGGAGGCATGTAATGTGAAACAAACTATAATCATTCTCTTCTTCGCATTAATGTCGATTTTTACATTAAGCGGCTGTGGTACGATCTCAACTATCGAATCCCCGAACCCGAACCCAATCCCAACCGCTAAAAATGATACACAGACACCGACCACATTGCCCAATAATGCAGTTCAAAGTAAGGCTAGAATTGCTTCCAACTTGGTAAACGCTATAGACACTCCGTTTGTTTCCAGATATATTGAGGCTCTCGATATCTGTCTTAGCGGGAATAACGAACTGATCTTTACGAAGTCAGAAGGTATTCCGTCAGAGCAGCTATATATATTCGCCATTTACGCGATTGATCAGGAGTTTTTCGCCAGGCACAGTCCAAACGAATCTACAAGCAGCGGTGATGCGTTTTTTGATCGAAAGGACAGAAAATATCACATCCCTGTGCCCACGATCCACAACGTACTGGACAGGTACTTTGAAAAAACTATATTCGACCCTACTAAAATTGACGGTTATGACCCTGCAAAAAATGAAATAGTCACAAAAATTTTTGCAGGATTCGGAGGAGCAAGAAATATAAAGGTTTCAAAGGTAGAACAAATATCCAATGACTCAATAAGGATTACCGCTGATTTTTACAACATGGATAACAGCATGGTGATATACAGGAAAATTTACACAATGAAACATACGGCGAATGGTTGGAAATACATTTCGATCACAAAAAGCTAAGTGTCGACATTTGCAACCGCATCTTTTTTAACTTCTGAGGCTTTTCCAACGGTTAACGCGCCATACTTCCACATTGTTTCAATGAATCGTACCGACTGTTCTCTTGAGGTTTGTACAATAACTATGACTTCCGGAAGATCGTTATCACGCTTTGTGTGAAGCCCCTTTTTTATAAAGAGATATAACCAATAGCCGACATTAAAACCTATAAATGTGGCAATCAGTCCCCAAAGAATGGGCCCCAGTTCAAGACTGAATCCGACAGCAGTTCCGATCACAGCACTAGCGGTAGCGGATGCCATACCAACCTCAATAGCGTTGGCATGCAAATCACGGGGCCCGCCTAAAAACTCAATAGTATTCTTAGGGGCAGCATCCATCTGAACGATTAGTATTTTTTGTCGAGAAATTCCGTCATGTTCCAATTCCCCAAGGGCTTGTTCCAGCTCAAATGAGCATTTAAATGTTCCAATAACCAACAATTTCGCTACCCCTATTCGGGAAACACTCTAACGTCAGACTTACGATAGCGTTCCGCAAGAAACTGACGTTGCTCTGTTCTGAAAAGTCGATTCAGTTCCCTCGCTGTGATAAAAGCATAATATACGGACCCTCCCAAAACAGATGGCATAAAAAGTAACCAGGAGGGCTGAATCACCGTAATTGATTCTTGAACGTTACCGAGCAACAACAGAATTAATGATTCGTGCGCATGTGATAATGTGACATAGATCCACCACCACGTCATGGCGTAGAAAGCTAACGCGAACTGATGATTATATAGTTGCCCTAATCCTGGAAATAGCAACGAGTATACAACAGCCACCCAAGGTTTTTTCGGTTCAATATACTGCAATTCTAAAGGTCGAAAGTTAACTGCAGCTAATCTTTCGTTTTCAAGTTGTGCTAAATGAGATAATTTGTTTTGAATTAGAGCAGAACGATAGGAGTCCCAAATAATCAAAAAATATAAAAGCACATAAACAATTACCCATCGAGGTTGAAGCACCGATTTTGCCATCTCAAACTTACCACAAAACGAATAAATAATCGCCAAGTTAATATTTGTCACGCTGTTTATGCCCACTTCGGCTAAGGTTAAGAGAGTTCCCCTTATATATTGGTTTAGCAGATAGTGTCCAAAACCCGGAAAAGATGCTGACCACCAGGCGACCATGTATGGGTTCTGGTGGCGTAAGAAACTTACTCCATAAACGCTTATTGTTGCGTATGGACGACGAACCTTGTTCTTCATCGAGTAATGTCCTTCACACAAATAATTGCCCATATATTTTGCGAGGTATCTTTATCAATTATTCGAGATCGTTCACATTCGCCCGTCCAATAGCAAAAAAACGCCTTTCCTCGGGGCGACCAATAGAAGCAAGCCGCGGGGCGTCACCAGCGTTTCCGGCGAGAGCTGTTGACGCACGAATTTCTCATTCTCGATGAGTTACGGCATCATTTTCGTTTGATTAGCACCCGTCTGTATTTGGAGGAATTAAAACGTTTATCCACATAGTAGTCGACTATGTTCATGAATATCTTTATAGTGACTACGTTAAAAACAATAATGCATAGCAATCCCAAAACGTTTTTCATTTTGATCACTCCCTTTAATTCCTATTAAACACGAGAAAAGATTCGTAAATTTCTGTATAAATATCAATTAAATAACCCGGGTAACGAACTGAATGACTTTAGCGGAAGGCAATAGGAGCAATTGCGCAAAAAGGGTTCCGGCGATCCGACTAAATGCCATGTACATGACAAGTGACTTCACCTCTTCTTCTGATCTTTTGCCATTGATCGCTTCATCGGTATATATTGCTGTAACGGGATCGATGAGCGTAGCAAGCAGGATCGTCGCCATGCCGTTTATGACTGCCGCCAAATACCCGGCGGTTTGGCGATACTCAGGCGCCAACACCCCAGCGTACATGGCAGATAAAACTCCCGTCGAAAATATCGCTGTTACGATAATATTCAATATGATCGTTTTTGTAGGAATCGTGCGCTCTTCTCTCATTCGAGTGATAACCGCAACGTTTGGGAGTTGCACGTCCTCGAGCAAATGCTTAAACCGGCGAAAGGAGAGCGTAGCCAGCAACAACTTCGGAACCGATCCGGCTTTTTCAAGCAATAGAATGCTCTTTGAAAAAATTCGTGTAAAACTGGGAATCAATAAAGTCCCGCAAACAGTCCCTGTTGTTGCGCCTAAAAGGATACATCGGAGTTGTCTATCGACGGATTCTACAAAAAGCAAGTATGCCTGGGAACTATCGTTGCTGATGTTCGAGAGTAGCAGATTGCTGGCCTCTATCCCTTTGGCCATTAGTGGCGCCTGAAAAGTATTCGCCGTACTCGCTAAAAGGAATAACACACTAAACAATGAATAGGCCATTGATACCCGCCGTGTTCGAACTCCGGCCAGTCTTACCGAATAGTTAAATGTCTGAAACATATGAATGAATGCCGTTAATCCAAAAATCAGGGTCAAACGAAAATCTGTAAGCATTGCACTCTTCCTTCTATTAAACTCATAGATTCAAAAAGCTAGGCGCTTTTATTTTTGCCGTTAGACACTCGCGTCATCCTAAATACAAGTATTCACCCTTTAAATGTAAAGCAAAATTATTCATAATCCAATGGTTTACACGAAAAAAAGTCCAGGACTACTGCCCTGAACGGTTACGCTTCGTTATCGAACTTTCCTTTTTACTCCATCAAAAATTAGATGATTGGTGTTTGCAAATGCAAAAATTATGTGGTATAATAAATTTTGTCGATGGACTTGTAGCTCAATTGGTAGAGCACTCGACTCTTAATCGATAGGTTCTGGGTTCGAGTCCCAGCAAGTCCACCAAACGATATAAAGCCTCCCGCTTGCGGGGGGTTTTTTTACGTGTTCGGAGAATGGTAGGGCTGGAATCCACCCAAACCTGTATAGCTGGTTTCCGACTATAAAGGGTCGACCAAAGAATTTCTCAACCAGTCGAGTCAACAGTTTGGCTTTGCATTGCCAAAGTTTTAGATGACTTTCATCATTACTTTGCTATACAAGGTATTTCCGACAGGTGATACTAGCAATAAAGCCCCGGGTCACCCCGGGGCTTTGCACACTACTTCACCACAATATTCACCAATTTATTCGGCACCGTAATCACCTTCACCACACTCTTCCCAGCGATCAGCGCCTGCACCTTCTCCGTCTCCAGCGCCTTCGCCTTCAACGCTTCGCCGTCCAAGCCATTGGTCACTTGCAGCTTCTCACGGACCTTGCCGTTGATCTGAACGACCACTTCCACTTCGTCCCGGACGAGGGCTTGTTCGTCGTAGTTGGGCCAGGGCTGTTTGTAGACCGAGTCGCCGCCGCCGATGACCTGCCACAGTTCTTCGCAGATGTGCGGGGCGAAGGGGGCCAGGACGAGGACGAGGCGGGCCAGGGCGTCTTTGACGAGGGGGATGTTCTGCTGTTCGGCAGGAACTTTGTCCTTGTACTGGTAGAGGTGGTTGACCATCTCCATGATCGTCGAGACGGCTGTGTTGAAGTTGAAGCGCTGGCCGATGTCTTCGGTCAGCTTTTTCACTGTGTAGTGGGCCACCCGGACCAGTTCGCGGTCGTCGTTGTTTAAGGCGGAGAGGTCATAGCCCTTTGCCGCGAGCTTCACATCAGTTTGCCCTGCCACGGGTTGCGCCGCGCCGGTCTGCCCGTCCCCGCTCCCCACCAGCGTCCCCGCCACGCCGGCGATCGGCTCGCTGTAGGCGTGGACAAGCCGCCAGACGCGGTGCAGGAAGCGGTGGGCGCCTTCGACGCCCCGGTCGCTCCACTCCAGGTCGCGCTCGGGCGGGGCGGCGAAGAGGATGAAGAGGCGGGCCGTGTCGGCGCCGTATTTGGCGATGATCTCTTCGGGGCTGACGGTGTTGCCTTTCGACTTGGACATCTTGGAGCCGCCCATAAGGACCATGCCCTGGGTGAGCAGGTTTTCAAAGGGCTCTTCGACCTTGACCAGCTTCAGGTCGTAGAGGACTTTGGTGAAGAAGCGGGCGTACATGAGGTGCAAAATGGCGTGTTCGACGCCACCGATGTACTGGTCCACGTTCATCCAGTAGTCCACGTCTTCTTTAAGGAAGGCGTGGTCTTTGTCCTTCGGCGTGCAGTAGCGCAGGAAGTACCAACTGGAGCAGACGAAGGTGTCCATCGTGTCTGTCTCGCGCCGGCCTTTGCCGCCACACTGGGGGCAAGTGCACTCGTAGAAGTCAGGACGGGTGGTCAGGGGCGATTCGCCGGAGGGGGTGAACTCCACGTCGGTGGGCAGCATGACCGGGAGCTGTTCATCGGGGACGGCCACTTCGCCGCACTTTTCGCAGTAGATGACCGGGATCGGCGCGCCCCAGTAGCGCTGGCGCGAGATCAGCCAGTCGCGGAGGCGGTAATTGACCTTGCGGACACCCTTGCCTTCCCGCTCCAGTTTATCGGCGATGACGTCGAGGGCTTGCGTGTTGATCAGGCCGTCGAACTCGCCCGAGCGGACGAGACGGCCTTCCTCTTCATAGGCGTGGTCCATCTCCTCCACGTCCAGGTCAGGCAGGCCCTCGGGCTGGATGACCACTTTCATGGGGATGTTGTATTTGGTGGCGAACTCAAAGTCGCGCTGGTCGTGGGCTGGCACGCCCATGACGGCGCCGGTGCCGTAGTCGACGAGGACATAGTTGGCCAGGTAGACGGCCACTTTATCGCCGGTCAGCGGGTTGATGCAGTAGTGGCCGGTGAAGACGCCCTCTTTTTCCGTGTCGTTCGCCGTGCGGTCCATCTCGCTCTGGCCGAGGACTTTTTTGATGAAGGCGCGCAGCTCCACCTCGCGGGGGTTGCCGCTCACCAAGCTTTCCACGGCGGGATGCTCCGGCGCCAGCACCATGTAGGTGACGCCGAAGATGGTGTCCTGGCGGGTCGTGTAGACGGTCAGCTTGTCCACGGCGCCAACGGGGTTTTCCAAGGCAAAGTCAGCCTCGACGCCTTCGGAGCGGCCGATCCAGTTTTCCTGCATCGTCTTGACCTTATCGGGCCAGCCGGGCAGTTTGTTCAGGTCGTCCAGGAGGCGCTGAGCGTAGTCGGTGATGCGGAAGAACCACTGCTCCAGGGCTTTCTTCTCAACGGTGGCGTCGCAGCGCTCACAGAGGCCGTCGACGACCTGCTCGTTGGCGAGGACGGTGGCGCAGTCGGGGCACCAGTTGACGTTGGCCTTTTTCTTATAGGCCAGGCCGGCCTTGTAAAGTTGCAAGAAGAGCCACTGGGTCCATTTGTAGTAGTCAGGGTGGCAGGTGGCCACTTCCCGCTCCCAGTCATAGGAGATGCCCATGGACTGGAGTTGGCGGCGCATGTTGGCGATGTTGCTCCAAGTCCAGTCGGCGGGAGGCACCTTGTGCTTGATGGCGGCGTTTTCGGCGGGCAGGCCGAAGGCGTCCCAGCCCATGGGGTGCAGCACGTTGTAGCCTTGCATCGTCTTGAAGCGGGCGACGACGTCGCCGATGGAGTAAACGCGCACATGGCCCATGTGCAGGTTGCCCGAGGGGTAGGGGAACATCTCCAAGCAGTAGTATTTGGGCCGGCCCGGTTCCTGCTGGAGTCGGAACATGTCATGGTCAGCCCAATGTTTTTGCCATTTCGCTTCAATCTGCTGGTAGTCGTAGCGTTCTTGCATCGGTGTGGATTCCTCCCAAACGAATATCGATCCCTTTTTCATCCATCCCTATTTCTTTGGAAAAAGATAAAACCTTCCCGCCCGCCATGGGACGAAAAGGTTCTTTCCGCGTTACCACCCAAGTTGCCGCGCCGGGGGACTTGCCATTGTGTCATGCCTCCAGGCTCTTTCCTGAGAGGCGTTTCATCGCGAAAAGGCTGTCGCTCGAAGACAACCCTCGCCAATGGTCGGTCCGCTGCCGGGATCGGCCGCTCGTGCCAGGGATAACGGTCCCGCAACCGTCTGGGCTTAGGAGAGGTGACAACGGCCCGATGGGCTGCCGGTTGCCGCTTCACCGTTGGCGCCTAGGCACAGCGGTGAAACGTTCCGTCGTTCTCTCTTCGGCCCTGCGACTCCCGGGCGAGATTCGACCGCCTCTCCCCTGCCTCGCACCGGCCGGCAGGTCTCTGGAGGAGGATGGGCGGCGTACTGCTCCCGTTCTTCGTCGTTTTCGTCATATCCGTATTCGTGATCTCGGGATCTCATTACGGGGTCATATGTTTCCTATTATAGCATTTCCCGTAGCAAATGCAATTTAATCGACATCAATCCTTGATGTCCAGTCCTTACCGTTTAATCCTTACGGTTCATCTGGGTCCGGCTCTCCCGGTAGTCCTTCATCTTGTGCCAGAGCCACCAGGCGCCGATGAGGCCGATGATGGCGATGATGACGATGTCCAGGTCGTGGCCGTATTTGCGGATGGACTGCCAGTTTTCGCCGAGGACATAGCCGATGTAGGCGAGGGCATAGCACCAGGGGAAAGAACCCAGCAAGGTGTAGAGGGTGAATTTCTTCACGTCCATCCCGGCGATGCCCGCCGGCAGGGAGATGAAGGTCCGTATGACCGGCAGGATGCGGCTGATAAAGATGGCCGCCTCGCCGTACTTGTCAAACCAGCGCTGGGCCATGTTGAATTCTTTGCGAGAGATGAACCAGCCGAAGTACTTGAAGATAAACTCCTCGCCAAGGGCTCGCCCCGCGAAGTAGGCGGCCAAAGAGCCGATGACATTGCCCACCGTGCCGGCGACAGCGGCGCCGAAGAGGGTGATCGAGCCCTGGTAGGCCATGAAACCGGCCATAGGCATGATGATCTCTGAGGGCAAGGGGATGCAGGCGCTCTCGATGGTCATGCCGATGACGACGCCGGCGTAGCCGAAGGAGTTCAGGTAGGTGACGATTTGGGTCAGAAACACCTCGATGACTTTGATCAGATCGCTCAACGACGACTCTCCTTAACTGTTTGTTTTCCGGGCCACCAGGTAGAAACGCTCACTCGTGGCGGTCGGGGCGTTGCCGGCCAAGTCGCCATAGAGCCCTTCGACGGTAAGGCCAGCCTGGACGACGGCGCTTTCGATCTCCTCGCGGGTGTGCCAGATCTGGTAGTGGCTCTCCTCAAAGCGCTCATAGAGGCCGTCCGGTCGGGAGACAAAGAAGAGCAGATTCATCTCCACCGTCCGGGTGTCTGCGTCATAGTCGTTGGACCAGATGTAGGCCAGATCCTCCCGGACTTCTGTAAAGGTTTCGTTGCCGAGGACCGTCGCCAGTTTGTGCTCCGTGTGCAGATCGGCCACCAGCACGCCGCCCGGGGCGAGGGCGGCGGCGACGCCTTTTAAGGTCTGGGTCAGATCCTCCTTGGAAGGAAGGTAGTTCAGGCCGTCAAGGAAGCAGACGATGGCGTCGGCCTGCCGCGGGTATTCGAGCCGCCGCATGTCCTGGTTGAGGAGGAGCAGTTGACCCCGTTCCAGGTATTCCTCCTGGCGATCGGCGCAGACGGCCAGCATGTCCGGCGAGAGGTCGACGCCGACGACGCGGTAGCCCCGCTTTAGCAGCCGTTCGGTGATGGCGCCGGTCCCGCAAGCCAGATCGAGGACAGTGGCCGGTCGGAGGCCGAACCGGGCAAAGACGCCCTCGGTGAAGTCCACCCATTCGTCATAGTTGACATCAGCCATCAGCCGGTCATAGACACCGGCCAGGAGTTCATACATGCTGTTCATCTCCGTTTTTTGATTCTGTCAGACATATGTTTTTCATTTTACCATGGTTGCCAGGGATTTCAAACGCTGAGACCGGCAGTTATTTCTCCTCCACCGACACCCCATAGATGATCACATCGAAGAGGGGGCTGCTGACCTCGTTCCCCTGCCCTTTTACGACGGGAACAGCGGCGATTCGCTTGACCACGTCCATGCCGGAGGCGACCTCGCCGAAGACGGTGTAGTTGGGGTGGCTGTTCAGTCCCTTGGCCTCGTCACCGGTGCAGATGAAAAACTGGCTGCCGTTCGTGTTCGGACCGGCGTTGGCCATGGCGACGACGCCAGGGGCATAGGGGATTTTCGCCGGCAGTTCGTCGGCGAATTGATAGCCGGGGCCGCCTGTTCCGTTCCCCAGGGGATCGCCTGTCTGGATCATGAAGTCTTTCATGATCCGGTGGAATCGGATGCCCTCATAGTAGTGCTGACGAGCCAGGTAGATGAAGTTGTTGACAGTCTGGGGCGCGTCTTGAGGATGGAGTTTGATGGTGATATCGCCGAAGTTGGTGGTGACGACAGCGCTGTATTCTTTTTTGACGTCGATGGTCATGGGCGGCGCCTGGGGGTACATCTTATTTCTGGCGACGACCGTCTTTTCCGGGATGGCCTGGAGCGTCACCGTGTTCGTGTCCCCGTTCCAGTCGGTGTTAACACCGTACACGGCGCTGATCAAGGCCAGCGGAACCATGACGCGATCGTCGCGCCGGACCGCCGATGTGTCCAGGCTCGCCTTCCGGCCGTCGATATAGGCAACCGGCTGGTCAAGGGGGATGGAGATCTTCCGGCCCCGGTATTGGATATCGGCCATCTGCGTGGCGTCATTCCATTTCACCTCTGCGCCCAGTTGTTCACTGACGAAACGCACGGGGACCATGGTGCGCCCATCGTCGTTGACAAAGGGTTTGGCGTCGGGGAACGAGACGGTCGCACCGTTGACACGGATGGTGACCGTGTGGGCGGCGGCCGCAGTAGTGGCGCCTTCGTTGGCGCTGACCGCGCCGACTGAACTGATTGCGCTGGTGCTGTCGGCCCCGGTGGGCTCGGTTCCACCATCGGTCACGGCGGCCTCACCGGCGATGGGCGCGGCGAGGAGCATCATGGAACAGACAAACATAGCAGCTCTTTTTTTCAACGTTTATTCCTCCTAAAAATAATCACACTCGTCGTGTCTATGTAAGCAGGGCCGTTGTATCGCGTTCAGCGCCAAGGAACCGCCTCGGCTTGTCTCCTCGGCAGCCTGCCTGGGCAACCGTGTCCCCATCTGTATATTGGCTACAGCGACAGAAAATCCTTTTTCCTGACTTCTTTGCCCTTTTTCGACGCCCCTTCCCCCTTCTCGGTTGCAGCCACGGTTTGTCACCTTGGACTTCTTCCCGCTACCCCAAATGCCACCGGAAAAACCAATCATGAAACGTTGACGCTGTTGGGAGGGCGGCCATATAATTAGTTAGGTTAACAAATTTTTTACCGTTCTCATCAGCGTCTCTGTGTAGCGAATCCCATCGTTTCCTTTGTTGAAACAATCAGTGAGGTGAAAAAAGATGGATGAAGGCAGTACGGCCCAAACACTGCTGCAAGCCTTCATGCGGTTCAAGCGGATGGAGTGGCACCAGCGAAACGTCCTCGGCTACAAGCCCAGTGAGATCAAACTGCTCTTTTGCATTCATAAAGGGCGAAGAGCCGATTCACCGGGGATGAAGCTGTCGGAAATCAGCCAAACCCTCCGGGTGACGCCCCCCACGGTGACCCAGTTGATCAAGGACTTGGAGTCGAACGGCCTCGTAGAACGGGCCTTCGATCCGACCGATCGGCGCGCCGTCCTGGTCCGGTTGACGCCCAAGGGCGATGCGTTGACTGCCGCCGCCTCCGAAGCTTTTGTGCGCGCCTTTGAAGCATTGGTGGCCCATCTGGGTGAGGACAAGAGCCGGCAACTGGCCCTGTTATTAAATGAGGTCTTCCAGTATTACACGACGAAAGAACCGCCGGCCCCCCAACCTCCGGTCAAGAAAGAGGATGGCCTATGCTAAAACTGTACCGTTTTCTGCGCCCTTTCCGCTTTTTCGTGGCCCTGCTCCTGGCGCTGCTCTTTTTGCAATCCCTGTCCGAACTGTATCTGCCCACGTTGATGGCCGATATGGTGAACACCGGCGTTATCACCGGCGACAGCGGCTACATCATGCGCATCGGCGTCATCATGCTCTTCGTGGCGGCCGTCGGGGGGAGTTGTTCCGTCGCAGCCAGTTACCTGTCCGCGAAAGCGGCCACCGGTTTTAGCCGCAATCTCCGGGGCGCTCTCTTCGCTCATGTGGAGGGCTTCTCCCTCCAGGAGTTTGACCGTTTCGGCGCCGCCTCGCTGATCACGCGGACGACGAACGATATCGGCCAACTGCAACAGGTGTTGACGATCATGCTGCGCATGATGATCAGCGCGCCGCTGATGTGTGTCGGCGGCATCATCATGGCCGTCGCCCGCAACGCCCACCTGTCGCTCGTCTTCGCCGCCGTCGTCCCGATCTTGGCGGTGACCATCTTCGTCATGGCCCGCCGGGGGATCCCCCTCTATCGGGCCATCCAGGTGAAACTGGACCGGTTGAATCAGGTGCTCCGGGAAAACCTGACCGGCATCCGCGTGATCCGCGCCTTCAACCGCGTCGCTCACCAGCAGGCGCGCTTCACCCAGGCCAACGAGGACTTGACCGAGGCGGCGATCCGGGTGAACCGCATCATGGCCGCCCTGATGCCGATCATGATGCTGGTGTTGAACTTCTCGATCATCGCCATTGTCTGGTTCGGCAGCCTGCGCGTTGAGAGCGGAGACATGCTGATCGGCGACTTGATGGCCTTCATCCAATACGCCATGCTGATCCTGTTTTCGCTGATGATGGCCGCCTTTCTCTTTGTCTTGATCCCCCGCGCAGCGGCGTCGGCTGCCCGCATCAACGAAATCTTCGACACGGCGCCCACGATCGACGACCACGCGCCAAAGATCGACAACCTATCGGGCTCCGCGGCGCTGCCTCCGGCAGACTCGCCTGTGAGCGCCCTCACTTTCGACCATGTCACCTTTGCCTATCCCGGCGCCGAACAGCCGGTACTGTCTGACATTTCCTTTACGGCCTGTCCCGGCGAGATCACGGCCATCATCGGCGGCACCGGTTCGGGCAAATCGACGCTGTTGAGCCTGATCCCACGCTTGTATGACATCGAAGGCGGTCGCATCCTTTTGGACGGCGTCGACATCCGCGATCTGGCGCAGCAAGACCTGCGCGCCCGGATCGGCTATGTATCGCAAAAGGCGCTGCTCTTTTCTGGCACCATCGCCGAGAACGTCCGTTACGGCAACAAAGCCGCTTCCGATGAGGAGGTTTTACAGGCCTTGTCCATCGCCCAGGCCAGCGCGTTCGTCGCTGACCGTTCCGGCGGGATGGACGCCCCCATTGCCCAGGGCGGCGCCGACCTGTCGGGCGGGCAAAAGCAGCGCCTCTCCATCGCCCGCGCCCTGGCGCGAAAGCCCGACATCTACCTTTTTGACGATAGCTTCTCGGCTCTCGACTTTAAGACTGACGCCAAGCTGCGGGCCGCCCTGGAACGGGAGATCGCCGGCGCCATCGTGCTGATCGTGGCGCAACGGGTGACGACCATCATGGACGCCACCCGCATCATCGTCCTCGATCAGGGACGCGTCGCCGGCATCGGAACTCACAGGGAATTGTTGAAAACCTGTGACGTTTACCGGGAAATCGTGGCATCGCAACTTTCAGAGGAGGACGCCGCATGAGCCAGACCAGGCAAACGAAAACAGCGCCGCGCGCCGGTTTCAGCCCCGGAGGCGGTCCGGGCGGCGGCCCTCCCATGGGGATGCCGGTGCAAAAGGCCAAGGATGTAAAAGGGACGCTGCGCCGGCTGTCCGCTTACCTGCGCCCCCACAGGCTCTCGCTGTTCACCGTCTTGATTACGTCCCTGCTCAGCACCGTCTTTTCCATCGTCAGCCCCAAACTGTTGGGAAACGCCACAACCCGGCTCTTCGATGGGTTGATGGCCAAGCACCAAGGGCTCCCTGGCGCCGCCATCGATTTCCCCTATATCATCCATATTCTGCTCGTCCTGGCCGGCCTTTACGGCTTGAGCGCCCTTTTTGGGTATGTGCAGCAGTATGTGATGGCCGGCGTAGCGCAAAAAACAGTCTACGCCCTCCGGCAGGATGTGAACGAAAAACTGGCGCGTCTGCCCCTGCGCTACTTTGACGCCAGCTCCCACGGCGAGACGCTGAGCCGCGCCGTCAATGACGTGGACAACATCAGCAACACCTTGAGCCAGAGCCTGACCCAGTTGATCACTAACGTGGTGACGATTCTCGGCGTCATCGTCATGATGGTGGTCATCAGCCCCTGGATGACGTTGATCTTGCTGATCACATTGCCCCTGAGCGCCATCGTCCTTAAAAGCATCGCCTCCCGCTCCCAATCCCAGTTCATCAACCAGCAAAAAACACTGGGAGAACTGAACGGGCATATTGAGGAGATGTTTTCGGCCCATCCCGTCGTGAAAGCCTACGGGCAGGAAGCGGCGGCGATCGCCAAGTTCAACGCCGTCAATGGGTCGCTCTATGAAGCCGGCTGGCGAGCCCAGTTCATCTCGGGCATGATCATGCCGCTGATGATGTTCATCAACAATATCGGCTATGTCCTCGTCTGTGTCGCCGGCGGCCTGCTGGTGACGAGGGGGTCGATTGAGATCGGCGATGTGCAGGCCTTTATCCAGTACGCCCGCCAGTTTGCCCACCCCATCACCCAGACGGCCAACATCGTCAATGTGATTCAATCGACCATCGCCTCGGCGGAACGGGTCTTCGAACTGCTCGATGAGGCGGAAGAAATACCAGATGGGACCTTTGGCGACGACGCCGATTCGGCCGCCGTGGAGGCAAACAGCCCTGCGACTTTGCCGGCTCAGGAGATCGGAGCCGCCCCTTCGGACGTTACCCTTCCCCAAAAGGAAATGACGCCGAAAGGCAACGTCACCTTTGAAAGGGTCTCCTTCCGCTACAAGGCGGATCAGCCGCTGATCGAAGACCTGACCATCCAGGTCAAGGCCGGGCAACGGGTTGCTATCGTCGGCCCCACCGGCGCCGGCAAGACGACACTGATCAATCTCTTGATGCGCTTTTATGAGGTCGACGGCGGCTGCATCACCGTCGACGGCGTCGATATCCGCCGCCTTCGCCGCAGCGATCTGCGGCGCTGTTTCGGCATGGTCCTGCAAGACACCTGGCTGTTTCAGGGCACCATCCGGGAAAACATCGCCTATGGCCGCGAAGGCGCCACAGAGGAGGCGATTGTCTGCGCTGCCAAAATGGCCAACGCCGACCGCTTCATCCGCACCCTGCCCGAGGGCTACGCCACGGTTCTCAATGAGGAGGCCTCCAACATCTCGCAGGGGCAAAAGCAGCTCCTGACGATCGCGAGGGCGCTCCTGGCCGATCCGGCCATTTTGATCCTCGATGAGGCCACGAGCAGCGTCGATACGCGCACAGAAGCGCTGATTCAAAAGGCCATGGGCAAACTGATGCAGGGGCGGACCAGCTTCGTCATCGCCCACCGCCTGTCCACGATCCGCGAGGCTGATCTGATCCTGGTCATGGATCATGGACGCGTCATCGAGCAGGGGACCCATGGGGAATTGCTGGCCCAGGACGGCTTCTATGCCGAACTGTATCGCAGCCAGTTTCGCGATGGCGGACTGCCCCAGGCTGGGTAAACTATGCCGATCCCCCAGGTAACGTCAGTTTCGTGTCATAAAGATGAAAAAGCAGAAGGCTGTCGCCTGAGCGGGCAGGGCCTTCTGCTTTTATATTGTCTTGATCCTTTCTCACCTCTCAATAATTACATATAGGAGAAACTGGCAATCATCGTAATATGCACCTATAATACTGATCAGTACCGACAAAAAACGACACCAAGGAGGCCCTATGTCCGAACACCTCCTCCGCCCTATTCCAGAACTCGCTTATCTTAATGCGGCCAACACGCCGCGCTACCGCCTGATCATGCGCTTTTTTTATGAACAGCACCTGCGCCTGCACTACTGGCTCAAGCCGGAAGAGGTGTTCGAAGGCGTTTGCCGTTTTCAACTGCTTCCCAACTACAGCATGGACCAGTGCCAGCAGGACTTGAACGCCCTCGTTCAGTGGAAAAACCTGGCTCCTCGCCACGACGGCGGCCGTTCCAGCACGATCGAGGAGTATCTGCGGAAGAAGTACCGCTACCAGATGACGCCGTACTCCGTAGAGATCGAACGCATGGTGGCCGGCCTGGAGACGATCCGCGGTTACGGCGGCTCCCTGGAACCAACCCTCCTTGACACCATCTCTGCCAATCTCCGGCGCATCATCGAAGGGCAGGGCGATTTTTCCGCCGACGAAGCGCTTCCCCTCTGGCGCACGACCTATGAGGCCTTCACCAAGCTGACGGAGAACGCCTCTGACTACATCGCTTCGCTGCAAAGCGCCAAGGCCGAAGAACTGATGGCCACCGAGGCCTTCTTGGTTTACAAAAACACCTTGACAGAATACCTGCGCAACTTCGTCCAGAACCTGCAGCGCAGCGCCTTTCGCATCGAAGGCCTGCTGGAGACGGTTCCGCCGGGAACGATGGAACGGCTCTGTCAAAAGGTCCTCCGCGATCTGGCCGCCTTGCCGGTCATTGACGACCGGCCCAGTGAGGTCGAAGAAGCGGACCGGTTCACCCGGGAGTGGCGCGCCCTTGTTCGCTGGTTTATCGGCGAAGACGGCGAAACCAGCGACATTCAGTACCTGGAACAGGCGAGCAAGGACACGATCGCCAAAATCGTGCGCTGCGCCCTGCGCATCCAGGAAAAGCGACTGAGCGGCCTCTCGCGCAGGCGCGAGTTGGCCTATCTCGGTCAGTGGTTTGCCTCTCTGGAAAATGATGTGGAGAGGGCGCACCGTTTGGCCGCTGCGGCCTTTGGCCTGTACCGGACGCGCCATTTCCAAGGGCATGATCACAAGGGCACCGAATCGGCCGACTTGGCCATGTGGACTGGGGCGCCGAATGCCTATGCCCTCCGTTCCCGCTCTCGTCAACGCCGCCGCGAAGGCGGCACCGACGCCATCGCCGACCATTCCCGTCAAAAGAGGGCGGCGCGACAGGTCTATCTGGCGGAGCGGAAGGCGGAACAGGATCTGCTGGCCCAGTTTGTCGCCCAGGGGCAGGTGCGCATCTCCGAGATGCCCGAGGTGTCTCCCTTCCTGCGCACCCATCTGCTGTACTGGATCAGCCGCTGCATGAACCAGCAGGGAAAAAGCTTTCGCACACCGGAAGGCGTGCGCATCTCCCTCCGCCATCCGGACGGTGGGCGCGCCCTCTTGCGTTGTCTCGATGGCGCACTGGACATGCCCAACTACATTCTGCACTTTGAAGGAGAAGCCCAGTAAGATGCCTATCATATCACCGGCTTCCGAAAAAAAGTCGCCGCCGGCGGTTTTACCCACAGGGGATGGGACAGGCAAACGATCGCTCCGCCGGCGCTTTTCTCCAGGGTCTGCCGATTACTTCCACCAGGAACGCATCGCCTGCGCCCAAGCCCTGCTCAATCGCCCCTGGATCACGAAAGAGGCGGATCCCGACCTCTTCCAGGCCATCAAGCAGCACTATGAAGAACTGCGCAGCTTTTTCCAGGACTACTGCGATTTTGTCCTCATCGTCACCCGGCAGGTGGCCAAGTTGGACAAATACCCCACAGCGCCCCAGCCCTGGATGGGCTTTGAGGAGTTCGCGACGAGCCGCGACTACATGTTCTTCACCTTCTGCCTCTGGTATCTGGAGGGAAAAAATGAGGTCGAGCAGTTTCTCCTGACCGACATGATCGAGGAGATCCGAAACCACCTGCTCGGCCTCGACATCGATATTGACTGGAACCTCTATGAGCACCGCCTCTCCATGGCGCGGGCGCTGCGCAAGCTGCGCGATTTGTCCATCGTCATCGCCGTTGACGGCGACGAGACGGAATGGAGCCGCAGCAGCGGCAGCGAACATAACGTCCTCTATGAGTGCGGCCAGGGAGCCGCCTTTGTGCTGCGCCGTTTCCCCCGCGATCTCTCCACCTACGGGAGCATCGAGGCGATCTGTGAAGGCGATTACGCCGACACGGAAGAGGGGCGCATTCGCCGTCGCCGTCACCGCGTCTTCCGCCGCCTGCTGCAAGAACCGGTCGTCTATGACGGGGACTTTACCGATGAGGAGCGCCAGTATGTGCTCACGCAACGGCGCTACATCCTGGAGACCCTGGAAAAACAGCTCGGTCTGACCGGCCAACGCTACAGGGAGGGGTTGATCCTCTTTCATCCTGATTTGACGGGCGAGTGCCAGCTCTTTCCCACGGCAAAAGCCATCTCCGATATTGCGCTGCTTTTCGCCGGCGAGGTGCGTCGCCGGCGTGCCCAGCAAAAGCCTGCCGGCGATGACGAGGGACACCGCATCGTCTTTACCTGGCAGGAGGCGGAGGCGCTGTTGCACCACCTGCGCGAACGGCACGGACGTCTCTGGAGCGCCCAATTCCGCGAAGCCAAGCTTCGCGAACTGGCCCAGGATCTCTTCGCCCATCTTCAAGAATGGAACCTGGGCGGCGTCATCGATGACCACCGTCTCTGGGTCGGCCCGGCTCTGGGGCGCTTCATCGGCGATTACCAGGCCGACTTTGACGAGTAGCAGGCATGTTTGACGGTTATGTAGCAGTCATTTAACGGTCATTTGATCGTAATTTGATGTTCATATTTGATCATCATTTGAACGTCTTTTGACGGCGTTACTGGTGGAATAGGCGAATGATCACGGTTGTAAGGAGATGATGCCCTTGACTTCCCCACGCTGGCGAATGCACCGCGCCGGGATTTTGAATTTCTGGTTTTATGATGATGAGGCGGAATTCGAACTGGCGTCAGGCCGGGCGATTTTTCGCGGCGCCAACGGCTCCGGCAAGAGTGTGACCATGCAGAGTTTTTTGCCGCTCGTCTTGGACGGCGACAAACGCCCCCACCGCCTCGATCCCTTCGGTTCTAAAGATCGCAGGATGGAGTACTACCTGCTCGTCGACGATGAATCGATCACCGACCGGACGGGCTACCTGTGGCTGGAGTTTTTCCATCCTCTTCAGGAACGGTACCTCACCATCGGCATCGGTCTGCGAGCGCGCCGCAACAATCCCCAGGTCGCTTTCTGGGGCTTTGTCGTCACCGACAACCGCCGCATGGGCAAGGACCTGTCCCTTTATCAGCTTGATTACAGCGATCCGAAGCAACCGCGCAAGATCCCGCTGACACGGCAGGCGCTGGCCGAACGGATCGGCGCAGGCGGCGAGGTTGTCTCTGAACAGGGCAAGTATAAGGCGCTGGTCAACCGCCATCTCTTCGGCTTCAATGACCTTGACGCCTACAGCGAACTGCTGGACTTGCTCATCCAGTTGCGTTCGCCCAAGCTCTCCAAGGACTTTAAGCCGACAACGATCTACGAGATCCTCGGCAATGCCCTGCCGCCGCTCCATGAAGAGGATCTGCGCCCCCTCGCCGAGGTTCTTGACGACATGGACCAGATCGGGGAACGCCTCGATGAACTGTCGCGCCACCAGGAGGATACGAACCGCCTCAATCAAAGCTACCGGCGCTATAACGAGCACCTGCTCTTCAGCCTTTCTAAGGAACTTGTGGAGAGACAAGGACTTCGCGATACAGCGGAAAAGGATCTCCGACAGAGCGAGCAGGAACTCAAGGAACTTGATGCTAAGCTCGCTTCTGAAAAGGAGCGGCAAGAAAAGGCGCAGCAAGCGCTGGCCGACTACAAGGCGGAGCGGGAGATGCTCAGCCAAAACGAGGCCTTCGCCACCCAAGGACAGTTGGACGCGAAAACCCGGGACCGCCAGTTTCTGGCAGAGAGGAAAAAGACCGCCGAAAATCGACTGGACGAAACGTGCCAGCGGCTTCAGAAAGCGATGGATCGAAAGGACGAAGCCGCCGAGACGATGGGAAAGGCGGCGGCAGAGCAGCAGTCGACCCTGGGCGACATGGCGGTTCTCGCCGGCGAGACTGATTTTCCCCTGCACAGTTTCCACAGCCAGCCCTGGGAAGGGGCCATCCCGGAAGAGGATGGGGGTTTTGAAACCTGGCAAAAGGATTGGCAAGGGCACCGGCATCGCCTGGAGGAAGCGGAGAAACAGGCCCGCGCCGTGGCCACGCTGCACCAGCGCAAAAACGACGCCGAAAACGCCCTCAGCGACGCTCAAAAAGCGAAAGACCGGGCGGAAGAGGAGTGGCGCCTTGCCGAAGATGCTCTGGAGGACGCCAAAGAAGCGCAACAAGCGGCGCTTTTTTCTTGGCGCGCGTCGCTGCGCCACCTGCCCCTGTCAGAAGAGCGTTTTCGCGAATCCCTCCATCACCTGGCCGGCTTTCCCGAAAAAGATTACGAAAAAGTCCGCCAGCCCATCCTGGCCGATTGGCAGGAGCGCAACCGGCAGATCGCCCATGACCGGGCCGGGCGGCTCCGGCAAAAGGAGGAACTGGAACAGCAGCGCCGGGAACTGACAGCCGAGCGGGAGCAGTGGCTCGCCCACAAAGAACCGGAACCGGCGCGACTGCCGGCTCGCCAGGCCTACCGCCAGCATCGACAGGAGTCAAATCCGGCCGGCGCGCCCTTCTACGCCTGTGTGGAGTTTCTCCCCTCTGTCGATGAACCGACCCGGGCCTGTTTGGAAAGCGCACTCGCCGAAGCGGGGCTGCTCGATGCCTGGGTCGGTCCCCAGGGCGTCGCCTGGGCGGAGACTGCCAAAGCCGGAGACGGCGCCGTCCCTCTCGACGAGACCTGGCTGCAGGCTGATCCGGAACTTCTCGGCATCACCCTGACCGATTACCTCTGTCCCCTTCCTCCGGAAGAGAGCGGCCTCGGCGACGGCGCCATCCTGGATCTGCTGCAAACGGTGCGCATCGCCGATCGGGATCAGGTCTTGCAAGGAAGCGGCGACAGCCCGGACCCGCGCGGCGTCTGGCTCAGCGCTGACGGCGCCTACCGCCTTGGCGCCCGTGTCGGCGTCGCGGCGGCAAAGCCTCTGGCCGAATTCATCGGCAAAGAGAGCCGCCGCCGCACCCGCCTGGCCCGCATCGCCGCTCTTGATGGAGCCATCGCCGAAATGGACGCCTCCATCACGGCTATTGCCGGAGAACTGGAACGCCTCAGCGCAGAAGCCGCTGGCCTGGATGGGGAATTGGCGCTGTTTCCGAAGGGCGAAGGCCTGCAGGCCGCTAACGGCGCAGTGATCACGCGACGCTTTCAATTCGATGCGGCTGATGGCGAGTGCGCCCGCCAGGATGAGCGGTTCCGTCAAGCGATCAAGGCCTATCAGGACGCCACAGCCGCCCTCCATGACTGCATGAAGGATCTGACGATCAAGCGGGATGAGCCTTCCCTTCGCATTGCTCTGGACAAGTTTGATCGCTATGGCCGCCTGTGGTTTCAGCTGAAGGCCGCTTGGGAACAGCATCGAGCCGCCAAAAAACACTTCGCCGATGCAGCGGCCGACGAGGCGGCTTACAATGATCAGGCTGACCGGGAAGAGGCCGAAATCGGCGATTATGAGCAGGAACTGCGCCGCCTCGACACAGAGATCGAGAGCCTGCAACGGCGACTGCGGGATATGGGCCTGGACGATATCATGCGCCGCCTCGATGAACTGCGCCGGCTGATCGCAGAGACGGAACAGGCGATCAGCGCTTATCACAAAAACCTGCCCAGATTGGCCGAGTCTCGCGGGAAAACCTTGACTGCCTATGAACAGCGCCACGCGGCGCTGGCAGCGGCGCAAAGGGAACTGCAACGCCTCCAATCCCAGTGGCTGTTGGAGTGGAAGCGCGGCCTTCTCCCCGATGTGGCCGACCTCTGCCGCTCCAACTCCAGTAAAAAGGTCTGGCGCGACCCCGCCCATCTCGCCGCCTCGGTTGGCCCTGCCGCCCACGCCGGCGATGCTTCCTTCTCTCCCCCCTCCGACCTCGCCGGCAGCGTTGATCAGACCGTCCTGGAAACCGTGTTGGACACGGCGCAGTTGCTCCTGCAACTGTGGCGAGGGCGTTACGAATCCCGTCTGGCCCAATCGATCACGAACGACCTCTTCAGCATCTTGAACACGATCCGCCAAACCCTCTTTCAGTATGTGCCCGAATCGCAGGAAGACGAGGCGACCGGACGAGTTCTCATCTATTTCATGCGCGATCGCCAGAACCCGATCACGCCGCAGCACCTGCTTGACGAGTTGACGCTGGCCAAGGAAGAGCAGATGCTCCTGTTAAACCAGAAAGACCGCGAACTCTACGAGGAGATCATCATCCGCGCTGTCGGCAAGACCATCCGCAATCGCATCCACCGGGCCGAGCAGTGGGTGCACCGGGTGAACGACCTGATGGGCCAGCGCAACACCTCCAGCGGATTGCGGTTGCAGCTGAAATGGGAGCCTCGTCCGGCCAGCAGCGAACGGGAACTCGATACGACCGCCCTCGTCAAGCTGTTGAAAACCAACCCAGATCAGCTTCACGATGACGACATCGATCGCATGGTTCAGCACTTCCGTTCCCGGATCGAGTGGGCCAAACAGGAATCAGAAGAAAAAGACTCCCTCCGCCACTGGGTGAACCAACTCCTCGACTACCGCAAGTGGTTCCGCTTCGTCCTCTATTATGAGAAAGGGGAAGGGACGCGCCGGGAACTGACCGACTCGCGCTTCAATGTGCTCAGCGGCGGCGAAAAAGCAATGAGCATGTACATTCCCCTCTTCGCCGCCACCTATTCCCGCTACAACGACGTGCGCCCGGAAGCGCCGCACATCATCTCCCTCGATGAAGCCTTCGCTGGCGTGGACGATGAAAACGTGCGCGATATGTTTGACCTGCTCACCCAGATGGATTTTGACTACATGATGACGAGCCAGGTGCTCTGGGGCTGTTATGACACGGTGCCCGATCTGTCGATCTATGAGATCTTCCGGCCGAAAGATGTGAACTATGTGACCTTGTTCCATTATCACTGGAACGGTCACCAAAAACGGTATCTGGAGAGCGGTTCTGTCGAACCATGGGATGGCGCCGCCGCGAAAAGCAGTGATGAGCCGGCCGACCTGCCTCTGCCGGAAGGAGCCTAACCGATGGATGCCTTTGCCCCGCTTCCGCCCGATCTCTGCCGCTATCTCCGACAGCCCGGCTTCCCGCCGCTCCTGGAGGCGGCCCGGCGCCGCTTTGAATCGCTCGGCCGAATCGGCGGTTCCCTGCGCCTGGACAAGCTAACGGGCGAACAACTGGATTGCCTCAACGGTTTTTTCGGGCGGCAGATCGCCTCACCCCATTGCCCTGCCGGCGCGGTTTCTTCCCAAGTCGCCCCAGAGGTTCTCACCTTCACCGTCTCTGTTCGCATGACCGAGATCGATCAGGCCCTGCGCCAGAGCCGGTGGCAAATCACCCTGGAAGAGGTTCTCTACAGCCTTTATGGGCAACAGTTGGAACTTCGTCCCCAGCGACGCCAAAAGAACCGCCAGGCCTGGCAAACTCTGATCGAGCGAGTCAAGGCGCAGGCCTCCCCGGCGGCGCAAGCATGGATCGATGCGGTTGCTGACCGGCGTTCCGGCGGCTACCGCATCTTAAAAAGCGCCTTTGACGGAAACCCCGCAGACACCGAAGCGCAGTTGCTCGCCGTCACTCGCGCCATCGCTCGGCTCGATCGGCGATCACCTTCGGCGCACACCCTGCCCGCGGAACGCCTACCCATCTTCGCCGCCCAGATCACCGGCGATCCCCACGCCTTTGACCGAGCCACCCCCCTGGGGCGGCTCTTCAGTTCCGCCCTGGCCTATCTGTTTCGTCCAGGCGAATCGCTCGATGACGTCGACTCCTCCGGCGATGCCTCTGAATCGGCAGAGGCCCACCGTGCGTTGCTGCGCGCGGCGGGCCTCGATGGCGATGATATCTCTTCTTTTGTGACCGTCTTCGGCCTGCCGGCAATGGGGGGAACTCCCTTGCATCCGCTGATGGAAGCCGCCACCGGCGCCGGCGAACCGCTCAATTTGACCCTTCGCAATCTAAGACATATTCCGACGACGCTGACCAGCGGACAACACTGGGATGTCCCGGAAGGCCAGCCTGTCTACCTTGTTGAAAATCCGGCTGTTTTCTCCGGCCTTTTGGATCGATGGCTCCACTTGCCCCCCGCCTCGCGAAGACATAAGGGGCCTTTGATCTGCACGAGCGGCCAACTTTCGCTGGCCGCCCTGCTGTTGCTTGACAGCCTGATCCATGCCGGCTGCCGGCTTTTTTACAGCGGCGATTTCGACGGCAAGGGGCTGGAAATCGCTCTCCAACTGGAACGCCGCTATAATGCCTCCGGTTATTCCGGTGCCAGCCTTTTTCAACCGTGGCGCTTTGACTGCCAAACCTATCAAAAGGCGGTTAAACAGGTGGCTCTGTCAGAAGATCAGCGCCGGAGGGTAGCGGAAATGACGGTGCCTTGGGACGCTCAATTGCCAGCGATCATGGTCGAGACCGGGTTGATCGCCTATCAGGAAAATCTCATCGTCGATCTGATCATTGACTGGCTGAACGCTACATAAAGAACAGAAAACCCAACCTATCGTCAACCTATGGACGACCATTCGACACCATTCGACGACCTTTCGTCACCCTATCCACGGCAAGTCGACCTATCGTCGACTTACCCGGGGAGCCGGTTCCGTTGCATCTCTTGGGCATAGTACTGTCCAAGCATGCGCAGGGAGCCGGCGATTTGTTTTTCCTGGCGTTTTTCCAACCAGCCAAAGAGAACCTGCTTCACGTCCTTCTGGGCTCTGTGAAACAGCGCCTTTTCGATCGCGCCAGGTTCACGACGAGAGAAGATGCGTTTTTGCATAGAGACCTCTCCTTTTCCATGATGTGCGGGAATCGCATTTTCACTCGTTTAGAACGAGGTACTTTCTAGGATATGCGATCAGACTGAAAAACGTGTGAATTGGCTCCAAGGCAACGGCTGATGATGCGAATTTAACAGAATATTAACATCGGTATTAATCAGTTTATTCATTGATAAGTTTTGTTGTTAATGAATATTTTACATCGTTATTCTATATGTTTATTTGTAGACTTGCCAATTGCGTTATTAAAGAAAGGTTACCATGTCTAAATAGTCTCATCAAGGGACTTTCGTCCTACCGTCATGTTGATTTACTGTTTACGATCAATATTTACATCGTTCATTGTGCCAATAGAATTATCAATGTGAAAAAGCCCACCGCTTACAAATCAGCAGTGGGCTTTATTGTTCAATATTCGTTGATTCCCGGCACAGGGACTCATATTCCGTCCACGTATCGATGTCCATGAAAACGCGATCATCGGCCCAATCGATGGCGCAGACACAGTCGAGGTGTTTGCGGATGATCTCTCGTCCCCCCTGGTCCCCCGACAACATCGCCAAATCAGATCGCCAACCGGCGCCAAAGAGAACAGGGCTTCGCCAACTCCCCCTGTTTCGAGGGACGATAATGGCTTTGGTGTCATTTCTCCGATCAAACGTCTCGGCCATCGCCACGAGCAGATTGGGGTCGATAAAGGGCTGATCACCCGGCATAAACACATAGCCCGTCAGATCGGCTGATAGGTTGGTTGCTGCCAACCTTACCGATGTCGCTTGCCCCTCTGCCCGCTGCGCGTTCAAGAGGGCTTGAAACCCACGGATGGCACAAAGCTCATCGAGGGCTGCCTTCGGTTCGCCGATAACGGCAAGCCGTTGCCCCCAGGGAAGTTCCCTCACCCGATCCAAACCATGGGCCAGGAGCGGTTTTCTCCGGAACGGCAAGAGCAGCTTCGGTTGACCCATGCGCCGGGATAACCCCGCCGCCAGCACGGCAATCCCGAGAGAGGAGAAAACGGGGTTCCCGCCTTCGTCATGGTTGCCTGTAAAGGCGCGATACCCGCATTTCTCTTCCATATCCTTTTGTCCGGATGACCCGTTCAATGCGGCCATTTCCATCCTTCCATAGCCGGTCGACAATCGCTTCCGTCCACTGCCTTTGCATCGTGTCACCAGCAGGATCAGTCACACCACCGGATAGCAGGAGGATTTTTTTGCCGGCAGCGCCCTGAAAAATCCCCTTGCGGTGAAGAGCCAGCTTTGCCAGGTCTTCCGGTTCAATCAGCGCCCCGTTCGGCTTGCCGACGATGGGACGGACAAGACCGGGCCGGTGGACAATGGTCGTGTCCAGGGGGCAGCCGATGGCGTCGAGATGGAGAACGCCGACCGTCACATCGCTGCGCATCGGAACCACCGGTTCATGGGCGGCAGGCGCTTTCAGCAGCCGGCCCGCCGCGCCATCCGCTTCGATCAACAGATGCCAGGAACAGCGGTAATCACAGAGACGATCCACCCATTCCGGCGGGATACCTTGCACCTTTCCATCCTTCACGGACCGGAACCAGCCGGCGCGACCAAAGCGCCCCAGATCGGAGAGCGCTTTCTGCAGTCCCGAATGAAACTCCTCCTCAACGATGGGCGCCAGGTGTTCCACCTGTTCGTATGCCATCCGGGTCGTCGTCGTCAATACATAGGGGATTCGCTCAGCTTCCCACTGGTCGCTGAGCGCCATGAGGAGCGACGTCTTTCCGCCTGCCCCGACGACTGACAGCACCGTCGGGCTCACGATGCCCAGCGCCTCTGATAACCTCACTGTATCACCCTCCGGCGCAATCGGTATCCTGGCCAGGCGACTGCCTTGCCAGGATAAGGTCCCTTTGCTGCACAGTCAGAGCGAAGTCACCGCACAATGCCCGCCCTGCGCGCCACACGGTTGATGGCCTGGCTGGCATCGCGGAGAAGTGTGGTTTCATCGATCGTCGTCAGTTTTCCCTCTTCATAGACAATCTGGCCGTCCACCATGGTCAACACGACGTCGCTCCCCCGGGCCTGATAGACCAGTTGGGCATAGACGTCGGCGCCTTCCAAGGGGGCGCAGTGGAGTTTGTGGAGATCGATCATGGCCAGGTCGGCGCGCTTGCCCACTTCCAGAGAACCGATTCGATCGGCCATGCCCATGACCGCTGCGCCGCCGAGGGTGGCCAGTTCAAAGACCTGCTGCGCCGGCATCGCTGTCGGTCCATGGAGCGCCTTCTGAATCAAGGCGGCGGTGCGCATCTCTGTAAAGGGATCAAGGTTGTTGTTGCAAGGGGCGCCGTCGGCGCCGATGGAGACAGCGATGTTCCGGCGGCGCATCTCCGGGATGGGGGCGATGCCGGAACCCAACTTCAGGTTGCAGGAGGGGCAGTGGGCCACCTTGATGCGGCGTCGTTCGATGAGATCCAATTCATCTTCATCCAGCCAGATGCAGTGGGCCAGGATCAGGTTTTCATCAGCCATGCCCAGGTGATCGAAGTAGCTGACATTGCGCATCTTCCGCTCTTCCTGCACCAGGGCGATCTCGCCGCGGTTTTCCGAGGCATGGGTGTGGATCATGACACCGTGACGCCGGGCCTGATCGCCCACTTCCAGAAGCAGTTCCTCGCTGCAAGAAACGGCGAAACGGGGCGCAAAGGCGTAGCGAAGCCGTCCATCGCCTTTGCCGTGCCACTTTTCCAAGAGATCGACGCTCTCGCGAATCGACGCTTCCCGCTTTTCCATCAAGGTGGCGGGAACGTCTTGACCCCAGTCCATCATGCATTTTCCGCTCAAGGCGCGCATGCCTGAGTCGACGATGGCCTGGAAGACCGACTCGGTGTGGTGGACGGTGGCCATGTCGATGATGGCTGTCGTGCCGCAGCGGAACATCTCGCCGATGCCCAGGCGGGCCGACGTGTAGAGGGATTCGGCGTCATGAGCGCCTTCGAGAGGCCAGATGCGCAGTTTCAGCCAGTCAAGCAGTTCCAGATCATCGGCTTGGCCCCGGAAAAGGGTCTGGCAGAGATGGATGTGGCCCTGGATGATGCCGGGGATGATCAGCCGTCCTCGGGCATCGATAACCTGATCAGCCCTGAAGGATGGTTCGATCGGCAGGTCCTGTTGAGGAAAGCGCTCAGGCGCGGCAGGGTTCTCCGCCTGCGCGTTGCCGGGGCGAATCGCCGCAATCACTCCATCACGGATCCACAGTTCACCCTCGACAATGTCTCGCTGGGCGTTCATGGTGACAATAGCGGCGTTTTTGATGACGATGCTGGACATGGGATCCACCTCGTTTTTCTTAGAAGTGGGTGAACCTCATCGCTCCTCCCGGTTGTAGGACAGGCCCAACGCCTCCGGCGAGGCGACACGGCGCGTCTTCGTCTCCCGGGTGACGACGATGAGGACGATGATGGTGAAGACATAGGGCAACATCTTGAGGAAGAAGGACGGGATCTGAATCCCCAGGGTCTGCATGGTGAAGCCGAGCACATCGATGGTGCCGAAGAAAAAGCTGCCAAAGAAGGCCCGCACCGGATTCCACATGCCGAAGATGACCAGTGCCACCGCGATCCAGCCCCGTCCGCCCGTCATGTTCTCCAGCCAGGACGGCGCGTAGGCCAGGGACAGGTAGGCGCCGGCGATGCCCGCCAGCATGCCGCCTGCGATGACGCAGGCGTAGCGGGTGGCGAAGACGTTGAGGCCGGCGGCGTCGGCGGCGGCAGGGTTTTCCCCGACGGCCCGCAGTTCCAGACCGGCCTTCGTCCGGAAGAGGAAAAACCAGATGAGGGCGATCAAGACATAACTGAAATAGACGAGCAAGTCGTGCTTGAAGAGGATCTCGCCGATGACAGGGATCTCGCTGAGACCGGGGATGGGAACCGGTTTAAAGGTGTGGGTCAGGGGCACGCCGATCAGGTTTTTGCCGAGGTAGCCGCTGAGGCCGGAACCGAAGATGGTCAAGGCAAGGCCGCTGACAACCTGGTTGGCCCGCAGGGTGATGCACAAAAAGGCATGGATAAAGGCCATCAGGCCGCCGGCGATGGTGGCCATGGCCAGACCGGCCCATTCGTTCTGGGCGCTGTAGGTGACGAGAAAGCCTGTCACGGCGCCGACGAGCATCATGCCTTCGACGCCCAAATTGAGGATGCCGGCTCGTTCCGTCAGGATCTCGCCGAGGGCAGCAAAGAGGATCGGCGTGCCGGCGATGACGCCGGTGGCCAGGAGGGATACCCACATCGATGTTTCCATGGTTATCGCTCCTCCTTTCCGCCGGTCCGCAGGCGATAGTTGACAAAGATTTCTCCGCCGACGACGAAGAACAAGATGGCGCCCTGCAGCATGGAGACGGTCGCTGCCGGGAAGCCGCTCGTCTGGATGCTGTAGCCGCCGACAAGCAGGCCGCCGAAGATGAAGGAGACGAAGACGATCGCCCAGGGGTGCAGGCGGGCGAGCCAGGCGATGATGATGGCCGAGTAGCCATAGCCCGGTGAGATGCCGTGTTGGAGCCGCTGGGTGATGCCGGAGACCTCGGTCATGCCGGCGAGGCCGGCCAAGGCGCCGCTGATGAACATGACGACGAGGATGTTTTTGATGTGGTTCATGCCGGCGTAGCGAGCAGCCGAGGGGCTTTCGCCGCTGACGCGGATCTCAAAGCCCCAACGGGTGTGGCGCAGGACAAAGTAGAGGATGCCCGCCGTGATCAGCGCTAACAGCAAGCCCGTATGGATGCGGCTTGTGCCGAAGGCCGGCAGGATGGCGCTTGCCGAAAAGGGCGCCGTGATGGGGAAGTTGAAACCGTTCGGGTCTTTCCAGGGACCGTAAACGAAGTAATCGACCCAAAGGATGGCGATGTAGTTCATCAACAGGGTGGTGATCGTTTCGTTCACCTTCATGTAGGCGCGCGGAATGGCCGGCAGGAGGCCCCAAAGGCCGCCCAAGGCCATTCCGACGATGGCCATGGCGGGCAACAGCGCGAAAGCCGGCCAGTCGGGGTGGTTGAGGGCGACCCAACTGGCGCCAAATGCGCCCATGTACAGTTGTCCTTCGGCGCCGATGTTCCACAACTGCATGCGAAAGGCGATGGAAACGGCGAGGCTGCAGAGCATGAGCGGGATGGCCTTGACAACCGTTTCCGAGATGCCATAGGTGGAGCCGAAGGCGCCGTCGAGCATCAGCGCGTAGACCTTCAGGGGTTCTTTGCCGGTGGCGGCGATAAAGAGGGCGGAAAACAGCAGACCGACGACGATGGACAGGATCGGGACGAGAACCAGCACCGTCGTAGAGTTGTTGGCCCGCTTTTCAAAACGCCAGTCGGCAAAGCGGAAGCGCCCGGTGAATCCTTGTTTTTCTGCGGTGTTAGGATGCATCGCCATTCACCTTCCCCCCTGCGCCTTCTGCGTCTGCTGTCGCATTCATCCGCTCGCCGGCCATCATCATGCCAACGGCTTCGATGGTAGCTTCCCTCGGGTCAACGACGCCCATGACCTCTCCGCCATGGAGGACGGCGATGCGATCGGACAGGGCGAACAGTTCTTCCAGTTCCTCGGAGATGAGCAAGACGGCGACGCCGGCGTCGCGCTGGGCCACCAGGAGGTTGCGGATCGTCTCCATGGCGCCCACGTCAAGGCCGCGCATGGGGTACATGGCCACAATCAGACGGGGGTTGTTGGAGATCTCGCGCCCCAGGAGGAGTTTCTGCAGGTTGCCCCCGGAAAGCATCTTGACGGGATCTTTGAGGCTGGCGATCTTGACATCGAACCGTTTGATGATGTCTTCCGTCTCCTCGGTGGCTTTTTTCCAATGAATCACCGGAGAGGTGTCACCGGCGCCTTTTAAGAGGTAGTTCTCAACGGCGTTCATGTTCGGCGCCAGTCCGGTGCCGAGCCGGTCTTCAGGGATGTAGCTGACGCCCGCCTCGATCATCTGCTTCGGCGTCGCCTGGGTCATCTCGGCAATGCCGATTTTTTTCACACCGCTTTCGATGGTCCGCAGACCGGCCACCACCTCGGCCAGTTCCCGCTGGCCGTTGCCGGCCACACCGGCGATGCCCAGGATCTCGCCGCCATAGATGTCCAGGGAGAGCGATTTGATGGCCGGGAGCCCCCGGTCGTTGAGGGCCGACACATTTCCCAGTTCGAGGATCTTCTCCCCCCGGTTGGCGGGCGCTTTGTCAGTGCGCAGGATAACGGTCCGGCCGACCATCATTCGCGTCAGTTCCGTTTCGTTTGTCTCGGCCGTGTTGACGGTCCCGACGGAGCGTCCGCCCCGCAAGACGGTGATGCGGTCCGTGTTTCCGAGCACCTCGCTCAGCTTGTGGGAGATGACGATGATCGCCTTCCCCTCATCGGCCATGCGCCGCAGGGTGTGATAGAGTTCGACGGCTTCCTGGGGTGTCAAGACGGCCGTCGGTTCATCGAGGATGATGATGTCGGCGCCGCGGAAGAGGATCTTCAAGATCTCCACCCGTTGCTGCTCGCCGACAGAAAGCTGCCACACCTGAGCCGTGGGATCGACTTGCAGGCCATACTTTTCGCTGGCCGCCGCCACCTGTGTGTTGATGGCGCGAATGTCAAAAACCTGCCGGACTCCCTTGAGACCGAGCAGGATGTTTTCCGATACAGTGAAGGGCTTGACCAGCTTAAAGTGCTGGTGCACCATGCCGATGCCCTGTGAGACGGCATCCCGGGGGGATAAGAGCTCCACCGGCCGTCCGTTGATGCGGATCTCTCCGCCGTCCGGGCGGTACAGGCCGGTGAGTACGTTCATGAGGGTGCTCTTCCCCGCGCCGTTCTCTCCGAGCAGGGCATGAATCTCCCCTTTGCGAACGGCGAAGCTGACCCGATCATTGGCCAGGACCCCCGGGAATCGTTTGGTTATGTCGATCATCTCGACCATATAGTCCATTGCATGCACCCTACCCTATGTTGTCGTTTGCAAAATCAGCCCCGACAAACGGCTTGCCGTCCGCCGGAAAACCGGCGGACGGCGACCATCTTCTGATGCTTGGGCACCTACGTGATGGGAAAACCTGTCGTTTGAAATGAATACTCTTTGTTTTGGGATCGCTTGTTTTCCAGAAAGGGCTGGTAGCGAATCGTCTGTTCGGTTAGGTGATGATTTACTTAGGAATGGTTCCGTCCACACCCTGAACGAACCAGTTGAACTCGAGCATTTCTTTGTCGGTCATCTTGGAACCTTCCGGCACTTTCACCTGACCGGATTGATCTTTGATCGGGCCATTGAAGACGTCCCATTCGCCTTTCAGGATGGACTCTTTCTTCTTGGCGACCAGGGCTTTGGCGTCGTCGCTCACCATGGGACCGTAGGGAGCCAGGTCAACAACCTTGTCAGACATGGGGCCCCAGTACTGTTCCGACTTCCAGGTTTTGTCCACGACAGCTTTGACGGTTTTCACATAGTAGGGACCCCAGTTCCAGACGGGACCGGTCAGGACAGCTTTCGGGGCGAAGGAGCTCATGTCCGTGTTGTAGCCGACGCCGAACTTGCCTTTTTCTTCAGCAGCTTGCATCGGCGCAGGGGTGTCCTGGTGCTGGGCGATCACGTCGGCGCCGGCGTCAAGAAGGCTCTTGGCGGCGTCTTTTTCTTTGGCGGGATCATACCAGGTGTTGGTCCAGACAACCTTCACAGTGGCGTTGGGGTTGGCTTCCCGCACACCGAGGGTGAAGGCGTTGATGCCGCGGATGACTTCCGGAATGGGCATGGCAGCCACATAGCCGATGACATTGCTCTTGGACTGCTTGCCGGCGACGAGACCGGAGAGGTAACGAGCCTGGTAGATGCGGCCGAAGTATGTACCGACGTTGGGAGCGGTTTTATAGCCGGAGCAATGGAGGAACGTCACATCGGGGAACTTCTGGGCCACTTTGATCACATAGTCCATATAGCCGAAGCTGGTGGCGAAGATGATCTTGTTGCCTTTGGTGGCCAGTTCGGTGAGCACCCGCTCGGCGTCAGCGCCTTCCGGCACCGATTCCACGATGGATGTTTCCACATTGGGCATTTCTTTTTCCAGGTATTTGCGACCTTGGTCATGGGCGTAGGTGTAGCCGGCGTCACCGACAGGTCCGACGTACACGAAAGCCACCTTAACTTTGTCGCCAGCGGCTTTGTTGTCGCCGGCCGGTTGCTGAGAAGCCGTGGGTTGTCCGCCGCAGCCGGTCAGAACGAGACCGAGCACGAGCGTAAGGCTCAAGAGAATTGCCAGCGTCTTCGTTTTGAATTTCACGATGCATCCTCCCCGTTTTATTATTTGGTCTTCTTTCGCGCCGGTGTAGCGAGGGTTTCGGTTCTCTATCCCTCGCCGCTTTTTCATCCCTCCCCACGAAAGTTCTTCATGGCACAAACAAAAGGCCCTTCACCACGCGGCCTCTTCCCTTCGCGGTGAAGGGCGCCATTGCCCTTCTGTCATTCTGTTCTGTCGTTCCGACCCATTTCCCCTGATACTTGTAATTTTATTCCCAGACCGCCGGAAAAGCAAGACCTCAACAATGTATTCTTGATTTTTGGCTTTAATTTCGCCGTTTCAGATGGCCATCGCCATTGCTTTATGGCCGATCATGGCGTCTTTTCCCGCTATTGTAAGGATAGGAATTGAAGCCGTGTGCGACCGATGGCAGACGACAGGGCGCGTTCCCTGCCTAGCGGCTGGCGGCGATTTTTTCGTTGTAAACCTGGACCTTGGCGTACTGGTCCTCCCAGAAGCCGGCGTCGCGCATGGCGTTGAGGAAGTCCATGCTGTAGCCGAACTTGAGCCAGTCGTTTTCCTTCTGCTGAAAGAGCCGCTCTTTCTTGTCGTCGCGCCGGACATCGAAGACCTGCTGGTCGTCGGCGCCAAGGAAGATGTCCTTCGCCCACCGTTCCAGGACAAAGGGCGCTGTCTCCAGGTAGCGGCGGTCCAGGTCTTCCATCACCGAGTGGTAGCGGTCAAAGCCGTCGGTGGCGACGGTGACCACGTTGTCCCCAGGGCCGAGGCGAAGGAACTTGGCCATTTTGATGGCGCCCAGGATGTTGCAGATGCCGGAGGGACCGAACCAGTCACGGATGGAGAGGGCGAAATCGCGATCGACGCCCATCTGGACGAGGGCTTCCACGCCGTCGCGGAAGATCTTCAATCCCTGGACGGTTTCTTCATCACGGATCAGGATGATGAAATCAGTGGTCAGCACGTTGTGGATGAGGGTGCACATCTTGTCGCCGATGCCCTCGATGCGGTGCTGGCCGCGCCCGCCATCGGCCAGGGTGGAGCACTCATAGGGTTCCAGCGCGCCGATCTTGGCCTCGGGATAGATCGCTTTGATCTGGTCGCCGGCGGCAAGGGTGCCTGCCGAACCGGGGGCGGAGACGAAGCCGGCGATGCGCCCATTGCCGACGCCCTGGACGGCCTCGATGGCGCTGTTGCCGGTCACATGGCGGTGGAAGCGGTAGTTCGGGAAGAGTTCAAATTGGGCCAAGGCTTTGTAGGCCGGGTTTTTCATCATCTCATGGGTCCGTTCCAGTGTCAAGATCACATCAGACTCGCTGCCCGGCGTCAGTTCCAATTCGCCGCCGTACTTGCGGATCCGTTCGTAGCGCTCTTTGCTCATGTTATCGGGCATGATGACGATAGACCGGAAGCCCAGCAACCGGGAGATGTAGGCGGTGCCGATGCCGAAGTTGCCTGTCGACGGACCGAGGATGGTATGTACGCCGGGGACGATCTCGCCGTCAACAAGTCCCTCGATCAAGGTGCTGTAAGCGGGGCCCACCTTGTGGGAGCCGGATGGAAAGCCGCAGCCCAGCATGACGACGACATTGGCGTCGATGCCGGTGAGGGCCGGCGGCAGGACGACCTTGCGCACCTGGTTGCCGGCGTTTTTCCAGGTGATGTTGAAGAGGTTGATCGGGTCCAGTTCGTTTTCCTGCAAAGCGGTCAGCGCCTGAGCGCGCACTGAACCATCGAGGGTTTCCGGGCGCAGCATCTCATCATATGTGGGTCCGAAGGGAATTCGAGACATGGTTGTTCCTCCTTCGGGGGAACGCCCTCTGGGCAAACCCCGTGATGTTTTCCGCACTGCCTCAATCTCTATAACTGCCTTGTCTTTTTCTTTTCGCCGTGATTGTGCGATCTTCCTCCTGTTTCGCTGCACGGAGGTTGGGCAGTCGTTGGATCCTGCGCGCCGTTATGTACTGCCGAAGTTGCAATTGCAATTTCGGCTTAGGCCGTCACTGCGCGCTGCACCGCCTCCAGTTCCGGCTCAACCGACAAGGGCTGCCCGGCGGCCCGGATGGCGCTGGCGATGTCTTTGAGTCCATTGCCGGTGACGATGATGGCCACCGAATCGTCCGGTCCGATGATTCCCTGGCGACGGGCCTCCTGCACACCAGCCACGCCGGTGACGCCGGCTGGTTCGCCGAATACGGCGGTTTTGCGAGCCAAGGTGGTCATCGCCTCCAAGATGGCCTCGTCGGGGACGGCCACATAGGCGCCGCCCGATTCAACGACCGCTCGCAACCCTTTGGCAAAATTACGGGGGTGGCCCACAGCGATGGAATCGGCCAGGGTGTCGGCCTCACAAGGGGTGAGCCCCTTCCCCTCCCGCCACGCGGTGACAAAGGGCTGGCAGCCGGCAGCCTGCACGCCAAGGATTTTGGGCGTCTGTTCGATCCAACCGATGCGCTGCATCTCCTGGAAGCCTTTCCAGACGCCGCCGATGGTGCAGCCGTCGCCGACAGAGACGACGACCCAGTCGGGAATGGTTCCCCGCTCTCGAAACTGCTCAACCAGTTCCAGCGCCACCGTCTTCTTCCCTTCGATCAAGTAGGAATTGATGGCGCAGTTGCGGTTATACCAACCGAAATGAGCGCTCGCCGCCATGCAGAGCTCCCAGGCCTGATCATAGGTTCCCTGGACGGAGAAGACCTGGGCGCCGAAGACGAGCAACTGGGCCACTTTGGCTTCCGGCGCCCGTTTGGGCACGAAGATGGAAGCCGGCAGGCCAGCGGCGGCGGCGAAGCCGGCCAACGACGAGGCGGCGTTGCCGGTGGAGGCGCAGGTGATCCGGGAAGCGCCCTTTTCCAGCGCTTTCAGCACCCCGACGGCGCTGGCCCGATCTTTAAACGAGGCGGTCGGGTTGCGCCCTTCGTCCTTCACCCAACAGGCAGCCACATCAAGCGTTGCCGCCAGTTTTGGGGCGGCGTAGAGGGGTGTCCAGCCGACCTGCAGGTGGCTGATCCGCTCCGGTTCGGCGACAGGCAGGAGCGGCAGGTACCGCCACATGGAACGGGGTCCGCCGGCAGTGAATGTCTTCGGATCCATCTCGGCCTTAATGGCCTCATAGTCGTAGATCACATCCAGGATGCCCTCATGGTAACCACAGGCGGGACAGTAATAGTCAACTTCGCCGGGGTCATACTGTTTCCCGCAATGGATGCACTGAAGCGCTTGAACGTGTTTCATCATCTCACCTCACTTGATTTATCCATGCAAGAATCAAGCCAAGATCGCCGTTTATTCAAAAATGACTGGAAACAGGATTCCTTTTGCCCAAAAACTCGTTATATACCCTACCATCATTTTAAAACCAAACTGAGTGAAGATTGCTTTCTCGCTCTCCTTGTCTCAATTTGATATGTTTTTTTTTATATGAAACAAAACGATACAGAAAAAACCGCTTCTCGGTTCTTGTCGAGATTACTCACCTACCTACGTTTCTGTGGAATTTCCTTCTCCCTTGCCGGCAAAGAGCCTTTTCGCCCACTCCCGCCCCGTAGGCGTATCGGCCAAACCGCCTCGGGCCGTCTCACGCAACGCCGCCGGCAGAGCGGCGCCGATGGAACCCATAGCGTCGATCACCTCATCGACAGGGATGACACTGGTGACTCCGGCGAGGGCCATCTCGGCAGCGACGAGAGCCTGAGCGGCAGCGCCGGCGTTGCGTTTGACACAAGGGACCTCAACGAGGCCGGCGACGGGATCGCAGACGAGTCCCAGCATGTTTTTCAAGGCCATGGCGACAGCGTCGCCGACCTGGGCTGGCTTGCCGCCGCAAAGGTCCACCGCCGCTCCGGCGGCCATCGCCGCTGCCGCGCCGCATTCGGCCTGACAGCCGCCGGCCGCTCCGGAAAGAGTCGCCCGGGAGGCGATGACCATGCCGATGGCGCCTGCCACCAAGAGCCCCTCGGCCAGCTGTTTATTTGATAAACGGCGGGATTTGCCCAGCGCAAAGAGCACCGCCGGCAACACGCCGCTCGACCCGGCCGTCGGAGCGGCCACGATCCGGCCCATGGAGGCGTTCGCTTCGCCTACCGCCAGGGCCATCGTCACCGCGTCGGCCAGAACCGGCCCGACGACGCTGTTGCCGGGGCATTCCGCGCCATAGGCGGCCATCTTCGCGGCGTCGCCGCCGACAAGGCCGCCGACGGAACGGTGGCCCTGCAATCCGGCCTGGATGCTGTCCCGCATCACCGGCAGGAGCGCCTCCATGCGGGCCAGGATCGCCGCTTCCGTCGTTTCCAGGTCAGCTGCCTGCCGCTGCAGGCAAAACATTGCAAAAGTGAGGTTTTTCTCTTCCGCTTGCGCAATCCACTGCTGCAAGGACAGCTTTTGGGCCACACGCGCGCCCCCTCGTTCAGTCGATTTGAATCCGTCGCGCCCTCTCCACGGGCGGCAGCGCAGCGATAGCGCGCAAGGCTTCATCGGTGACGGTCTGATCCGTCTCCAGCACCATCAGCGCCCGCGCGCCCTTCTGTTCTCGCGAGACTCGCATCTGGGCGATGTTGATCCCCTGCTGGCCCAATACAGCCGTCACCAGGGAGATCACACCAGGCTGGTCATGGTGGGTGACCAGCAGTGTGGCAAAGTCGCCGGTCAATTCGACGGGAAAATCATCCACACGGGTTACCTGGACGCGCCCGCCGCCGATGGATGCGCCGGTGACATCTGAACGGGTTCCCGCTTGCCCGATCAGATTAAACCGAACCGAGTTCGGGTGGGCCAGTTCCCCCAGATTGATGTCGGAAAAAGTCACCGCCAAACCGGCCGTTTCAGCAAATTCAAAAGAGTTGGGGATGCGCAGGTCATCGGTGGCCCAGCCAAGCAGACCGGCCACCAGGGCCCGGTCAGTGCCATGGCCCCGGTGGGTCTCGGCGAAGGAGCCGTGGAGGCCGATCCGGGCCTCCATGACAGCTTCGCCCAGGATCAGGCGGGCCACATTGCCGAGACGCACGGCGCCGGCGGTATGGGAGCTGGACGGACCGATCATAACCGGTCCGATCACATCGAAAATATTCATAGGTCCGCTCCTGTGCCTGTCCAATCCGCTTCCTATCGATTCACCTATTGGTTACCACTCACGCTGCTGTTGAGAGCTTACTGGAGGAACTCTTCGAAGTTTGGCTCCACCGCCTTCGGCGCGTCGCCCCAGAGGCGTTCCAGGGCATAGTGATCCCGCGTCTCGGGGCGGAAGATGTGAACGACCACATCGCCGTAATCCATCAGCACCCAGCGCCCATCGCGGTACCCTTCGACACGGAGGGTGCGGCGGCCGTAGTCTTTCAGTTTTTCTTCGATGTTCATGCAGATGGCCTGCACCTGGGGCGTCGAATTGCCGTTGCAAAGGACAAAGTAGTCGGTCACATTCGATTTGCCTCGCAGATCGAGGAGCGTGATCTCGTAGGCTTTCTTATCGGCGGCCGCTTCGGCGATGGCGATGGCCGCTGCTTTGCTGTCTTGTCCCAATGTATTGGTTCCTCCCTAATTGTGATCCATGATCAGCTATGTTTTTGACTGCAGGCGTCTTCCCTCTTCTGCTCCAAAATCAGCCAATTGCGCGTCTCCACCGTAAGGGGGTGCAACAGTGTGCCCTTGCGGAGAACATGCTGGATCGCCTGATCGAGACAAGCCTGCACAGTCCGGTCCAGCGACTGTTCGGCCAAGTCTCGGAGCGTTTCTACACCCTTGTAGGTCCGGTTCGGCTCGATCTTGTCGGCAACGTAGACGATCTTTGCCAAAAGCCCCATGCCGGGATGGCCGACCGTGTGATGGCGCACCGCCTCGAGCACCTCGTCGTCATCGAAGTCGTACTCCCTTGCCGCCCACCAGGCGCCGGCGTACCCGTGGAGGATTTCGGCCTGTTTTCGCTCCCACGGGTGGAGAGAAACACCGGCTTCCTCACAGGCCTCGATCAGCCGATCGGCCCGCCACTCGCGGGCGATGTCGTGAAGCAGTCCGGCCACACGGGCCCGCTCGGCGTCGGCGCCCCACCGGACTGCCAATCGAAAGGCCGTCTCGCCGGCCCCCACCGTATGGGCGTAGCGACGGGGGCTCAATGCACGGGCCAGATCTTCCTTCAGTCGCCGGCTGATGGCTTGCCAATCTCCCAACAGGATCATCCTTTCCGTCATACACAATAATAAACCTCCTATCCCATTACGGTCTAGGAGGTGCATATAAATTCTTTTATTGGTCCTGTCTGGGCTTGGCCTCGTTGACGGTCAGCATCCTGCCTTCATACTCGGCGCCGTTCATGGCTTCCACCATGCGCTCGGCGTCTTCATCTCTGACCTCGACGAAACCGAATCCTCTTGATCGCCCTGTCTCTCTGTCTGTGATGATCCGGCTGCTCAGCACCTCCCCGTAGGGGGAAAAGAGATCCGTCAGGTTTTCGGGCTTCGTTGCCCAAGGCAAATTGCCCACATAAAGGGTCCGAGTCAATTCCATTCACCTCACCATAACCCCATGATACTCGGCCTCAAGCGATGTACTTTCGCCCTGCGCTCGCGACTTAGTATGACCGGATACGGCGGGGTTATTCGCGGGGTGCTAGCGGTAACTTCCCGTTTCGATGATGCGGTGGACCACCGGCTCGGGCAAGAGGTACTTGACGGAACGCCCCTGGGCGAGGCGCTGGCGGATGTCGGTCGACGAGATGGCCAAGGCTGGCACCTCGATCAGGTGAATCCGTCCGGAAAACGCCTCCATGCAGGCCACCGCCTCGCGCAGGTGATCGCGGCCATAACCGGGGCGGTAGGCGGCGATAAAACGGCATTCGGCCATCAACTGATCGATCTGGCGCCAGGTCATGATCTCCAAGATGGCGTCGGCGCCGGTGATGAAGAAAAACTCCGCCTGTTCCCCATAGTCGCTCCGGAAGGAGCGGACCGTGTCGATGGCATAGGAATAGCCGGGGCGGCTTACCTCCACATCAGACATGCGAAAACGCGGGTTCGAGCAGGTAGCCAACTCGGTGAGGCGATAGCGTTCCCAAGGGTCGGTCACAAGCTGGCTCCGTTTGTGGGGCGGTCTCCCTGAGGGCACAAAGACGACGACAGACAAGTCGAAGAGATCGGCCGCCGCTTCGGCTGTCACCAGATGGCCAAAGTGAACAGGGTCAAAGGTCCCGCCCATGATGCCGACGCGTACAATCCCGTCGCCCGTTTGATTCACCTTGAATTTGGGCACCTTGATCCCGAAGGTGGTGTCCACCCACTCATAGTCAGTCAGGTCTTCCGGGATGGAGATGACGACGCCATGGGGACCGATGATAAAGCCCTTGCGCTCAACAGGGTGATTAGCGGATCTGTCCATCGCCGTAGCAGACGTACTTGATCGTCGTCAGTTCGTTCAGTCCCATGGGACCGCGGGCATGCAGTTTTTGGGTGGAGATGCCGATCTCGGCGCCCATGCCAAATTGGAAGCCGTCGGTGAACCGCGTCGAGGCGTTCACGTAGACAGCGGCGGCGTCGACACAGCGGGTGAACTCGCGGGCGCGGCCATAGTCGCGGGTGATGATGGCCTCCGAGTGACCGGTCGAGTATTTGCGGATATGTTCAAGGGCCTCATCGAAGCTGTCGACAACCTTAACGGCCAGGATCAGATCGAGAAACTCCGTGGCATAGTCCTCTTCGGTGGCCTCCTTGATCCCCTCAAAGAAACAGAGGGTGCGGGGACATCCGCGCAGCTCCACGTTCATCTCCGTCAGCACCTTGCCGATATGGGGGATGAACTTGCGGGCCACATCCTGGTGAACGAGAAGCGACTCGGCGGCGTTGCAGACGCCGGGGCGCTGGCACTTGGCGTTAATGATGATCCGTTCCGCCATTTCCAGATCGGCGTCGGCGTCCACATAGATGTGGCAGTTGCCAACACCTGTTTCGATGACCGGGACGGTGGCGTTTTTGACGACCGCCTGGATCAGACCGGCGCCGCCGCGGGGGATGAGCACGTCCAGGTAATCGTTCATGGTCATCATCTGCTGGGCCACTTCCCGGCTCGTGTCCTCCACCAACTGGATGGCCCCTTCCGGGATGCCGGCCTCTTCAGCCGCCTTGGCGATGACCTTGACGATGGCCATGTTGGAGCGAATCGCCTCAGAACCGCCGCGCAGCAAGACGGCGTTGCCCGTCTTCAGGCAAAGGCCGGCGGCGTCGACGGTGACGTTCGGACGGGCTTCATAAATGATGCCGACGACACCGAGGGGCACCCGCACCTGCCCGATTTCAAGGCCGTTGGGGCGGCGCCACTGGCGCTTCACTTCGCCGATCGGATCGGGCAGGCTGACAAGGGCATAGAGACCTTCCGCCATCTCTTCGACACGCTTTTTATTCAGCATCAGCCGATCTAAGAGCGACTTGGACATGCCTTTTTGCCGTCCCGCTTCCACGTCAAGGGCGTTGGCGGCCAGAATCTCTTCCTCCTGGGCCACCAAGGCGTAGGCCATCGCCTCAAGGGCCTTGTCTTTCACCTGCGAGGACAACGACCCCAGTTTGTAAGCGGCGTCTTTGGCTTTTTTGCCCTTCAGGGACAGTTCGGAATACATGTTCATGGCTCTTTCCCCCTGTTTCGCCTTTGCTTCTTATCCGATATGCCGGGAGACCATAACGGTCAGATCGTCCCGGTGCACGACCTCGTCAACGCCTTTTGCGCCCAAGGCCGCTTCAATGTCCTGGCACTGTTTCCCCATGATCCGCCGGACCTGGTCTGCCGAATACTGGGTGACGCCGCGGGCCACTTCCAGGCCTTCCGGCGCGATGATGCTCACCATATCGCCGCTCTGAAAATCACCGTCCGCCCGGGTGATGCCGCAAGGGAGCAAGCTCTTTCCGCCGGAGACGATCGCCTCGGCGGCGCCGGCGTCGATGTAGACGCGGCCGCTGCTGGCTGAGCTGAAGGCCAGCCAGCGCTTGTAGCCAGGCAGCGGCTTTTCATTGGGGAAAAACAAGGTCCCTACCTCTTCCCCGTTCATGATCTCGCGGAGACCGTTGGGCCGGCTGCCTTGGGCGATGACCATGGCGACGCCCGATTCAACAGCGATTTTGGCCGCTTGCAGCTTGGTGGCCATCCCGCCGGTGCCCAGGTTGGAGCCGGCGCCAGCGGCCATCGCTTCGATCTCCCGCGTGATCTCTGCCACTTCAGGGATAAAAACCGCTTCGGCGTCAACCCGCGGATTGGCCGAATAAAGACCTTCGATATCGGTCAACAGGATCAGCACGTCGCCTTGAACCAGACCGGCCACTAAGGCCGACAGGGTATCGTTGTCGCCGAAGCGAAGACGGATCTCGTCGATGGAGACCGTATCGTTTTCATTGATGATGGGGATGACGTTCATCCGCAGGAGCGCCTCCAGGGTATTGCCGGCGTTGATGTAGCGCTCCCGGAAGGCGAAGTCGTCCCGCGTCAACAGCACCTGAGCGACGACGAGGCCGTATTCGGCGAAAAGCTTTTCATACATATGCATGAGAATGCCCTGGCCGACGGCGGCGCAGGCTTGTTTCTCCGGCACCGCTTTCGGCCGCTTCTCCAGACCCAATCGCCCCATGCCGGCGCCAACGGCGCCGGAACTGACCAGTATGACCTGATGACCCCGGTTGGAGAGATCGGCCAGTTGCCGGACCAGCTTTTCCATCTGCTCCAGGTTCAGTTTGCCGGTGCCGTGGGTCAAGGTGCTGGTGCCGACCTTGACGATGACGCGGCGGGCCTTGGGCAGGTCCTGGCGTCCAAACACGGGGGCCACCTCCACAGTCGATTGATGGGCGTCGGCGACGACCTGTAACAGCGTCCTGTATACAGGATCGTCCCTTTTGTATTGTGGTTTATTCTCGATAGGACGGGCGTTTCCTGCCTTGACCCTTTTTACACAATTTTTTCAGAATCGAGCAAATTGGGCAATCAATTTATTCGCCGTCGTCGCCACGATCGGCATATTGGGCGGCATACTCGATAAAGTCAAACTCCAGGTCGCGGATGCGGACAGGGTCGCCGTGTTGGCAACCGGCGTCGCGCAAGGCCTGATCGACGCCCATCACGTCAAAAATGCGCTGCAAGCGGGCCACCGATTCTTCGTTTTCCATGTCGGTCATGGCCACATGGCGCTCCACTTCCTTGCCGGTGACGACAAAGACGCCCTCTTCGTCCCGGTGGATCTTGAAGCGTTCCTCAGCCTTGCCGGAGAAGCGAACATCCATGTGCGCGTCTGCGGTGACCGTCTCGAAGACGACAGGCCCCAGTTCCTCCAGTCCCTTGTGAACGTGATAGATCAACGGGTCCAACCCCTGGCGGGTGGCCGCCGAGATGGGGAAGATCACGGCCTCTTCACCGAGCTTCTCCCGCAGGCGCGCCAGCTGTTCCTCAGCGCCGGGCAGATCCATTTTATTGGCGGCGACAACCATCGGTTTGTTGGCCAATTCGGGCTTGTAGAGGACCAGTTCCCGGTTGATGGCGTCATAGTCTTCCAGCGGGTCGCGCCCCTCGCTGCCGGAGATGTCCAGAACATGGACAAGGTAGCGGGTGCGCTCGGTGTGGCGCAGGAAGTCGTGGCCCAGGCCGGCGCCGGTGTGGGCGCCTTCGATCAAGCCCGGGATGTCGGCCATGACGAAGCTCTGGCCTTCGGCGATGCGCACGACGCCCAGGTTGGGCTCCAAGGTGGTGAAGTGGTAGTTGGCGATCTTGGGGCGCGCTGCCGAGACGTTGGCGATGAGCGTCGATTTGCCCACGTTGGGGAAACCGACAAGTCCCACATCGGCCAGCAGTTTCAGTTCCAGTTCCAGCCACTGTTCATCGCCGGGTTCACCCTTCTCGGCGATCATGGGCACCCGGTTGGTGGAACTGACAAACTTGGCGTTGCCCCGGCCGCCCCGGCCGCCCTTGGCGGCGATGTACCGCTGGCCTTCAGCGGTGATGTCAGCCAGGAGCGCGCCCGTCTCGGCGTCCTTGACGACGGTGCCGATGGGCACCCGGACAGTCATGTCCTCGCCGTCGCGGCCATGCATGTTCTTACCCATGCCATGCTCGCCCCGTTCGGCCTTGTAATGGCGCTGGTAACGGAAGTCGACGAGGGTGCGCAACCCCTCGTCGCCGATGAAGATGACGTTGCCGCCGGCGCCGCCATCGCCGCCGTTGGGCCCGCCTTCGGGCACATATTTTTCACGGCGAAAAGAGACGATGCCGTTCCCCCCGTCACCGCCTTTAACAAATATCCTCGCCTGATCGTAAAACAACGGCGAAACCTCCTATGAGTTTGAACCCGTCTGTTGGTTCATGAAATGGGGAATCGAGCAGGGAATCGAAGCAGAGAACCGAACGTAGAAAACTATCAGGGCGCTCCCTCCTGCAAAAGGGAAACGAGGTCGACCGTCTTCAATGTCTCGTCGCGGCCCAGCCAGCATCCCTCGAAAACAGGGTCTGGCCCGCGAAAACGCAGGCAGAGGGCAGGCTCTTCTTCCGACGGATCCTGGGAAGGCAGCAACGCTTCGATCATTCCCGATGCCGCTGAGGCGAGCCGGCGCGCGCAGTTCTCCTCCTGCCAGGGTTCCGGGTTCCACGCCTGATCGACGCCGATGCGCAGGTCGACGGCCCGTTCCCGCAGATCTTGCCCTCGGAGCAGCAGGTGGGCGATGACGGGCAGGACGCCTAAGCGCATGATGCCGCCATCCTCCTGGAGCCGGAGGGCCACTTCCCGGAGGTATTCGAGGGATCGCTCTCCCCGCCCCACCTGGATGTATCCCAGGATCGTCTGCAAGTGGTTGATAAAATCATGGCGAAGCTCCCGCCACAGTTCTACCCACTCGGCAGTGTCAGGACTGAAACCGGCGAAATGGGCCCCTGCCGGATCGGCCGCTGTTGCGGCGCTCTGGGCGAGACTGCCCTCTGCCGGGTTATGCCGGTCCGTTGCGGCTGGCAAACCGTTCTCGGCCATCTGAAAACACTCCCGGCCACGCCGGATCTTTGTGAACGAACATCCTGCTGCCAGTCCGGCGCACAGTATTAATATTGACAAAAAGCCCCCGGATTTCTCCGGGGGCTGCTTTGTTCTTAGACAGCGTACACGCTGACCTGTTTTTTGTCCCGACCTTTGCGTTCGAATTTAACGACGCCGTCGATCAGGGCGAACAGGGTGTCGTCACTGCCCAGACCCACGTTGTTGCCGGGGTGAATCTTGGTGCCGCGCTGGCGGACCAGGATGTTGCCGGACAAAACGGCTTGACCGTCGCTGCGCTTGACGCCCAGGCGTTTGGCTTCGGAGTCACGGCCGTTGCGGGAGCTACCGACACCTTTTTTATGGGCGAAGTATTGCAGATTCATGACTAGCATGGGACACACCTCCTCTTCTCGACGTGAAGGAAACGCGGATAAGCTTCCGCGGTTTGTTGCAAACCAAGGACCATCGTTTCCAGGATGATCTGGGCCGTCCGCGCCGCTTCCGGCGCCAGCGGGTCCTGCAAGAGGCAGCGTAAGTCTCCCGGCTTGGAGGCGCTCACGTCAGTCGCCTTAGCGCCGAGAAAGTGCTCCAACCCATTGACCGCCGTAAAGGTCAACGCCGACACAGCGGCGCAAACCACATCTTGCCCGTGGGGCGCCGCTCCGGCATGACCCAGGGCTTCAAATCCCAGAATCCGCTGTTCCTCATCGACATAGACCGTTACCTTGACCATATCGAGTCCAACCGGGCCTTAGGCTTCGATGGCTTCGACGCGGACTTGGGTAAAGGCTTGACGATGACCTTGCTTGCGGCGGTAGTTCTTCTTGGACTTGTACTTGAAGATGACGATCTTCTTGCCTTTGCCGTGGTCTTCCACTTTCAGCAGGACTTTGGCGCCTTCGACGGTCGGGGCTCCGACCTTCAGCTCCCCATCCTTGCTGACAGCGAAAACGCGGTCGATTTCGACCACATCGCCAGGATTGGCTTCAAGTTTCTCCACCTTGAGCACATCGCCTTGTTGAACTTTGTACTGCTTGCCACCGGTTTCGATAATCGCGAACATGAATGCTACACCTCCCATACTAGACTCGCCAGGCGCAAGGCGCGGCCGAAGCCGACTTCCCCAGCCCGTCCTGAGCGGTTGAGGACAGAGGACATATACCTACAAATCAGTATTTTATCGAGTTGGAATGCCTTTGTCAAGGGATCTGTCTTCAAATCATTGAGGCATCCGCCGTCACGGCCATCACCCGTTAAAACGGTATCCCGTTCCCCAGAGCGTCTCAATGTAGGCCGGGTTGGAAGGGTCTTTCTCGACCTTTTTGCGTATTTTTTGAATGTGAACGGCCACCGTCGCCAATTCGCCCAGGCTCTCTTCGCCCCAAATCTTATCAAAGAGTTGTTCCTTGCTGAAGACGATGTTCGGATTCGAGGCGAGAAACAAGAGCAACTCGTACTCTTTGGTCGTCATGGAAACCTCTTTGCCGTCGACAAAAACCTTGCGAGCGGCCGTGTTGATCTCCAGCCCTTTGTGGCTGATGACTTCAGTGGCCGCTCGTTTGCCCGTCAATCGCTCATAGCGATGGATATGGGAGTTCACCCGGGCCACCAGTTCGGCAAACCGGAAGGGTTTGGTCAAGTAATCGTCGGCGCCGACGGCCAAGCCGCGAATGATGTCGATATCGTCTGACTTGGCCGATAAGATGATGATGGGGATCTCCATGCTCTTGCGGATCTCCCGGACGATCTCGTAGCCGTCTTTGTTGGGCAGCATCAGATCGACCAGCGCCACATCATAGATGCCCGATAGGGCCTGCTTGAGACCCAGCGCGCCATCTTGCACGATGGTGACGGTGTAACCGTTGAGACGAAGATAGTCCCGCTCCAGTTCGGCGATATGGATGTCATCCTCAATGATCAGGATTTGCTTCATGGTCGCTCCTTTCCACCGGGAGCGCGATGATGAAACGAGCGCCCTCATTCTCCTTGCTCGAAAGGGAGATCGCGCCGCCATGGGCCTCGATCAGTTCCTTGGCGATGGCCAATCCGAGACCGGTGCTCCCCAGATCCTTCGTTCGCGCCCGATCGATGCGGTAGAACCGGTCAAAGACGAAGGCCAGCTTTTCGGAGGGAATCCCGGGACCGTTATCCTGGATGCTGAGGCAGATAAAGTCACCTTCCTGATACAGTTCTACCGTGATCGCCAGATCCCTTTCCGGCCCGTATTTGACGGCATTGCCGATGATATTGCGTACAGCCTGGTTGATTCGCTTCCCGTCAATGGACACATGATGCTCTTGCGCCAGCCGATCGTTGAAGGTGAAGGCGCATTGCCGCTCCTCCAGTTCAAATTTGAATTCTTCCATTAAATCCTGCATAAAGGGCCTGATCGAAAGGGTCTGCCGGTGCAAGGCCAGTTTCCCCAGGTCCAACTGGGAAAAGAGAAAGAGATCATCGATCAGTTTGTTGATGTAGATGGTGTTGCGGTGGATCGTCTTCAGGTATTTTTCTGCCCTCTCCGGCGAGTCGGGCACCCCCTCCAGAAGGGCTTCCACATGACCCTGAATCGCCGTGATGGGCGTCTTGATGTCATGGGAGATGTTGGCGATCAGTGTCTTCCGATTCTCTTCATACTCCTGCTTCAGTTTTTCGCCTTCCCGCAACTTTCGAGCCATCTCATTAAACGAGACGATCAACGCCCCGATTTCGTTGGGAATATCGCAATCGATCGAAACATCGTAGTTTCCCTTGGCGATCTCCTTGACGCCCTGATCCAACTCCTGAACAGGGGCAAAGAGCCGTCTTTCCAATCGACGGAGAAAGAAGAGATGGATGACTTCCTTCACGGCGATGAAGGCCACGAGAAGCAGCAAGATCGCCGTGTTTCCGACCCAAGAAAACAGCACATAGAGAAACAGGAGGTTGAAGAGGATGACGCCGGGACGCACCCATCGGAAATACTTATGAAACTGATGAAAGTCCCGGTGATTCCTGTGATGGTGGAAAAAATGCCTGTGTCTCACTTTTTCTCCGCGTCCTTTCTGCGACTCGGCGCCGCTTTTTACGCTTTTTATCTGAAGGAAAAAGGGCGCGACAAAGGAATTCTGCCGGCGCCCTTTTATACCCTCTTTTGTTGAACCGGATCGGATGGCGATTGTCTACCAGACGAAACGAACCTGCGCGTTCAGTTTCACGTCCTCCATGGCCTCTTCCGCCCCCTGCCGTTTCCCCTCCATATCGGCAGCGATCATGATGATCTCGTTGGCTTCATTGATCAGCGCCTTGCAGCGGACTCTTCCCTGGGCTGAAGGCAAGAACCGGTGGACCATGCCAAGGGGTCCGTGAGAACCGTGTCCGCCGTGAACGCCATGACCGCCGTGTTCTCCGTGGAAGGGAGCTTCAACAGGAGCGCCCGCTCTTTCAAAGCCATGACCGCAATGGAGATGCCGTTCTTTGATCCGCTGGTGAATGGTTGCCCGCATCTCGGCAGGAAGGGCGTCGGAATCAAAGGAGACAAGAACGGTCTTATCCTCCTGCGCCTCCACTTGCACATGGGAGAGAAGGGTCAATGCCACGTTCATTCGCTCGAAAAATCCCTTGATGCCATGGCGTCCCAGCCTGCAATGGCCGTGGAAGCTATGTCCATGAAAGCCATGTCTATGGAAGCCATGGTGAAAATGACGGCGATGGAAGCCATGGCCGCCGCAGGAACGGGAAAACTCGGTGCTGCTCTCATGTTTCAACACCCGGTCTCCGTCGTTCACCTCGGCGCAAACCTTGGCCTTCACCGTGTCGCTCACCTCAAAGTCATTCCCAAACTTCAGTACGGTCACACCGTCTCTCGCGCCCTCCACCGTGAGAGCGCCTTTGAAGACATCCTTCTCCTTCATCGCCTTGACCACGTCAAGCAGCAGTTTCATTTTGTTCATTCGAACAACCTCCTTCGTTTATCTTGTGAGGTCATTCTAATCCGCAAAGGATAAGCGGCAATAAAGAAAGTTTAAAAAGTTTATAAACGATTCTTTCGAGGTTTTAAAGTGTCGACACCTGTCGTCACATCTATCGCCTGAGCAGTTCTGGTCAAGGACCAGGAAATGAAAAAATCAAATGGAAAAGCGCCCCAGAAAGTCCAGGGCGCTTCAATCTGCAATTGGTTGGGCGGATCTGCGAGCGCAAGGGAAGGCGTCAAGGGTCAGGGGGTTTCCCCCTTCACGACCCGTCCCCTCCCGTCACAACAGTCGCATGGGGTCGTCAGGAGCGAGGCGAGGCTCGGACGCACCTTCTTGCGGGTCATCTCCACCAGCCCCAGCGCCGTCAACCCCAGCACGCTCGTCCGCGTCTTATCCCGCGCCAGGTGCGCCTCCAGCGTCTCCAGGACCTCGGCGCGGTGTCGCTCGTCACGCATGTCGATAAAATCGATGATGATGATCCCGCCGATCTCGCGCAGGCGGAGCTGGCGCGGCACCTCGCGAGCCGCCTCAATATTGGTCTGGCGGATCGTCTCCTCCAGATTGACGGAACCGGTGAAACGGCCTGTGTTCACGTCGATGACGGTGAGCGCTTCCGTCTCCTCGATGACCAGATAGCCACCCGACTTGAGCCAGACCTTGGGACGCAAGGCTTTGTCGATCTCGCTGTGCAGGTTGTGCTCGGCCCAAAAGTCGCGTCCCTCTTCCAGATGCAAACGCTGGCGAAGCGCCGGCAGGTTTTCGCCGGCCCACTCCCACATCCGGTTGTACACATCGAGATCGCTGACCCGAATCAGCGCCACCTCAGCGTCAATGCGATCGCGCAGGAGCCGTTCGACCAGGTCGCCGCTGCCGTCGATCAGGCAGGGCGCCGGTCGGCGGCTGGCCTTTTCGTGTATCCTCTCCCAGCGCTTGGCCAAGCGGGCCACATCGGCAGCCAGTTCCTCTTCTGCGGCGCCGGCCGCCGTCGTACGGACGATGAGTCCCATCCCGGGCGGGCGCACTTGTTCAACCAATTGGCGAAGGCGTTCCCGTTCCGCCGGATCATCGATCCGCCGGGAGACGCCTCCTTGATCGCCGTCAGGCAACAAGACGACCCAGCGTCCAGGCAGGGTCAAGTGGCAGGTCACGCGAGGCCCCTTGCCGCCGATCCCCTCCTTGAGCACTTGGACCGTCACTTCTTGGCCCGGTTTGAGGATATCATCGATTGAAAGACCGGCGCGCAGATCCTTTAAGTCAGGCGGCAGCGCGTCGGCAAGGACAAGAAAGGCATTCCGTTCCCAACCGATATCGACGAAAGCCGCCTGCATGCCCGGCAGCACGTTTTCCACACGGCCCTTATAGATGTTCCCCACCAGAACGCCCTGATCGCTCTGCTCCCAGTGGACCTCGACGAGGCGCTCTTCCTCTAAGACAGCTACCTTTGTCCATTCCTGGTCAGCCTGAACAAGGACGGTCTTGTTCATAGGACGTCCATCGGCGTCAGCAGCCGCTCTCCCTGGGCGACAAACAAGCCGAGACGGAGGATGCGGACTCGCTCCCGATCGACCAGCAGGCGGCCGTACCGACACACCGCCTCTAAGACCTCTTCGGGACGGACATTGCCCTCGCTGCCGGTCTGGACGAGCATCTCCAAAAGTACGGCGTCGTCGGTTCGGGAGCCGGACAGTTGGAAAAGACCGGGACGGATCTCCCGTGTGGAGACGCCTTTTTTCCCTTCCCGTTCCACCAGCCAGGATGTCTCGGCCAGGCTCCTGGTCAGGGCCTCGCTGATCGCCGCCTCATCAAAGGGTTCTTGCAACGGCGCCCGCAGGCGGTACTGGGCGCGGTTGACGGCGGCCATCAACGCCTGTGTTCCCGGCGGAACGGCCTTGACGCCGTGGATGCCGAATCCCTCGGGCATGGCTTTTTGCAGCCGTTCCTTCACCGCTTCCGGGTCTACAGACTCTGCCAGATCGATGTCGACATACTCGCCAAAAGAGACGATCCCGACGGCCAGCGCCGATGCGAAGGCGATCTTAGGGTGGGGATTGAAGCCCTCTGAAAAGGCCAGAGGGATGGCCGCGCGGCGCATGGCCCGCTCAAAAGCTTTCTGGGTGTCCAGATGGGAGAGCCAGCGCACCGGATCCTGTTTGCTAAAGGCGATCCGGACTCGGAACATGGTCACCACCCCGCAAATCGATACTTACCCCTAAAGTCGGACAGACGCCACATCCGGCGCATGAGTCGACCCGGCAGTCCCGGGTCAGCGATGCCGCCAGGGCGTTTTTATGTTCCCTGATGAGATACTGGCGAGAGACGCCAAAATCGAGGTGGTCCCAGGGCAATGGGTCATCATAGCCGATGGCCCGGTAGGCGTACTCAGCCGGATCGACGCCGCACTCCCGGAACGCCTCCATCCACGTGTCATAGCGGAAGAATTCAGACCAGCCGTCGAAGACACAGCCTTTTTGCCAAGCCCGGTGGAGCACCTGGGCGAGCCGGCGGTCACCCTTGGCAAAGACGGCTTCGAGAAAGCTGATCTGGGCGTCATGCCAGTTGTAGCTGATGCGGCGGTCGCGAAGCCGCTGTTTCAAGAAGGCCTGTTTCGCCTCCAGGTCGGCCATGGCGGCCTGAGGCTCCCACTGAAAGGGGGTCTGCGCTTTGGGCACAAAGGATGAGGTGCTGACGGTGACGCGGACGCTCTTTTTGATGCCCTTTTCCCGCAGGATCGCCGTTCCCTTGTACACGACCTGTTCGGCCAGGCGAGCGATCCCTTCCAGGTCCTCCTCCGTCTCCGTCGGCAGGCCAATCATGAAGTAGAGCTTGAGACCGGTCCAGCCGCTGGAAAAGGCGCTCTCGACCGTCTCCATCAGGTCCGATTCAGTGACCCCCTTGTTGATCACATCGCGCAGGCGCTGGGTGCCAGCTTCCGGCGCGAAGGTGAGGCCGGTCTTGCGCACCTTCTGGACCTCTTTGGCCAGGTCGACGGAGAAGGCGTCCACGCGCAGCGACGGCAAGGAGAGACCCACCTTCTGCCCGGCATGGGTGGCGATCAATTCCTTGATCAGGGGCTCGACACAGGTGTAGTCGGCGGTGCTCAAGGAGGTCAAGGCGATCTCGTCGTAGCCCGTCGCCTTCACGAGCTCTTCCGCCTGCCGCTTCAACGTCTCCGGGGAGCGCTCCCGAACAGGCCGGTAGATGCTCCCGGCCTGACAGAAGCGGCAGGCGCGGGAACAGCCGCGGAGCACTTCGAGCATGACCCGGTCGTGGATCACGTCCATGAAGGGCACCAGCGATGTGGTGGGAAAGTAGGCCTTGTCCAGATCGGTGACGATCTGTTTCTTCACCTTTTCCGGAACACCGGGCCGCATCGGCTTCGTGCCGAGAAAACGCCCGTTCTCTTCATACTCAGGCCGGTAGAAGGCAGGCACGTAGACGCCGGGGATAGCGGCCAATCGAAGCAGCAGCGTCTCCCGGCGGGAGCGATCGCCCCGGTGCGCCTTGCCAGTCTGCGGCGACGCCGCGCCGGTTTCAACCTGTTCGCCGCCGCAGTCGGCTCCGCCAGCCGGAAAGGCTGTCTCGCTTTTAAAGTCTGCGATGGTCTGCAGAACCCGCGGCAGTGTCTCCTCCCCTTCGCCAAGGAGGATCAGATCCAAAAAGGGCGCCACGGGCTCCGGGTTCACGGCGCAGGGGCCGCCCGCCATGATCAGCGGATCGCCGTCCCCCCGTTCCTCGGCAAAGAGCGGGATGCCGGCCAGGTCAAGCATGTTGAGGATATTGCTGTAGGACATCTCATACTGCAGGGTAAAACCGAGCACATCGAATTCTGTCAGCGGTCGCCGGCTCTCCAGGGAAAACAGCGGCACGCCTCGCGACCGCATGGCTTTCTCCATATCGGGCCAGGGAGCGAAGACCCGCTCCATCGCCATACGCGGCTGTTCGTTGATCAGGTGGTACAGGATGCGCAAACCCAGGTGGGACATGCCGACCTCATAGACATCGGGAAAGGCGAAGGCCATCGTCACATCGACCTGTGACCCGTCCTTTTTTACCTGGTTGTGTTCGCCTCCCGTATACCGCGTCGGTTTCGTCACCTTTTGCAGCAATTCGTCTTCTAGGATTTTGCTGATTTCATTTTTACGACTCAAACTGGTATCCCCGCCTCACGCGCTGATTCGTTCAATTATAACCCATACACAATGATAACGGAACTTACGATAAGATTATCCCCTTTAACCCGGAAAGACAACCCCGCCGGACGCTTTTTTGGCCTATCGCCCACCGTCTTTGCGAATCAGTTCCCCAACGGCCAGGTCTTCCTTGCCTTGCAGCATCTGTTGGAGCAGTTCGCTCTCACTGACCTGGCCGATAACGGCGCCTTCCCCGTCGATAACCGTGACAAGCAGGCACCGCTGAGGGACGATGCGCGGCAGCAGGCTGGAGACGCGCGCATCACGCCGGGCAACGACCACCTCGCCGCTCCAGGCCGCCTGACCCGTCAGTTTGCGTCGTTTTACCCGGAGCAGGTTCCAGAAAAACATGGGGCCGTTGCTCCTTTCCTTGTGGGCGCCCAAAAAAAGAAATCCGGCGATCAAGGGCAGGTCAAGACCGCTCCGTCCCCCGTAAAGGCCGGCGATCGCCAGCAGGCCAAAGAGCAGGGCGAGGCCTTCCCCCCAACCGGCGGTGCGCAAAGAGGCGCCCATGACGCCCCAGCGCCCGGCCAGCCAGGCCCGGCAGAGACGACCGCCATCTAAGGGCAGGATCGGCAACAGGTTAAACAGGCCGATCGAGAAATTGACGTTGCGCAGGAAGTCAAAATAGTCACCCCAGTCGACGCCCAGGCGCACTCCACCTTCCAGGATCAACAGGAGGAGAAAGGAAAAGAGTGGACCGGCGAGAACAACAGGAATTTCATCGCCGGGGCTTTGTTCCAGGCCGGGTTCAAGGCGCGCGACACCGCCGAAGGGAAAAAACTCAACCTCCTGCACAGCGAAGCCTTTGCGCCGGGCTGCAAGCACATGGCCAAACTCATGCCAGGCCACACAGGCAAAGGCGAGAGCCACTTCCGTAACGACACCTGCCCAGACATACAACGCCGCCAGCACGATGAGCCATTCGTTGATCCGCACGTCCACCCCGGCCAGGCGGACGATTCTCACTGGGGACGCCCCCCCTTTTCCCCTTCAAAGGGATCGACGCTGTGTCCCTCCCGGCGAACCTCCAGGTAGAGTTGCGCTTGACCGTCCGATTCACTGCGGGCCAGGCGACCCAGGAGCGTTTCCAATCCGACGGCCTGACCGGTTTTGACCTCCGTCGATTCCAGCGGGCCCAGGATGCGCACCGTTCCATCATCGACCGCGATCTGGACGAAGTGACCGCCGTTTTCCACCCATGTGACCGCCACCTTGCCGGCGACACCGGCGGTGACAGCCGATCCGGCGGGCGCCGCGATGCGAACGCCGGGATAAAATTGACCCCCTCGCTGCCCATAGGTCTGGACGAGGATGCCCTTGACCGGCCTGTCCACTGGAAGGCCCACCCGCGCGCCGCCGCCGGCAGGGGCAAAGACAGGCGTGACGGCAGCCGCGTCGGTCCAGAGACCCAGGCGCAAGACGGCTTCATGGAGGGCCTCATATTCGACATTCTCAGTAGCAACGCGCCGAACCTCGCCCTGCAGCCACCGTGCCCAGGGCTGGTCAAACTGGAAGATCTGCCAGCAGATTGCGAAGAGCGCCAACGAGATGGCCGTCTGCCAGAGCCAGCGTCGCAGCAGCGATGCCTCCCCCCTGCCTGGCGGCGATTCGCCCCAGCGGGCTGTCTCATCGCTCGGAAACCAACTCCGTGAAGCGGCAAGACCAAAACGGCTGAGCCAGCGGTTCCCCCCGGCGCCGCCGCTTCCACCGCCCATTCCGTCCTTCGGCGGTTCAGGGCCGATCTCCCGTTCCGGTTCGCGAAGGCTCTCGCCCGACGGCGCCGGACGGCGGCGTCGTCGATTGAGGATCCATTCGCCCCCTTCGGGAATGATCGACTTCTTCACACCTATCCCCCCTATTCGCCATACCTGATACACTCTATGGCCTAATTGGAAAAAATAGGACAGGCATGTTTGCGAAGGGCCGCGGGCATACTGGCATGCAGGAGGTAGTGTGAATGGCCAGAATCATCCCCTTGCCGCGGCCGCACCGAGCCGGCAAATGCTCTGAATGCCCCATGGCCCCATGGTGCTACACCAACCCGGCGGACCGTATCTCAATCAACCCCGTACATACACAAGCGATGAAGCGAGCCTTTGAAGAATGCATCCACCGGCGCGACGATGATCGATAGCCCTAGCCCCAAACACAGGCGATCCGGGAATTCCAGATCGCCTTTTTTCTTTGTCCACCGGAGAAGGACACTTGTGTAAAAAAGGACAAATGCGTATAATATGTGCTTGTTGGATCGCACAGCCAATCGTGATATCCAAAACCCGGGCAGGGAAAACTTTTAATGCCCGTCATTGCGCGACCTCATTTAAGCAACCCTTATGCCCATAGCTTACGGAAGGAAAGGAGCCTCTCTTCATGAACCTCTGGCGGAAAAAGAACCTGGACCAGTTGATCGAGTTCGCCCAATCGAAAGGCAGTCTGAAAAAGACCCTGGGCGCCCTTGATCTGACCCTGCTGGGCATCGGCGCCATCATCGGCACGGGCATCTTCGTCCTGACCGGCATCGCCGCCGCCGAACACGCCGGTCCGGCCCTGGTCCTCTCCTTTGTGCTCGCCGGCCTGGCCTGCGGTTTCGCCGCCCTCGCCTATGCCGAGTTCGCCGCCCTCTGCCCCGTGTCGGGCAGCGCCTACACCTATTCCTACGCCACGCTCGGGGAATTTATGGCCTGGCTGATCGGGTGGGCCCTCATCCTGGAATACGGGTTGGCCTCTTCCGCGGTCTCAATCGGCTGGTCCGCTTACTTCGTGAAACTTGTCGAAGGGCTTGGCTTCCACCTGCCAGCGGCCTTTGTCAATCCGCCGGCAACGGGAGGCATCGTCAACCTGCCTGCTGTGGTCATCGTCCTGATCGTGACCACGCTGTTGTCGATCGGCATCCGTGAGAGCGCGCGCGTCAACAACATCATGGTTTTTATCAAGATGGTTGTCGTCTTCCTCTTCATCGGCGTCGGTGTCTGGTATGTCAAACCGGCCAACTGGATCCCCTTCATGCCCTACGGCGTCTCAGGCATCTGGTCCGGCGCCGCCATCGTCTTTTTCGCTTACATCGGCTTTGACGCCGTTTCCACGGCTGCCGAAGAGGTAAAGAACCCCCAGCGTGACCTGCCCATCGGCATCGTCGCTTCCCTGGCGATCTGCACCGTCCTCTACATCATCGTCTCGGCGATTCTGACCGGCATTGTTCCCTATGACCAGTTCAAAGGCGTTTCGGCGCCCGTTGCCCTGGCCATGCAGGTGGCCGGTCAGAACTGGTTGGCCGGCTTTGTCTCTGTCGGGGCCATCGCCGGCATCACGACAGTCCTCCTGGTGATGATGTTCGGCCAGACGCGGGTCTTCTTCGCCATGAGCCGCGACGGCCTGCTGCCGCCGCTTTTCTCGAAGGTGCATCCCCGCTTTTCCACCCCCTTTGTCTCCACTTGGCTGACCGGGTTTATCGTCGCCTTTATCGCCGGTTTCGTTCCCATCGGGATTGTGGCGGAGATGGTCAATCTGGGCACCCTGTCCGCCTTTGTCTTTGTCTCTATCGGCGTGATCCTGCTGCGGCGTCAACGTCCCGAATTGAATCGCCCTTTTCGTTGCCCCGGCGTCCCCTTTACGCCCCTGCTCGCCGTGCTTTTCTGCGCCTTCCTGATGGGTTCCCTGCCCTGGATCACCTGGAAGCTGTTTTTGATCTGGATGGCGGCAGGAATTGTCGTCTATTTCCTCTATGGCTACTCCCACAGCCGGATCGCAACACCTGCTGGAAACCAACACTCATCGGAGAGCTAGCGCTCAGTTCGGAGATGATACGGTCGCACACATTGAAAACCGTCAAAAAAACCCGCCCTCTTTCTGTTGCAAGAAAAAGGGCGGGTTTCTTTGATCCTACTTCGATTTTAATAGAAGACGAACCTATTCGGCGGGATACCGAGTCCCGTACTCCTGCGCCGGGGGAAAACGATCCCGTGATTGGGCCTGTCCGACCAGTCGCCGAACCGCCTGTGGGTCAAGCCGCTGCATCTTCCGGTAGCTCTTCTTTTGGCCCAACTCGAGCCAAATGACAGCCCCGATGAATAACGCCAACAAGGCAACCATGTACATCAGCCGCGTTCCCCCTCTCATGCCTCCGGTCGACCATCGCTTCCACTGCGCCTTTCGCTAGCACAATGATGCATATTCAATAGAACGACTAGTAATTCCTTCCATTTGCATCTTTTTTCGTTCGTCATATTCCGACCGGTTACACCTTTAGGTTCGCATGGGCCGTTTTAAATACTCCATCATGGCGCCCACGATCGCCCGGGCGACGCGATCTTGAAAATCCGGTGAGAACATGAGCGCCTCTTCTTCAGGATTGGAGATGAAGGCGCTCTCTAGCAAGGCAGCGGGAACCTCGGAGGTGCGCAACACATAGAATCTGGCTTGTTTGATCCCCCGGTCAGATCTCCCTGTAGCCGGTTGGACCTTCCGTTGGATCGCCTCGGCAAAGGGACGGCTATCCTCCCCGTAAATCCATGTTTCTGTTCCGCTCGCTTCCGGCGCCGAGGCAGAGTTGGCATGAATACTGAAAAAGAGGTCAGGGTGGATCCGGTTGTTGATGATCCCCCGGTCGGTCAACGATACATCCATGTCTGCCGAGCGGATCAGCAAGACATCAACACCCTGTTTTACCAGGAGGTCACGGACCTTAAGGGCCATGGCCACCGTGAAATCCTTCTCCCGTTTGCCTGTCGGTCCCAGCGCCCCGGGATCGCTGCCGCCGTGACCGGGATCCAGCAGGATCAGGGGCGTTCCGGGATGCCGCAACAGGGCTGTTCCCGGAATCCGGATCCGCAGGCCGTCGGCTGTTTTTTCAATCTGCGGGGTCACCGGTCCGTTCACATCGATGACGATGCGAGCCATATCCTCCCGGAACTGGCCGAGCCGCACCTGTTTGACCGGTCCCAAGTTGATGGTCCTGTTTTTCAGCAGGTCATCGCCCAGCTTGGCGCCCGGCAAATCGACGACGACCCGGTCAGGCCCGCCCAGAATGGTGAGTTGATACTGAGGCTGGTCCGTCTTCGCCAGAACCACGATATCTTTATTATTTTCGATCTGCCAATCAAGATCATAGAGCCCACCCGTCGGCGCCGGGGCCGGGGCCGGATTTGTCGTTCCGGCGGGCGCTGCCGGCGTTCCGGACGGTGTCGACGAACCTGGCGAAGCAGGGGATGGGCCAGCCCCGCCCGGCGAAGCCGGCGTTGCCGGCGCCTGACCTGCAGGGGACGTTGGGGATGTCGTCCCCGGTGTCGCCGGCGATGACGACGGCGGTGACGACGGTTCCCCTGTCGATGCCACGTACGCCGTCCGGCTATCGCCGTCCCAATCGATCTTCCCGCCCATGGAGGCGCCGACAAAGCGCAAGGGGACAAAGAGCCGATCGTTTCGGAGTTGGGCCGGGGCGTCCAGGGCGACCCTTTTGCCATTGACCTCGGCCTCCCACTGTCCGGGGCGCAGGGCGATCATCAACCCGTCGCCGGACAGGGCGGCTTCGTATTTTTCGCTGTTCCAATCCACTTTCAGTCCCAGTTGTTCTGAGATGACGCGAACGGGCACCAGCACCCGGTCCTTGACGATGACCGGCGGCGAATCGGGGACGACGGCTTTGCCGTTGATGACCAGATTGACGGTCTCCTGGGACGGCGAAGCCGCAGCCGCCGTCTGGGGTTGTCCAAAGCAGAGAGACGCGGTCAGCCAGCCCGCCAAAAGGGCTGCCGCCGCGAGATACCGATGAGATCCTTTTACCACCGTTAGCACTCCTTAGAAAAAACAACTGCCGCCGATAAATTCGCGGAGGATGGAGTTATGAGGAACCTCAACATCCCCCATCGGTCGGAAATAATCGAGCAGCGTCAAGAGTCGTTGCGCCTCTCCGTAGGCCTTCGAGTCGCGAGAGATGGCCTCCAGCAGCGGCGCCGCGTAGCGGGCCAGGACAGCCAGTTCATAGACGAGAGCAGAGTTGAACATGATGTCCGCCTCTTCCTGAAAGGGGAAGATCCACCGTTCCTCGCCTCGGCGGACAGAGGGCCACATGGTCAAGGTCCGCAGCGCATCGTGAGAACGGAACTGGTGGTCCCGGACGATGCGGCGGATGCAGCGGGCATCGGTCGTCTTGATGTAGTTCATGGGGGTCAGGTTGAGTTCCATGAGGGCGCTCACATAGATCTTAAACTTGTGATCGCGGGCGACCGCTGCCGTCAACTTTTCGTTAAGACCATGGATCCCTTCCACAATGATGGGCCGATCGATGCCGGCTTGGGCCATATCGTCGTGAAACTCCCGATCGCCCGTATGGAAATTATAGCGCGGGATCTCGACAGCCTCTCCGGCGATCAATTTCATCAAGTGGTCGTTGAAGAGGGCGCAATCGACGGCGTCGATGGACTCGAAGTCATAGTTGCCGGCACCGTCGCGCGGTGTCTGGGCGCGCGGCAGGAAGTAGTCGTCGATCGACAGGGTCACCGGATCAAGGCCATTGACGCGCAACTGGATCTTTAGCCGCTGGGCAAAGGTTGTCTTTCCCGAGGAAGAGGGACCGGCGATCAGGATCAATCGCGCCTTATCGGGATCTTCGGCGATCCGATCGGCGATCTGGGCGATCTTCTTTTCATGAAGCGCTTCGGCGATGCGAATCAATTCCCCCGTCTTCTCTGCACCGATGTGACCATTGAGGTCGCGCACATCGCCCACCTTGACGATCTTGGTCCATTTGTCGGACTCGCGGAAGATGTAGGCCAGTTGCTTCTGTTCCACATTGGGCGGGATCCGGTACGGATCGGACTGGTCCGGATGGCGCAAGAGAAAACCGGCGTAGTGATGCACCAGTTGATAGGTGGTGATCATCCCCGTATGGGGAACCAGGATCTCGTCGCTATAGGCCACATAGCCGCCGCAGGTGTAGATGTTCATCGGTTCACGGCTGCGAAAGCGGAGGATGTCGGCCTGGTCCTGGCGACCGGCGGCTTCCAATATGTGCAACGCCTCATCACGGCTGACGACCTGACGGTCGATCGGTTCAGCGGCCCGGACGACTTCCCACATCCGTTCCCGCAAGCGGTCGACCATCTCTTCGGTCAACGGTTGGTCGCCCAAAAGTTCCCCGTAAAAGCCCTTGTTCAGGGAGAACTGGACCTCCAACTGACGACCGGGATATAACTCGCGCGCCACCCGCATCAAGACGAAGGCAAGGCTCTGCCCGTAGACGCGCAGACCCGTTTCCGAGGACATGTCGACCATCTCGACCAGACAGTCCCCTTCGGGGACATAGGCCAGATCCTCCAGGACATTGTCGACACGGACGGCCACAATCGGCGCCGGGTGCTCGGGCTGCAGTTCCCAGGCCAACGCCTGCAGCGGCAGACGGCGGTTCCACCAACGACAGAAAAAGCCTGTCTTGGGAGAGGACACGGTGAGTCCCAGACAGTTGGCTGCATATTCGTTCATCACGCCGTTCCTCCTCTGTTGCCCCGGAACGTGTGTTCCGAGTCGCCCTTTCATTATACTTCGTTATGAGTTACACCGACAGGTGCTTTTGTCCTAAAAAAATAACCCCGCCGGGGGTTTTCGGCAGGGTTATTGGATTCCTTGGCTGCGCATCTCGCGCTGTCGGGTGAAGATAAACTGAATCACCCGTTCCTGTTCTCCCCGGGAGATGTTCAGGAACTCAATGCCCAACACGTAGGCGAGTTCCTTTCCCTCCCCTTCGATGAGGGAGCGTTTGACCTGTCCGCTGACGCGGAGCCGGTCTTTGCCGAGAGGCAGATCCACAAGGATCTTGTCGCCCACATGCAATTGCTCCTTAACGGTCAGGCAAACGCCGCCGCCGGAGATGTTGCGGATGACCCCCTTGAACCAGGTCCAGTCCTTGGGTTCCACATCCTTCTCTTGTTTGCAGTACTGGGTGGCAATGGTGATGGGAAAGCGGTAGAAGTTGCGACGCTGCACCTTATCGGCGCGGATCGGTTTTTTCACGATGATCACGGGAAGCGGGTTCGAGCGGCGCGATTGCACGATCGTCTGAAAGACCCAGACCCCGTGCTCGCTGGCCTTGTAAAAGATCAGGTGCTCCCCGATATGCAGCGGAATCAGTTGTCCCTCTTTGAAAGGCAATGCCAGCGTCAGGGTGTCCTCTCCCACATCCTCAATCCGGCTCTTGTAATGACCGGAATAGATACTCCCCGCCGGGATGAGGATCTGGATGAGGTCATTGACGTTTAGTTGTTCCTGACTCATGACATGTCCACTCCTAAAACATTATCGACTGTCTACGCCAGTAAACGTTGAGCAACAAGCCCAAACAGACGAGGTTTGTCAGCATGGCCGAACCGCCGTAGCTGACAAAGGGCAAGGGAATCCCCGTAACCGGCATGATGCCTGTTGTCATACCCACGTTGACCAGGACATGGAAGAGCCACATGGATACAATTCCCGTCACAACGAGGGAACCGAAACCGTCTCGAGCATCAAGGGCGATGCGAAGGCCGCGCAGGATGATGACGAAGAAGAGCGCCAACAGGCCAACGGCGCCGATAAAGCCAAGTTCCTCGCCGACAACGGAAAAGATAAAATCTGTGTGGTGTTCCGGCAGAAAATTCAATTGGGCCTGGGTGCCTTGGAATAACCCTTTGCCAAAGAGTCCGCCCGAGCCGACGGCGACGAGCGATTGGCGGATGTGGTATCCGTCACCAAGGGGGTCTATGTCCGGATCGAGGAAGATGATCAATCGCTTGATCTGGTAGTCCTTCAAGGGCAAAGGAAGTCCCCAGTTCAGGTGGCTATAGATGGCCACAACGATCACCACGATACCGGAGAACACGAGGAGGCCCAGGATTTTCTTGTTCGCTCCGGCCGCTGTCATCATTCCCAGCATGATGGCGATGAAGACGAGGGATGTACCTAGGTCCGGCTGCTTCAGGATCGGCACCATCGGCACAGCCACGAAGGCGAAACAAGGAAGCATGTCCTTCAAGGTGTCCAGACGCCCCTGTCTTTTGGACAGGAAGTCGGCAAAGGTGAGGATCATGAGGAGCTTGGCGAATTCAGATGGCTGAAACTGAAATCCGCCAATGTTGATCCAGCGAACGGCCCCGTTGACGTTGACACCAAGACCGGGGATCAACACGGCCACAAGGATCACAATGTTAAGCCCATAGAGGTACCAGGAATAGCGGGAATAGGCTTGATAGTGAAAAAACATCGATACGATCACAAGGCCGACTCCGACAAAGACCCAGATGGTTTGCTTGCGGGCGAAGGCCATCGGGTCGGCGCCCACATTGGATGAAGCGCTGCGCATGATGATAATGCTGAAGGTCAGCAGGAGAAGCACAACGGCAACCAGTGTCAGATCCAGGTTCCGCGCAAGTTTCCAGCGCAATGGTGTTCCCCCTACCCTATGGTCTGAAGACATTCCTATTATAGGGGATCGTACAGACAATGAAAAGCCCCTCCCATTTTGTAAAAAGAGGGGCTTCCTGTTACTGGGATTCTACTTATTTTTTGAAGTTGCCCGTCGCTCCCACAAAATCAGACATTGCGACGCTTTAATCCGAGGACGGGAATATTTGCCACCAGGGCAACAGAGGCCTCTTCATTGTTTAAGTTGACTTCCAAGGCTCTCTCATCGATCTCCAGATAACTGGAGATGACCTTGATCAGGTCCTCTTTGAGCGCGTCCATGATTTCCGGCGAAACGCTGCTGCGATCGTGAACCAGCACGAGACGCAGGCGCTCCTTTGCAATGTTTTTGCTGTTGCCGCTGTCGCGGCTGAACATGCGATTTAAAAAATCCAGCACCGCCATGGGCTTTCCTGCCCCCTTTCCTGCCTGTTAGCGGTTCATGCCGAAGATTTTGCGAACTTTATCAATGAAGCCTTCCGAGATCTCCAGGTTCATCAGGGGCACCTCGGCGCCGGTCAAGCGACGGGTGATGTTCCGGTAGGCTTGTCCGGCGCGGGAGTTGTCATCAAGCACCGCCGGTTCGCCTTTGTTGGTAGAGATGACGATGGTGTCGTCTTCAGGCACGACACCGAGGACATCGATGGCCAAGATGTCGACCATGTCCTCGATAGACATCATGTCCCCCTGTTTGACCATCGTCGGCCGCAGGCGGTTGATGATCAGCCGGGGGTTGCGCAGTCCTGCCGCCTCCAGGAGACCGATGATGCGGTCGGCGTCCCGGATCGCCGAGACCTCAGGTGTCGTGACGACAACGGCCTTTTCAGCGCCGGCGATGGCGTTCTTGAACCCCTGTTCGATTCCGGCGGGGCAGTCGATCAACACGAAGTCGAACTCCTGTCTCAGGTCTTCGCAGAGCTTCTTCATCTGGGCCTGGTTGACGGCTGTCTTGTCCTTTGTCTGGGCTGCCGGCAACAGGCTAAGACGACCGTCAGGGAACCGCTTATCCTTGATCAGCGCCTTGGCGTAGGTGACTTGGCCGCTGGTCACATCGACGATATCGTAGACGATCCGATTTTCCAGCCCCATGACGACATCGAGGTTGCGCAACCCGATATCCGTATCGACCAGGACGACTTTGAAGCCGAGTGCAGCCAGTCCTGTACCGATATTGGCCGTCGTTGTTGTTTTGCCGACGCCGCCTTTGCCTGAGGTGATGACAAACACTTCACCCATGTGTGATCCTCCCTTACATGTCTTTGCCGTAAGCTTTGTTTCCATAATGGTAGCGCTCAATCGTCACCATGCCATCCCGTATGCGGGCGATTTCCGGATGGTCAGGGCCTTCCTCCTCCTCATCAGGCGGACGGGTGATATGATTGGCAATTCGCAGTTGGGTCGGGCGAAGCCGGTAGGCGGTCACGACCGCCTCATCGCTGCCCATGGCGCCGGCGTGGGCGACACCGCGGAACACTCCCATGACGATGATGTTGCCCCCGGCGACGATTTCGGCGCCCGGGTTGACATCGCCCAGAATGACCACATGGCCGGGATAGCGCACCGTCTGACCGGAACGAAGGGTTCGCTGGATGAGCAGCGTCCGCTCATCGCCCCCCTGGGTCAGGATGCCGGTTTGCGAATCGGTGGAGGCGCCGCCGTATTGATCAACCGGTTCCGCTGGGGCAACGGTATGTTCAAAAGCCTCTTCGACGGGCGAAAAATCAGGTGCGGCGCTCTCCCAGTTCTCCCGGTTTTTGGCGGCGCCATCGGTCCGTTCGCTCGACTCATAGAGGTGATTGGCGATCTGGTAGATGCGTTCCCGGTTTCCTTTCAACACAACCCTTTCCTCCTCGTCGTTTTGGCCGGCCGAGTCGGCCCAGGAATTGATGCCCCGCAAGATGAGCCCATAGGACGGGAAGAGGGTTCGAAGCCGTTCGATCTGGTCCGTTTGGAGTTGCCGTGTCCCCACATCGATGGTGACATGGGCGCCCACAAGAAAACAATCGGCGGAAGCCAGTTTTTCTTCTATCGCAGCGGCCAGTTCGTAAAAATCGCACTGGGAGTCCAAAAAGAAGGTAAGACCGTCTTTGGATCCTTTGATCACGATGTCTGCTTTTCGCATTGCCGTCAACTCGCCCCTCAGCCGATTTCCATATCTTTACCATTTTTGTTCCATCAATAAATTCTACGCTTTGGGGGGAATTCCTTCAAGCAAAACAAAAAAACGAGGAGACTGGCTCCTCGTTTCCCTTACTCTTCGACACGCCCAAAGGGAACCAAGGCATCCGGGCTCGATGGGGAGACGCCGAAGTAGGATTCCAGGGCAGCACGCGCCACGACGCCGGCGGAAGCCCCGCCATGGTAACCGTACTCGACAACGCCGGCATAGGCCACTTCCGGGTTGTCATAAGGCGCAAAGGCGACGAAAACACCGTGGTAATCCTTATCCTTGTTGTCACCGGCTCGTCCCGTTTCGGCTGTGCCTGTCTTGGCAGCGACTTTGACAGGGAAATTGTGAAACAGGTACGACGCCGTCCCCCCCGGCTCTGTGACAGCCAGCATGGCCCGTCGGACCGTGGCCATGTGCTCAGGCGATACAGAGACCTGGTTGAGGATGGTCGGTCCGAACTGTTGGACAACCGACTTGTCCGGCGTTTCAATCCGGTCGACCATGTAGGGCTGGAAGCGGGTGCCCCCATTGGCCAGTGTGGCAATGTAGTTGGCAATCTGCAACACAGTATACTGGTTACGACCCTGACCGATGGAGGTGTTGTAGGTCTCGTAGGGCTGCCAATAGGGCCAGTAGTTCAGATCGTTGCGATAGTCGCGCTCGATCGTCTTGCGCATGGATGTGTCTTTTTTCTGGATCTTGCCTTTTTCCTCTTCCGTCTGGGCATTGGCCAATTCTTCACGGGTCTTCTTTTCCTGTTCCCGCATGCGAGCCTGGTACCGGTTGTCCGCATAGGAACTTCCCCAGGCGCGCTTCCAGTCGCGACCGGGCAGGAGACCTTCCTCCTCACCGGGCAGCAGGATGCCCGTCTCCTGACCGAGGCCAAACTCGCGGGCGATGCGGCTGATGTTGTCGATGCCGGCCCGGCGACCCATCTCTTGAAAATAGACGTTGCAGGAACCGGCGACCGCTTCGTTTAGGTTGACAGCGCCATGCACGCTCCAGCATTTGATATTGGGTTTCTCCCAGTAAGCGCCGGTGCAGGTGATCTTCTCATAGGGGTTCAGTCGTTCTGCTTCCAACGCAGCCATGGCGGTGATCGGTTTAAACGTGGATCCCGGCGGGTAGGAGGCTTGGATCACCCGGTTGATTCCCGCCGGCGGATCGGAGCGGAAGTAATAGTCCGCTTTTTCCTGGTTCATGGCCCCGACGAAGTCGTTCGGGTTGAGGGCCGGCCGTGATACCATCCCCAGGATAGCGCCGGTGCGGACATTGATCAGAACGGCGGCGCCGGCTTTGGCCTTCGCGTTCTCTCTCTGCAGCTGGATCAAGGTCCGGTCCATCGTCTCTTCCATCGCCTTCTGCACCCTGGAGTCGATGGTCAAGACCAAACGATCGCCCGGCGTAGGGCTGTTGGTATAGAGGTTGCGGATGGGGCGGTTGGACTGGTTGATCTCCACCTGCTGATAGCCGTCCCGTCCACGGAGGTATTTTTCATAGGCCTTTTCCAGACCCGTCTTCCCGATCATATCATCGAGGCGATAATTCTCATCGCCATACTGCTTGAGCTCTTCAGGGCTGATCTGCCGGACATATCCGAGCAGGTGACCGGCGATCTGGCTGCCATCTACGGAAGGATAGCTGCGCACAGGGCCTTTTTCGACAACAACACCCGGCAATTCGGCCCGGCGTTCCTCAAGCATGGCCACCTCGGTGTCGGTCAGGTTGGACTTGATCAGGATGGGCTCGTAGAGCCGAGACCTGCGCTTTTTGAACTGTTCGCTGATGTAGTCCGCTGTGATCGTGGGGTCATTGGCGCCCAGGATCTGGACCAGCTTCTGCACAACAGCCTCGCGGTCGTTATTCTGAATGCCCAAATATGTCACATAGGCGTTAAAGACCGGAACTGACGTGGCCAGCGTCGCGCCATTGCGGTCGACGATATCGCCGCGCATGGCCGGGATCGGCAGCATCTTGATCCGGTTTTCCTCGGACGTCGTCAGGTATTCCGTTGAAGCGACAAATTGGAGATAAAAGAGACGGCTGATGAGGATCAGGAAGACGAAGACCGCCGCCACGGCAAAGAACCGCAACGTCTTTTCCAGGTCTTTTCGACGCTTTGCGGCAGGCGGATCGACGGTCATCTCGTTGCCCATTTCATTGACGAGGTTGTGTAAATCGAGACTCACGAACCCACCTCTTCCTTCGGCAGCCATCCCTTGCGAGCGACCCGGTAAAAGGCGCCGTAGAGCAAGGGGACTGCCGCTGTGTTATAAAGAGCCTGGGTCAAGAGGGTCATGAAAAAACCGCCGACGGCGAAGGGCAGGCCGGCGAAACTCCCCAGCAAGAAGGCCAGGGTATGGTAGGCGAAGGTGCCGGCGAGTACACAACCGATGGGTACGAGCAGGTTGTCTTTGTACAGCCGCCCCTCGATGAAGCCGCAGAGGCCGGCCGTAGCCGCCAGGGCCAGTGCGTTCAACCCGATGTAGCGTCCTGTCAGCATGTCCAAAAACAGGCCGGCGCAGACACCGAAGATGCTGCCGAAACGACCGCCGTTGAGTATGGCCGTAAAGACGACAAGGATCAACACCAGATGGGGTGTTACGCCGGCAATGGCCAGGTTGGTCATCAGGGTTGTCTGCAAGGTCGTGCTCGCCAGCAGCAACAGGACCAGGTTCAGATGGCGCAACTATTCTCCCTCCTGGCGCAGGACCTTCTGGACGATGAAAACCTCTTCCAGCCTCTGAAAGTCGACAGCAGGCCGGAGTGTGGCCTGTTTCGTCAAACCGTTCGGTTCGGGCTCGACGGCGACGACATAGCCGATGCGCAGGCCTTTCGGGTACAGCGATCCCAGGCCGGACGAGACGATCAGTTGGTCTTGCTGCACCGGCGCGTCACGCCGCAGGTGCAACATCTGCAACAATCCCGAGTTGTCCCCCTTCGCCTCGACGATCCCCGGCTCCCGTGTCATCTGAATCATCGATGGCACCGGCGCTTCCCGGTCAATGATCAACAGAACCTGACAGGAATGGGGCGATACGGAGGTGACATGACCGATCAATCCGTCATTGTTGATGACGACCATATCTTTGGCGATCCCATCGGCCGATCCCCGGTCGAGGGTCAATGAACGGAACCACGTCGATGTCTCACGGCCGATCACCCGGGCCGCGACCATCTGGTAGTTCCCCCCTTTTTCCTCTTTAAACGCCAGCATCTCTTTCATTCGGAGATTTTCCAACTGGTACTGGCGAAGAAGCCCATTTTCACGACGCAATTCGCCATTTTCCTGGCGAAGGGCCTCGTTCTCCTCCTTGACCTGACGGTAGTTGATCACCGCCTGGCCCATGGCCTCCCCCTGTCCGGTTACATAGGCAAGACCTGACTGGAAAGGCGCCAGCAGCGCATGGCTGGAACTCTCCAACATCGTCGTGTCCCACCGGTCGTTGCTCGTCATACGAAGAAGCCCCAGGCCGATGACCGTTCCAAAGCCGACGACAAGAAGTGTCTTTCTCATTCTTGTTCGGGCCAAAAAGGCTTCCCCCTTAATGGATCAAGGCACATCCCTGTGTCTTTCGCTATCCCTTTTCCCACTTGCCTGGCTCTCTACAAGCAGGGCCAGGCGGCCCCGCCGCGAACTCGGTTTATGCCGCACAGCAATGTCCCCTGTGCAGTCCCCCTTGCGCGCTAGCCGGCTTATGCCGTTGATTCCATGTCCGTTGACGTGATGCATAATTCCTAGGACGCCACTGGAACACCTGTTCACGACATCCAGAAAAGGCAACGCGTCACTCAACTATTTTCGATCAATGACGACAAATAATCAACGGGTTTTTGGTTTTTTCAACAATTTCCTATTAAATCATGCATGTCCCTGCCGATGAAGCCGGACCTAATTGAGCCGCTTTTGCGGGAGTAAGACACGCTTGAGGGCAGGGATGTTTTCGAGGACGCGACCGGTGCCCAGGGCGACGGCGGAGAGGGGCTCGTCGGCTAGGTAGACAGGCATGCCGGTCTGCAGGCTGACGAGGCGGTCGAGTCCGCGCAGGAGGGAACCACCGCCCGCCATGACGATGCCGTGTTCCATCAGGTCGGCTGCCAGTTCGGGCGGCGTTTTTTCCAGACAGACCTTGATGGCGTCGATGATGGCGGCCACCGGCTCGGAGAGGGCTTTTTGGATCTCCTCGGCCGTGACAGTGACTGTTTTCGGAAGGCCGGAGACGAGGTCGCGGCCCCGCACGTCGATGGCCTCATGCAATTCCTCGGCGCGATCGAGGTACGCCGATCCGAGACGGATCTTGATCTCCTCTGATGTCCGTTCGCCGATGGCCAGGTTGTACTGGCGCTTGATGTAGGCGGCAATGGCTTCATCCATCTCATCGCCGGCGATGCGGATCGATTTGGAGGTGACGATGCCGCCGAGGGAGATGACGGCCACCTCTGTGGTGCCGCCGCCGATGTCGACGATCATATTGCCGGTGGGTTCATGAACGGGCAGTCCGGCGCCGATGGCCGCCGCCATGGGTTCTTCGATGAGGTAGGCCTCCCTGGCGCCGGCCTGCAGGGCCGCTTCCTTGACGGCGCGCTCCTCAACGGCGGTGACGCCGCAGGGGACGCAGACGACGACGCGGACGCGGGAGAAGAGGCCTGTGCTGGAGCCAAGGGCCTTGCGGATGAAGTAGCGCAGCATGGACATGGTGATGTCAAAGTCAGCGATGACGCCGTCTTTCATGGGACGGATGGCGGTGATGTTGCCGGGCGTCCGGCCGATCATCTGCTTGGCCTCCTCGCCGACAGCCATGACGGAACTGCTGTCCCGTTGAATCGCGACGACAGAAGGCTCCCGCAGGATGATCCCGCGGCCTTTCATGTGCACCAGCGTGTTGGCGGTGCCGAGGTCGATGCCCAGATCTTTTGTAAACATATTCCTATCTCCTTACCGGATCAGACGTATCCAAGTTCTTTGAGGCTGCTGTAGCGGTTATCACCGATGATCACGTGGTCGAGGATCTCAATCCCCAAAATTCTTCCTGCTTCAACAATTCGACGCGTAATCTCGCGATCCTCCCGCGAAGGCGTAGGGTCTCCGCTGGGATGGTTATGTACGAGCACAACCGCAGCGGCGCTTTTGCGAATCAGGACTTTGAACAACTCCCGGGGATGGACAATGGACGACGATAAGCTGCCCACGGAGATATCCTCAATGCTGAGAACCTGGTTCTTCGTGTTCAAGGCGATGGCGCGGAAGACTTCTCGATCCAAAAAGCGCATATCCTCCATCACGAGTCGACTGGCATCCTCTGGCGAACGGATGGCGGGACGCGATTCAGGCGCCGTCGAAGCGATGCGGCGGCCCAACTCTACGGCTGCTTTGACCTGCGCCGCCTTGGCGGCGCCCAGCCCTTTGAGGGCGCTCAGTTCGTCGGCGGTCGCTTCTGCCAAAAAACGCAGCCCTCCCTGCCGGAGGATGCGATGGGCCATGTCAATGGCCGTTTCCCGGGTCGTTCCCGTCCGCAACAGGATCGCCAACAGCTCGGCGTTGGTCAATGCCTGCGGTCCTGCCGATAGGAGGCGTTCACGGGGGCGCAAATCCTCGGGCAGGTCTTTAATGGTTAAATGATAGGTTTCACTCACGGCCATCCCCCTCTATCGTGGGGAACGGGCTGTCAATGTGCGACTGCTAAGCGGGAGTCGTGGCGCTTTTGTTCCCTTCCGTTCCAAGCATCATCAGGGAAATCCCCCATTGGCGAAGCAGTTTGTCCAAGCGGACGAGGGGCAACCCCACAACGTTAAAGTAATCGCCTTCCAAGCCTTCGACCAGCAAGGCGGCCAGCCCCTGGATGCCGTAGGCGCCGGCTTTATCCAGACAGTCGCCGGTGGCGACATAGCGGTCGATGTCCTCCTCCGTGAGGGCGCGAAAATGGACCTGCGTCTCTTCATAACCGCTCGTTTCTTTGACAATGCGGCCCTCGTTGACGTGAAACAGGGCCAGCCCTGTGATCACGCGATGGGTGCGTCCGGCGAGACCCTTGAGCATCTCCCGGGCATGGTCGGGCGTTTTCGGCTTGCCGAGCACATCGTCGTCGACGACGACGATCGTGTCGGCGCCCAGGACGATCCCGTCGGAGACACGGTGGCAAACCCACTGCGCTTTGCCGCGAGCCAGCGTCATCGCCTGCGCCTCCGGAGCCAGATCGTCGACCCCTTCTTCTGAAAAATCGCTGGGAATGACCGTAAAGGGAATCCCCAGGTCGGTGAGCAACTGGCGCCGACGAGGCGACGCCGATGCCAGCACGAGGTTCAAAAAAATCCCTCCAGGCTAGAATCGCCGGTAAAGAAAGATGCCGGCCACCATCCCTGCGGCGCCGGCCAGGTTCAGCTTGATGCCAAGGCCGACGGTGAAACTGAATGACACCAAATTGATGTGAGCCGGGCCGAGTTCAACTTCCTTGTTCAGCTTCATGACAGGCACGACAGGGCTCAGCGCTTCCCCGATCAAACTGCCGATGATGGCGCCCACGATCATAAACAGAACGAGCATCCCAATCTGACCGGCGCCGACACGAATCCCCTTCACAGCCCGTACCCCCTGCGCAATAAAAAAGGAAAGCCGGGAACACTCCCGGTATTCCCAGGTAACTCGAAAATTATTCGTCAGTAACCATCAAAATCCTTCTCCCTATCTGTTTTTCCCTTTTGCATGTTGGCTCTAAAACCCCAGCGCCTTCCGCCACAGGGCCAAGGCCCCCTCCCGCTTGACATCCAGCACCGGCACTCTCAATCGTCTCCCCAGCTTTCCCTCCAAAACCCCGCCGGGCAGGTATCGAGGGCGGTAACTCTGGCTCTCGGCGTCATATTCCGGGTAAAAGGGATTGACCGTGACGGCCAGGAGCGGGATCGTGCGCCGCAGCACCGGCGTCAGTCCCCACGCCCTCACCTGGCGCAGCATCAGGTCCGTTTCACCGGGGCTGTCGCTGAGCAACAGGGTGACGGGATCGCGAAAAAAGAGGCGCCACCCTTTCAGCCGATGGCCGGCTGTAGCGAGCAGGGAACGGACTGCGGCGGTGGTCACCAGCCTCGGCAGAGCGATCAAACCCTCCAATGGGACCTTGGACACACCAGGGAGAAAGGCGAGGGCCTGCCGCCCCAGATCCCGTCCGTCGTCGACAGTCAGCATCTGCGCCTCCGCCAGGGGCATCTTGCGCCAGTGCCCTTCCCAGCGATAGGCGACGCCGCCTGTTTCCGTGAAAACGGCTGTACTGCCCTGAGGCAGACGAAAAATCTGGGCGATGCTCTCCGTCTCGGCAGTGAGACGCCCGGGATCGGTATGGCGAGCGGCGCCGGTGGCCAGGATCAACCCGTCCGTCTCGATCATGGGCGCGATGCGGTTGAGGGCGCCATCCACCATGATCAGGTCGGGACGGTAGCGAGCAAGACGCCCTTTTATCCAGCCGACCTCGGCCGACTTGTTGGGTCCGGCGACGACGACAAGACCCGGTGACACCACCTCGCCGATGACGATGGGTCCGAGGGCGCTGGGGATATTCGTGTCATCGAGGATGCGGATGTCGGCGGTGGACGGCGGCAGGCATTGGCGGGCTGTTGCGACGAGGGTTCCTGCCGCCAGGGCGAGCCGCGGCTTGGGCAAGCCGGTGATGTTATCCACTTCCTCGCCGTCATAGCCGATCGAGGTGACGGCGATCCGGCGCCGGCGGCGATAGGCTTCCCGGAGCAATGCCGTGGCGGTCGTCGTCTTACCCGTGTTTTTCGCTGTTCCTGCGATGCCAACCGTCTTCATTCCGTCGTGACCGTTCCCCGTCCGCCCCGTCCCGGGTAGGCGCCTTCCTCCTTGCTGCCCAGCAACCCGGTGTATAGCGCTTCGGGGAACGAAGGCGCGTCGGCCACCGCTCGCAAGACCGCCTCGATCTTCTCGACGATCTCTCTTGCCCAAGGACCGGCTTGCTTCGTCGGCTCGACGCGCCCCTCGCCGAAAAACCGGAAACCCTCGGCGACGGCGCGCAGGGTGTCGACACGGGAGGCGGCGACGATGGGGCCGCCCGAATAGGCCTCGTCAGACGAGGCGATGGAGATGGCGTCCACCTGGAGAGACGCAGCCAGGGCGGCGTGCAGCGCAGTGGTCATGGAGGACTGCACCCGATCCTCCGTCTGCGTCAAAAAGCCGATGGGCGCTCCGGGCCAGATCGGCGCGTCGATGATGGCGCGCAAGGCCTCGATTTTGGCGGCGTTGAAATCGACATAGTTGTCGCCCATCTGGCCGCTGACCATCACCTCGGGGCTGAAGGCGAAGAGCGGTTGCAGCATGGGACGGCCGCCCAGGCGGCGGGCCAGGGCGGCGACGATCAGCATGCCCGCAAAAGCTTTATGGGCGGGAACGCCGGCCAACTCCTCATTGGTGACCACATCGAAGGGGAGGTTGTACTTGACGGCCATACGGATGGCCTCCACCCCATCGACAGTCAAACGCGCCGGATCGGTGCCGGCGGCCAATGCGCCGTAGGCGATGTTGATCTTGGTCAGGTCGGCGCCGAGCTTGCCCGCCAGGACGACCGTCTCCGGCGTGTTTACGCCCCGGTGGGCGCGCACCTGCCAGAGGGTGGAAGGTTCGAGGGCCGCTTTGATCCAGGCGAGGTTTTCGGGGGTGATCACCGAACCATCCTCCTGATGGGTCAAAAAATCGCCGATAAATCCCTCCGTTCGCGCCCCCCAGGAAGGGTCAAAGTGGACGACGCCGTCGGCGCCCCAAGCTTCGCAAACCTTGATGTGAGCAATGTCCATAAAGGGGCAACCTGTGCCGTACTGGATAAAGACCCTGGGCTGGCGCTCCTGGTGCTGCAACCGGCGCACGGTCATCCTTTTTTCTACGGAGGTCAGGTAGTCTTCCAGGCGGGCGATCTCTTCCTTGCTCTGACGGCGTGTCTTAGGATGGACCTCGCCCTTGCGGTAATAGGCTTCGGCGACAGGGTCGCAAAGCGCCGCATAGGCTTCACTGAACCGGTCATCGATTTTGCCCTGGCGCCACATCTCTACATCCCAAGCCTCATCGCGCAGTCTCGCCCGTTTTATCCCCAGCGAAGTTTTCCCTTCGGTCCACTCCAAGATGCCGTCGACGATCTTGTCCAGCAATTTTCCGATAGCTGGATGGCGGTATTCGTAGGTATATCCCGCCGTCAACTGGGCTTTTTCCTTCTTCACCTTCGCCGCGTCAGGCTGGAAGGGCCGGCCTTCAATATAGGCGATCACCTCATCCACCGATGTGCCGGGACCAAACCCGGCGTCGAAGCCGAGCTCTGCCGCCAATTCGGGACGAATCGCCATGCCACCGACAACGAGCGTTGTTTTGTCCCGCAGTCCCGCCGCATCCGTCAAGTCGACAAAACGGGCCAGCAGTTCGGCCACACCGTAGCCCAAGGTCCGGCTGACGAGCACCTGATCGGGGCTCTCGCGGCTGATGACGCTGACGATCTCCTCGGGCGGCAAGTCTGGCGGCAGCAGCATGGTCTGATGCCCCGCCTCTTCAATGCCTCGGCGAAGCATTTTCAAGCCGATATCGTGTACCGGGTCAAGCGGCACCAGCAACACTTTTTTCCGTTCCAAACAGTTCGGCATGGCGGATCACCCCTTCCCTTCCCGGTTGACATTGCGAACCCAGGCGTAATCCTGTCCGGGACGATAGATATAGGCGCGGGCTCGAACGCGCGCCCCTGGCCCGGCGAACTGGATGAACACCAAGTCCACATCGTGAAAGCCCAGCGTCTTCATCAGGCGAATGGCCATTTCCTTTCCCTCTTCCTCGCTTGAACAGATGAGGAAGGTCTCCAGGTCCAAGGCATCGAGCACCTGGGAGAGCACCCCTTGCGCCATTGTTTTCCTCCTCGTCATTGTCCCTGCCGGGACCCTGTCATCTACGCTGGGATTATTTTCTCCCTAATCGAGATTTTTATTTTGGCCCTCAAAAAGAACGGCATATCCGCCTTTTTCGTAAAAAAACGGTTGACAAGGCTTTACCCTGTCAACCGCGCAGCCACCGGATATGCTGTTGCCCTGTCTCCCCGTTGTGAATGGGATTCTGGTCCCCCTTACATGAGCAATATGGCGACGACGGTTGTCGCTGCCAGACCTGCGATTACGGGGATGAAGTTCCGGCGAGCCAGTTCGATGGGGTTGACGCCGGCAATGGCGGCCACCGGGATCAAGCCCCAAGGGATGATGGTGCCGCCGCCGGTCCAGACACCGGCGATCTGGCCCAGAGCGGCCAGGACGGCCACATTCAAGTCAGGGCGAGCAGAACCGAAGGCGGCGGCGATGGAACCGACCAGCGGCAGCGGTGAAAAGCCGGACCCGTCGAGACCGACGATCATGCCTGCCGCCAATTCGATGACGGCGATCGCCGCTTTGTTCAAGGGGACAGCGTTGGAAAGGGCCAGACCGACATCTTCAAGGAAGCCGGGCGCCCCCTTGCCCAGGATCTGCTGCGACAGTTCGCCTTTGCCGAGGAAGAAGAAGCCACCGATGATGATCACAGGGGCGAAGATTTTGATGCCGAACATGAAGCCGTCCCGGACAAAATCGGTGATCTTCTCCAGCGACTCGACGCCATATTTGAGCACAGAACCCAAGGCGAGCAGGAGGGCCGCAGTTCCTCCGACAAGGGCGGTGGCGTCGCCGCCTTTGAGTTTATACACATACATCGCCACTACGTCGGCGACGAAGGCCAGCGGAACCAAAATGGCAAAAATCACAGAAAGTGAGGTGATCTCGACATTCTGGTTTTTGCTCTCAAAGGCCTGGCGTTCCTTTTCATGAACGGCCCGGTTGGCCGCAATGTCTCGCCGAATCAAGATAAAGGCTACGATCGTTGTGACCAGCGCCATGACAATCACCAGCGGGATCGAGGCCTGAACGACCTGTTCTGACCCCAACCCGGCCGCTTTGGCAGTGATCGTCGGCGCTCCCTGTATCACGTAGTCGCTGGAAAGGGCGATGCCGTGACCGAAGAGGTTCATGGCCATGGCGGCGCCCATGGAGGGCAGCCCGGCTCGGACGGCGATGGGCAGCATGATCCCGCCGATCAGGGCAACGGCCGGAGAAGGCCAGACAAACCAGGAGACGACCATCATGGACAAACCCAGGATCCAGAAGGCCACATTGGCGTTGACCATCAGTCGAGCGGCGGGACGCATGATCACGTAGTCGGCGCCCAACTCGGTCAAGACCTTGGACATGGCCACGATCAGTGAAATGACCACGATGATCCCGAGAAACTCCGTGCCGGCGACAACCAAGGCGTTGAACACAGACTGGATCGCCCCGACGAGCTTGCCCGAATACATCCAGCCGATGTGCAGGATGCCGATCAGACAGGGGATCAAGGGATCTCGGCGCAAACCCATGACGATGATGACCACCAGCACGTAGAAGAGGAAGATCCAGTGAAGCGTTGTGAGGGTAACCAGCGGCGATCACCTCCTAAGAGACGGGCCGTGCCATGACGCCAGTCAAGCCGGCTCCTTCCACCCGCTGCCGGATGGCGTTGACATCGGTCGAATAGAGCCCCTGCTCCTTCATCCGTTGGAAATAGACGGATCCCGAGAAGGTGTACTTTTTCGTCAATCCTTCCTCGGTCTGCATCTGCTCGTTCACATGGGCGATGGCGTCGCCGACAGCGAGAGAACGGGGCAGTTCGAGGAGCGGCTTTTGCAGAGCGAAGCGGACGGCGTTATGGCCGGCCAGGGCGCCGGTGACGATGGCTTCCGTGTGCCCGACGAGGAGACCGGCCTTTTCACCGGCGCAAAAGAGATTCTCCACGTCGCCCTTGACTTTCAGGGCATTGTCGCGGGGGCACATGCCCACATAGCGCATGGAGTTGCCGATTCCGCCGGCGTAGGGGTCCTCGAAGCGGGCGTTTTCAAATCCGGGAATGTGGCGCAATTTGTCCAGGGGGTAGTAGGGCGACATCAGCTTGGCGTGTCCCGTGTCGAGGAGGATGACGTTTTCGGCAAATTCCTTGAGGGCGTACTGCTGGCAGGCTTTCTGAGACAGGGCGTCCTCCTTGCGCAACGCCTCCGGGATAGAGACGACGGCCACGCCCGTCTTGTTCAGGGTGTCGACGATGTCGTCACGGATCGAATCTTTATGCAACTTGCAGGAGCCGGACATGGCGCCGAAACTGCCGTCGGCCTTTTTGCCGATGATCTCTTTGACGCCGGCTTTGCCGGCGATCGAGACGCGTCCGCCAAAAGTCGGGCAGCGGTAGATGCACATGACACAGCCGTTCCCATACTTGCCGCAGTTCCCCTGGGGCCCTGCTGTGCCGCTGGCATCGACGAAGACATCGCCGGAAAGGGTTTCCGTCTCATCCAAGACTACGCCGGTGATGCGCGATCCTTGCATCGCAATGTCCCGCACCCGAGCCAACGTGCGGAAGTGAATATTGGGGTATTTGGCCAGGCGGTTGCGGACAGCCGGCTCCACCTTGGCCACGTCATAGAGGCTGGCGTGTTGGTGGCCGGGGAACTCGATGTTTTTATGGCGGGAGACCTCGTCAGTGACCTCGAAGAGATCGCCGACGCCCAAGGCCAGCATTTCCTCAGTGGCGGTAAAGCGGCCATTGTTGCGCATGATCCCGCCGACGAGACCGGTGCCCAGAAACATGTCAGTCCGTTCGAGCAGGGTAACCTCAGCGCCGGCCTTGGCTGCGGCAATCGCTGCAGCGCAACCGGCCCAACCGCCGCCGACGACGACTACCTTCGGCACTGGATCGTCACCTCTCTCTCCTTGCCGCTTTTTCTTGCGATGGCATTCATTAGATCATTCCGGCGTAGCGGGCGGTGATCTCCATCAAGCGGACAAGGGCGCCGACGGCAAAGCGCATATTCTCTTCGATGATTTGTCCATCGTCGTCTGTCGTGCCCAGACCGGGCGAGATGTAGACGTTGGCATCGTAGGCGATGGTCGGGATGACCCCCATCTGGGCCAGGCCGCTCTGCAGGATATTGCTGCCGGCGTACATGTCTTCGATGGCGAAGATGGGCAGGCCCAGCCCGCCTTCTTTCCAGGTGCCTTCGTAGTTGACCTCGACGGCCTGGGAGTTGTAGGATTTGCTGATCTTGAGGCCTTTTTTGATGTTCGGGTGAATTTTGTCAAACTCGTCGTTGACGATCCGCTCCAGGTCGTCGACCGGCTTGGTCAGGATCTCCGGCTTGTCTCGCAACACCCGCAGGGTCTGCACCTGGCTGAGCAGGGCCTCTTTGCCGGGATCGAAGGTGACGAAGGCGGCTTTGCCGTAGGAGGCTGTCGTCCCCCAGCGGTCGCCGTGCATGCCCATGGCCCGGCGGATGTGAGTCATCACGTCCTCGCGACCGATGACCAGGCCCGAGGTGGCGGCGCCGGAGGCTTTGTCCATGGCGTAGGTGATCACATCGGCGTTCACCTTGCGGGGGTCGGTGCCGACGAAGGGGATGCCCCAGGCGTTGTCGATCAGGTAGGGCACGTTGTACTCGTGGGCCAGTTCACCGATGCGCTTCATCAACAGCGGCGCGCCGTCCTCATCCTTGACGCCGTAGCCGTAGCCGGGGGTGTCATAGCCGAGGGAGGCGAAACCAGTCAGGAAGGGCGCATGCACCTCGGCGGCCAAGGCCATCTGCTCGATGGACGCCTCCGGGTCGACCTCGGTCAGCAGCGGCACAGGGTGGGCTTTGATGCCGTGGACGGGATACTGGGCGCCGACGAGCGGCACGATGACCGTATCGAAGTTGTTCTGCCGTTTGCCGTAAAAACCGAGTTCCCCGGCGGTGGTTCCGCGATCGGCGTAGATGTCCTTGTACTTGGGCGGGAAGGGACGGCCGTAGGCGCCTTGGTGGTGCATGTGCTTTTCATAGGGGCAGATGTAGCGGGCGCGGTAGTTGTCGCCGCGGCCCAGGTTGGGCGGTGTCATCAGGCTGTCGAAGCAGAGCCAGAGCGCCGCCTCGCAGGTGCTCGTCGGCACCGGTTCCCACTCGTCGCCGTAGACATCCTTGACGATCTCCCGGAGTTCATCGACGAGCTTGGCCAAGGGGATGACTTCTTTGCCGCCCTTTTCGGTCGCCTCGGCGATGTCGCGACGCAAGGGCGCCGGGCAGCCCGAGATGGCGCCGGTGAGGCCGAATTTGCCGCGCAGGTTCGGCGGGATGCCGATCTCATCGGCCACTTTTTTGGCTTCGGCGTAAATCTGGGGGACGCTGGCCTGGAGATGGCGGTACAGTTGGTATTTGTATTTCAGGGTTGTCGTCAAATCAGGATCCTCCTTGTCTTACATGCGCTGACTGGCTCCTGGCTGGCTCAGGGAATGACTTTAAACTTGCACGATCATCTCGACTTCCACCGCGGCGTCGAGCGGCAGTTCATTGACGCCGACAGCGGAGCGGGCGTGTTGCCCTTTGTCGCCAAAGAGTTGGCCCAACAACTCGGAAGCGCCGTTGATGACGCCGGGCTGGCCCTGAAATCCGGCTGCGCTGTTGACGAAGCCTGTCACTTTGACGATCTTTTTGACCTGGTTGAGATCGCCCACCTGCCCCTTGATCACGCCGAGGCAGTTCAGGCAACAAACCTTTGCCGCTTCATAGGCCTTCTCCGCCGTCAGATCCTTGCCCACTTTGCCCTTGTATTTCAACTCGCCGTTAACAAAGGGGATCTGCCCTGACGTGTAGATGAAATCTCCCGCCTTGACAGCCGGCACATAGGCGGCCACTGGCTTGGGCGCTTCCGGCAGCGTGATTCCCATCTCCTGCAGTTTTGCTTCTACAGACATCCCTTCACCTCCTGAAAGTGCGAATCCCTTGAAACTCATCGCTAGTTTCACCGAGGCTGGGAAAAAAATGTGCTTTTTTGACGGTTGATTGACCAGGAATTCTCTTTCAGTCGGGACTTTTGATCAGCAGTTGCTGGCCGATCTCAGCGCCGATGGACACGCCTGATTGACGCTCATCTGATTTGATCACAATATTGATGTGGTTGGGCATATGGGTCTCGTCGAAACCGGCGATATGGCCGAGGAGCTTCCCTTTTAAAAAAACCGGGTCGCCGGTAACAATGACGCCGCCCCCTTTCACCTCGAAGAAACCGAGGTAGGCGATGCGGTCCACCTGCTTCCCTGGACCGGCCTCGAATTCGTCGGTGACGATGATCTCGTGAATCTCATCCTCGGCCAAGGCGCGGGAGATGGGCTTGATCAGTTGCAGCCCGCGATTCTCCAGCTTCCCTTCGAGGATGGCCACCAGTTCGCCGACGACATCCTTTTTCTTGGCGTAGGGATGGACGCGGAGCATGCCTTTGGCGTAGGGATCAGACATAGCGGTAATGCTCCTCCTTTGTCACGATATGGTCATTCTCTAGTCTGGCATTGTGTCGTTTTTTTATGAAAAAAAGCTACCTCTTTTATTCACTCGTGCCATGCATTTAAGTGCCTTACCTGCGCTTATTATAAAAGCAAAAAAGTTACCCCCTATAGTAGTGAACAGGACTACCATAAGGGGTAACTTTCTTTCATTTCAGTTTCTGATCTGAATATCCATAAGTAAATATACGAAACAAGCGTTGCTATGTCTACGGAATAAGTAGCGCAGGTTATCACATTAGAAAAAGGACTCCGAATCGAAGAGAACCCGGTTTACAGCTTGCCCCGCGAACCCAGATTGAAGGTCAATACCTCCAGGTTCACCGACAGATCGACATTGCGCAACTCGATCCGAGGCGGCAGGTTCAAGACACAGGGGGCGAAGTTCAAGAGAGCGTCCACGCCGGCGGAGACGAGGATATCGGCGACCTCCTGGGCCACTGTGGCCGGGACGGTGATGATGCCGATGCCCACCTGCTTTTCCTTCACTGTCCTGTCCAATTCATCGATGGGTTGAACGGTGATATCGTCATAGGTCTGCCCGATTTTAGCGGGGTCGCTGTCAAAAATCCCGACGAGGTGGAAGCCCCGTTCTTGGAAGCCCCGGTACATGGCCAGCGCAGAGCCGAGATGACCGGCGCCGACGATGACGACGCGCCACTCCCGGTTCAGCCGGAGGATGTTTAAGATGTGGTGTTGCAGTTCGTCCACATTGTAGCCGACACCGCGAGTGCCAAATTCCCCGAAATAGGCCAGATCCTTGCGAACGTGGGCGGGACTCACGCCCACCCCTTCGGCGATCTCTCCCGAAGAAATCATTTGCACGCCCCGCTCCTCCACCTGGCTCAGATAGCGGGAATACATGGACAACCGGATGATTGTGGCTTCGGGGATTTTCAGGGTTTTCACGCCAAATCCCTTCTTTCTAGATACCGATTAACCGATGGATCACTGCGTAAGACAAAGCTGCGACAGCGGCCGAGGCCGGTATGGTAAAAATCCAGGCGGTGACGATCCGCTTGGCCACGACCCAACGAACGGCAGAGACGCGTTTGGCCGAGCCTACCCCCATTATACACGAAGAAACAACGTGTGTGGTACTTACAGGCATGCCTAGCGTCGAAGCGCCGTAGATGACCAGCGCGGAACTCACGTCAGCAGCAAAACCGTTGATCGGCTCCAACTTGACGATCCGTCCGCCCATGGTGCGGATGATCTTCCAGCCGCCGACGGCCGTGCCAAGGGCCATCGCCATGGCGCAGGCAAAGATGGTCCACTTGGGCACCTCGAAGGTGGCGATCATGCCGGTGCTGAAAAGGGCCATGGTGATGATGCCCATCGACTTCTGAGCGTCGTTGGAGCCATGAGAAAAAGCCGCCGCCGTCGCCGCCAGAATCTGCAGGCGCAGATAGCGCTGATTGACCCGGCCCGGCGTCTGTTTGCGCGACAGCCACCAAAGCGCTGTCATCATGAAGAAGCCGACGACCAGCCCCATGATCGGCGAGGCAAGCAGGATGAACACAATCTTTTGGATGCCGGCCCACTTGAGATGACTGGCTCCTTGTCCAGCCACAACAGCGCCGATGACGCCACCAATCAAGGCATGGGAACTGGACGAGGGAATGCCGTAGTACCAGGTGAGGAGGTTCCAAAAAATCGCGCCAACGAGAGCCGCCAGGATAACCGACAGCGTGACTGCTGTCGGGTCGGCAATATCAGAGCCGATGGTCTTGGCCACCGCCGTGCCAGAGAGGGCGCCCGCAAAGTTCATCGCCGCTGCCAGCAGGATGGCGTTGCTCGGCGAGATCGCGCGCGTGGAGACCGATGTGGCGACAGCGTTGGCCGTATCATGAAAACCGTTGATGTAGTCAAAGGCGAGAGCCAACAATACGACAGCAAAGACAACAATTTCAATGTTAGGCATTCTTGAGGGCGACTCCTTTGACGATCTTGGCCACATGCTCGCAGTTATCGATGGCGTCTTCGACTCGTTCCCAGATCTCTTTCCATTTGATCAGTTCGATGGGCTCATTGATCTCTTTAAAGAGCTTGGCCATGCCGCGCCGGTAGATGCGGTCGCCATCGCTCTCACACTGCTTGATGCGGGCGCAGGTTTCGATGATCTTTTCCTGTTCCTTGCGGATGTTGCGCATTGATTCAAAAGCCGAAACAAGCAGTTTGGTGGCCTCAGACAGCACGTCGACGAGCACGACAAGATCTTCCGATGGTTCGCCCGTTTGATAGAGATGCATGCGTTCAATCGTTCCATGAATGTTATCGAGGATGTCATCCAGCCGGTTGCTCAAGGTGTAGATGTCTTCCCGGTCGATCGGTGTGATGAAGGTGGAATTCAGTTGGTCAGAGATATTTGCGGTGATGTCGTCACCTTCATGTTCGACCTCAGTGATCTCAGCCATTTTGACCGATAGGAGTTGGTAATCCTTCATCAGCGATTGAAAGACGGTAGAACCGCGGTGAACGATGCGGGCACTTTGTTCCAGGAGCGTGAAGAACTTGTCTTCCCGGGGCTTCAATGACAGCAGCATGTTGTTTAAACCCTTCTTCCTGATTTTTACGAAATGCTAACATCCATAACCTAATCTTTACGCGCACACCCCAACTATTATATCAGCAGAAAATGAGATGGTGAAGCCACCATCTCATTTTTCGTAAAATCTTCGATTACATTCGTCAGAAAGGATCACATTCCTCGCCTCTGCCACCATGTACAACGATCCGGTGACGACGATCGGCGCCGCTAAACGGGGGGGTTCGCCGACAACGGCTGCCGGCGTCGATGGGGCCAGTTGCCGAGCCTTCTCCAGGGCATCGCCGATGTCGTCGACGACAAAGACGCGCGGGCAGCGGCTGGCTGCCAGGGAGGCCAAGGCCTGCCATTCGCCGGCGCGAGGGCTGTTGGGCCGCGTCACCACGATGGCGTTGGCCAGGGGGGCCAAGATCTCGACGACGCGCTCGCGCTCTTTGTCGGCCAGCATGCCCAGGACGAAGACACGCTTCCCGGCGCCTTCTTCTCGGAGCGCACCGGCCAGGGCCAACGCGCCGGCCACGTTGTGGGCGCCGTCGAGCAGAAAGGAACCGAGACGTTCCAGTCGACCCGGCCAGGTCACCTGGCGCAGCCCCGACGCCAGGTGATCCGGTCGCCAGTCAAAGCCCTTCTCCTTTGCCGCTTCCAGCACCGCCACGGCCGTTGCCAGATTCACCTGCTGGTGCTTGCCTGTCAGGGGCGGCGTTAGGGGACCGTAGAGGCCGAGACGGCCCTCGACGACGATCCTCTCCCGCTCCTGGCCCGCTACAGGTTCCCACCGGACCTGGATGGCTTTGGGCAGTATCGGTCCCCGGCGCACCACCTGGATGACCGGCGCGCCGACTTGTTCCGCCTTCTCCCGGAGCACCGCCAGCACAGGGGCCTCTTCGCTGGCAGTCACCAGCGGCGCGCCGGCCTTGACGATCCCCCCCTTGACGGCGGCGATCTCCGGCAGCGTCGTGCCCAGGTAATCCATGTGGTCAAAGGTGACATTGGTGATGCAGGCTACGATCGGCGTCACCACGTTTGTCGAATCGATGGCCCCGCCAAGCCCCACCTCAAGGACGACCACATCGACGTCTTCCTGGGCGAAATAAAGCAGAGACAAGGCCGTCCAGACCTCAAACTCGGTGGGGTGTTCAAAGCCTTCGGCCACCATCGCCTCCAGGTGAGGGCGCAGCTCGGCGATCAGCGCCGCCATTTTCGCCTTGGCGATGGGCTCGCCGTTGATGCGTGTCCGTTCCGTGTAACAGTGCAGGTGGGGCGATGTGAACAGGCCGACCCGATGGCCCGCCGCCTGCAAAACGGCGGCGGTCATCACCGAGGTGGAGCCTTTGCCGTTCGTGCCGCCGACATGAATAAAAGCGGGGCGCTCCCGGCGGTGCGGGTCGCCGAGGCGGCGCAACAACTCGGTAATGCGACCCAGGCCGAAGTTAAAGCCGAACTTGGTCAAGTCTTTCAAGTAGGCCAGCGCATCGGCGAAAGAGGCATCGTGACTGGCAGCGTGCCCCTCTTGCCCGGAGGCCCCATTGTGACAAGTCGAAGTGACAACGGGAGCAGCATGCTGCTCCCGCTCTCTTTTTGGCTCCTGTTTCATTGCTCGTTCCATCAGGTCCCCAGTGATGTGAGGGTGCGCAGGCGTTCCTCCAGAGCCGATTTTTTCCGGAGCGCCTCCCCTTCCTTTTCACGTTCCTTGGCGACCACTTCCGCCGGCGCCTTCGCGATAAAGCCGGCGTTGTTCAGCTTGCCGCCGAGGCGGCGCACCTCTGATTCAACGGCCCGCAACTCCTTCGTCAGGCGGTCGATCTCTTTGGTCAGGTCAATGAGCCCCTTCAAGGGCAGGTAAATGGATGTGTCACCGACGATGGCCGTCGCCGCCCCTTCGGGCTGTCCGTAGCCGGTCCCTTCGATCTCCACTTCGGAAGCGCTGGCCAGGTTGACGATGTAGGCAGCGCCACCGGCCAGGACCCGGCGGTGCTCCTCGTTGCCGCTGACCAGGATCACCTCAGCCCGCTTGCCCGGCGCCACGTTCATCTCGGCCCGGATGTTGCGGATGGCGCGGATGACATCCATGACCAGGGCCATCTCTTCCTCCACAGAGGCGTTGATGAACTCAGGCTCCCCTTCGGGCCAGGGGGCGATCATGATCGATTCGCCATGGTGGGGCAACTGCTGCCAGATCTCTTCGGTGAGGAAGGGCATGAAGGGGTGGAGCAGTTCCAGCGTGCCGCGCAACACATGGGCGAGCACCTTCTGGGCCGTCTGGCGCGATGCGGCGGCGTCGTTGGCGCCGGGCTCCTTGCCATAGAGGCGCGGTTTGGCCAGTTCGATATACCAGTCACAGTATTCGTTCCAGAGGAATTCATAGATCAGGCGAGCCGCCTCGCCCAGATCGTATTGTTCCAGCGCCGCCGTCGTTTCGCCGATCAGGCGGTTGTACCGGGAAAGGATCCAGCGGTCAGCCAGGGTCAGTTCGCCCCAAGGCTGGTGGCTCTTGAAGCCCTCCAAGTTCATGAGAACAAAGCGCGAGGCGTTCCAGATCTTGTTGGCAAAGTTCCGGGTTCCCTCTAGCCGCTCAAATTGGAAGCGAATGTCGTTGCCGGGCGTGTTGCCGGTGACGAGCATGAACCGCAGCGTGTCAGCGCCATACTGGTCAATGACCTCAATGGGGTCGACTCCGTTGCCGAGGGACTTGGACATTTTGCGCCCCTGGGCGTCCAGGATGAGACCGTGGATGAAGACCTCGCGGAAGGGCACTTCGCCCATGAATTCGAGGCCCAGGAAGACCATGCGGGCCACCCAGAAGAAGATGATGTCCCGGCCTGTGACGAGGACCGACGTGGGGTAGTACTTGGCCAGTTCCTCTGTTTTTTCCGGCCAGCCGAGGGTGGAAAAGGGCCAAAGGCCAGAGGAGAACCAGGTGTCGAGCACATCGGGATCCTGCTCAAAGTGACTGGCGCCGCATTTGGGACAGACGTCGGGACGCTCGTCGGCGCGGCCGCAGTAGATGTAGTCGCAGTCATCACAGTACCAGACGGGGATGCGGTGGCCCCACCAGAGCTGCCGGGAGATGCACCAGTCGCGGATGTTTTCCAGCCAGCCCAAGTAGATCTTCGTAAACCGCTCAGGCACGAACTTGAGCCGCCCGTCCTTGACGACCTCCATCGCCGGCTCGGCCAGGGGCTTCATGCGGACAAACCACTGGGGAGACACCATCGGTTCGACGACGGTGTCACAGCGGTAACACTGGCCGACGGCGTGGACATGGTCGTTGACTTTCACCAGATACCCCTGGGCCTCCAGATCGCCGACGATGCGCTTGCGGCACTCATAGCGGTCCAACCCGGCGTAGGGGCCGGCTTCATCGTTCATGAGGGCTTCCTTGGTCATGACAGTGATCTGGGGAAGGTTGTGACGCAGGCCCACCTCAAAATCGTTCGGGTCATGGGCCGGCGTGATCTTGACGACGCCGGTGCCGAAGGCGGGATCGACGTAGGCGTCGGCGATGACAGGGATCGGCCGGTTGACGATAGGCAGGACGACCATTTTTCCGATCAGGTGCTTGTAGCGGTCATCGTCGGGATGGACGGCTACCGCCGTGTCGCCAAGCATCGTTTCGGGTCGGGTTGTCGCCACGACGACTTCGCCGTCGCCGCCTTGGACAGGATAGCGGATGTGCCAGAGGTGGCCGCCGCGCTCCTCATGCTCCACCTCGATGTCGGAGATGGTCGTTTGGCACTTGGGGCACCAGTTGATGATCCGGTTGCCCCGGTAGATCAAGCCTTTTTCGTAGAGGCGGATGAAGACCTCCTGGACAGCCTCGGAACAGCCCTCATCCATGGTGAAGCGCTCCCGGCTCCAGTCGCAGGAGGTGCCCAGGGTGCGCAGTTGGGTCGTGATGCGGTTGCCGTACTGGTGTTTCCAATCCCAAACCCGCTCCAAAAAGGCATCGCGGCCGAGGTCGTACTTGGAGACGCCTTCCTTGGACAGGGCTTCTTCCACCTTGGCTTGCGTGGCGATGCCGGCATGGTCAGTGCCGGGAACCCAGAGCACGTTGTAGCCCTGCATCCGCTTAAAGCGGGAAAGGATGTCCTGAAGGGTGTTGTCAAGGGCATGGCCCAGGTGCAGGCTTCCCGTCACGTTCGGCGGAGGCATGACGATCGAAAAGGGTTTGCCGCCACCTTTGACGTCGGCTTTGAAAAAGCCCTTCTCACTCCACCAGGCATAGCGCATGGCTTCCACCTGTTTGGGATCATAAGTTTTGGACAAACCGGAAGATGTCGCTTCGCTCACTTGAATCCTTCCTCCCGTTGATTTCCTATCGGTCCGCTTACCCTGCGCCGGAAAAATCTCCGGTCGCGCAAAAAATACAAAAAGCACCCCGTCCGGCAAAGGACGGAGTGCTCCGCGGTACCACCTTTGTTCTTCCGGCCGCCGGCGAATCGCCGCGGTCGAAAAAGCGCTCTTGGGGGACGATAACGGGTCCAACCGGCCTCGCGGCACTCCGGGACGACTTCCACCGCGCCACCCGGCGACCTTTCAGCCAGGGGAACACCCCTGGGTCGCCTCTCTGCAGGGTTTAAAACGGTGTACTCCTCCCCATCGTCGTTTTCAACCGATGGATTATTCCTTTATCTTAGGGACTTTGGTTCCTTTTGTCAAGTTTGCCCCAAAGGGTTACTGAGGCTCCCCCGATGCGAGCCCTTTTTCCAGCACCTGTTCAGCCGCCGTATTCGGATCGAGGGTGCGATGGATCACCTCGTCGAGAATCCGGTCCCACTCGCCTGTTTTCTCCACTTTATTCCGGATCAGATCCTTGATGTGATGCTCGATCACTTCGCGCAGTTCCAACTTGATCCGCTGTTTTCGTTCGTCGGCGAGTTTTCCTGTCGTCTCCAGGTGATCACGGTGCTTCTGGACGGCATCGAGCAGTTGGTCGATGCCGCTGTCGCGCATGGCCACCGTGCGCACGACAGGGGGACGCCACTCCTGGGTGCCGGGGCGGGTGCGGGCGCCCAGATCAAGCATCACCTCGATCTCGGTGACGACACGATCGGCCCCTTCCAGATCAGCCTTGTTGACAGCGAAAACATCGGCAATCTCCATGATGCCCGCCTTGATGGCTTGGATGGAGTCGCCGGCGCCAGGGGTGAGCACGACGACGGTGGTGTCGGCGGCGGTCATGATCTCCAGTTCGGACTGGCCGACGCCGACCGTTTCGACGAGGATGTAGTCACAGCCAAAGACGTCGAGGACCTTGAGCACCTCTTTTGTCGCCCGGGCCAAGCCGCCAAGGCTGCCCCGGGTGCCCATGGAGCGGATGAAGACATCCTTGTCCATGTAGTGCTCATTCATGCGGATGCGGTCACCAAGGATGGCGCCGCCCGTGAAGGGGCTCGTCGGGTCGACAGCGACGACACCGACTTTCTTGCCCTGTTTGCGCAAGCCCGAGATCAGGCGGTCAGTCAGGCTTGATTTGCCTGCGCCCGGCGAGCCGGTGATGCCGAGGACGTAGGCTTTGCCCGTATGGGGGTAAAGCGCTTTCAGCAACTCCTGTTTTTCGGGGCCGCCGTTTTCTACGAGGGTGATCATCTTGGCTGCCACTCGTCGCTCGCCGGCGATCAGGGCGGGAATCTGGTCGATCATGGGTTCATGCACCACCTGTACGAATTTCGCCGAGAGGGATCGTCCGTTGCCAACTGAAAATCCGATGGCTCGCCCTTTGAACCGGTATGTGTTCAGAAAGTATTCGTTCGATCTTGACGGAATTCCTGCACAGACCCATTTGTTCGACTATTCACAAACGTCGCAAGGAGGAACGTCACAGGCGTTGCGGCTATTTCCACCACAGGGTGTATACACCGACAGTCACCAGGGCCGCCCCCAAAAAGATCAATAGACCCATACCCACGGTCATGGCCGCCCGCTTCCAGGCGCTCTCCCCCCGTCGTCCACGCGCTCGCGCCTCCGGCGGCATATCTTTGAGCGGATCGCGCGATCCCCGCAATCGATCATTGGTGATGACCGGAAGGGACGAACCGGCGACAGTGTCATCAATGACAAGGACAGGTTTTCCTTTTTCCGCAGCCACATTCCCTGCCTGCTCGGGAACAGCGAACATCATCCGGGCCGTTTCCTCAATCGGTCGTTCGAAACGAGGAAGCGGCGCGCCAGGCTGCGCCGAATTCTGCGACAGAGCGCCGGACGCGGCAGCTGTTTCGGCGGCAGGCCCTTCTCCGAAACGGACGCTGGCCTTCGCTCCATAGGCGTTGGGACTGGAAAAGGCAGGATTTTTGCCAACTGGCGCCGAACGAGGGTAAAGCGGCACCGGTTGGGTGCGCGCCGAACGGGTAACCTGGATCGCCTGCCAGTCTTCTGTGGCCACCATGGCGCCTTTGCGCCAGCGGTAAAAGCCATGGGTGCCTGACTGGGGATCGACAACCCAGCCGATGTGCCAGGGCCGGGAAAAATACTCCTGCTGAATCGTCAAATCCTGACCGGAAAAGAAGAGGCCGCAGCCGGGATGGCTGTGCACCCAGCCGAGAACCTGCAGTTTCGGCGCCAGCTTGCGCAGGCGCTCCCACTCCTTCCAATCGGCTTCTGTCAGCTTGAGACTCGTATGGACCGGCTCGGCGTTCAGGGCCGGCAGGAAGGTGTCCACGCGAACAAGGGCCCCTAAAATCCCTGAACGTTCCTGAAAAAAGACATCGCCCAGGAGCAGGCCGCCGGCCTCATGGTTGGATTTTCCTACATATTCACTCACATCGTTGAAGGCCTTGTCCAGGATTTCAACGTGTAGATATTCGACATTAATCTCTTCGTTCATCGGAATTCTAACCCCTTTCCCCGTAGCGTTACCATTATATCCCCGGTATTTCGACGATTCAATCCACCAGAGGGGAGAAAATGGAGGAGAATGGGGCGGCTCCATAAAAAATAACAGATCGGTGAGACCAAAAGGGAAAAATACTAAGCAGACAGGGGGTTCCCACATGGAATTGGCGCTAACGATCGTCATTACCGCTTTTGCCGCCCTCGCCTTGTGGCTGGCGGCGCGCTATGTTTTCGGCGGCGACGCAGAAGATATCTCCTATGATCAGGCGGCGCGCATCCTGGCGGAGGAGAAGCGAGCGCTCCTGCTCGACGTCCGAACCGCCCGTGAACACCAAACCCGCCGGCCCGTTGGTGCCCACAACATTCCCCTCCAGGAGTTGAAACAGCGCCTGACCGAGTTGGAACCATACCGGCAGTACAGTATCGTCGTCATCTGCGCCAGCGGCATGCGCAGCCGAATGGCCGTTCAAACGCTCCGCAAACAGGGCTTCTCTGGTGTGAAAAATTTCCGTGGCGGCATAACTAACTGGCAGGGAGAATTGGAAAGCGGCTGACCGCCCCTCTTCAGCGACGGCAGCGCATTTTCGACGTCCAAAGGGGCGTCTATAGAAAGCGAAACAGACAGGAGGAATTGGTTTTGGCCAAGAAGCTCACCTTGCCCCAGTGCAAAGAAGTGAAAAAGCAAGGCAAACGGCTGCGCATGATCACCGCCTATGACTACCCCTTCGCCCGCCTTGTCGATGAGAGCGACATCGAGATCATCCTGGTCGGCGATTCCCTGGGGATGGTTGTTCTGGGCTATGACAGCACCGTTCCGGTCACCCTCGAAGAAATGATCCATCACTGCCGGCCTGTCGTTCGGGGCGCAAAGAACACCCTGATCGTCGCCGACATGCCCTTCGGAACCTACAATGTCTCTCCTGAAGACGCCATTCGCAACGGCAACCGCATGCTGAAGGAAAGCGGCATTGAAGCCGTCAAGATCGAAGGGGGAACCCACATCGCCCCAACGGTCCGCGCTCTCGTCGACGCCGGCATCCCCGTCATGGGCCACATCGGTCTCACCCCGCAGACGGCGGCCCAACTGGGCGGTTTCAAGGTCCAGGGGAAGACAGAGGAAGCAGCCGAGCAGATGCTGAAAGACGCCTTGGCGCTGGAGGCGGCCGGCGCCTTCAGCGTCGTCATCGAATGTGTCCCCGCCGGCCTGGCCCGAACGATCACCGACAGCCTTTCCATCCCGACCATCGGCATCGGCGCCGGCCCCTTCTGTGACGGCCAGGTCCTCGTCATCCAGGACCTGCTCGGAATGTATGATCGTTTCATCCCCAAATTCGTCAAGCAATACGCCCAGACGGGCCCTGTCATCCGGTCGGCGCTCAATGAGTACGCCCGGGAAGTGGCCGACGGCGTCTTTCCCGACCGGGAACACAGCTTCGGCATGGACGACGAGATGAAAGGACTCTATTAATGCTCATCGCCGTGGTGGGCGCCGGCGCTATGGGCTGCCTCTACGGCGGCCTCCTCGCTCGCTCCGGCGCCGATGTGACCCTCATCGCTCGAAAGACCGCCCATGTGGAGCAGATGAACAAAGAAGGCCTTCGCCTGAGCGGACTGAACAGATTGGATGCTCCGGGAGGAACGGACGAACCGTTGACCATCCCGGTGCGCGCCACCACCTGTCCCGCCGAGATTGGTCCGGCCGATCTGGTCATCCTCTGTGTCAAAGCGACCGATACAGCCGTTGCTGCCAAGGGTTTGGGGCCGCTCCTGGCCCCCCACACCTCCCTGCTCACGCTGCAAAACGGCCTGGGCAATGCCGAGATCCTGGCGGAGCGCTGGGGCGCCGAACGGGTGCTGGTGGGAACCAGTTCCTTCGGCGCCCTCCTTGTCGGCCCTGGCAGTGTCCGGCTGACCGGGCGGGGACAGACCCACCTGGGAGAGCCGGGAGGCCTTCACTCCGAACGGATTGTGGCGATCGCGACGGCCTTCAACCGGGCCGGGTTGAACGCGGCGGCCAGCGGCAATGTGACGGGACTGTTGTGGGATAAACTGCTCATCAACGTAGGCATCAACGCGTTGACGACCATCGCCGGCATTCCCAACGGCAAAGTGCTGGAATCACCGGCGCTGGCCTGCCTGATGACCGAGGCGGTCGCTGAAGCGGCGGCGGTGGCGACGGCTGCCGGCATCGTCCTCTCTCCCGCGCCTGTCGAGCGGGCAAAGGCCGTTGCTCTGGCAACGGCCGCCAACCGTTCCAGCATGCTCCGAGACATGGAAGCCGGCCGGGTGACAGAGATCGACGCCATCAACGGGGCGGTGGCGCGCTACGGCCGCCGTCATGGCGTCGCCACGCCAGTAAATGAAACCCTCACATTGCTGGTCAATGGGCTCACCCAACTGCGTCAGCTCGAATCAATGCCATAAGTGGTCGGGCGAAAGCCGGAACCGGACATACTAAGGGCGAGGTGAACTTTTGCCATGGATGTTCGCGTCTCTATCATCGGCACCGGCAATGTGGGCGCAGCCACCGCTTTCGGTCTGCTCAGCGCCTCGACGGTTTCCGAACTGGTCCTGGTGGACATCAACCGGAAGAAGGCTGAAGGGGAAGCCATGGACTTAAACCACGGCGTGTCCTTTGTGAGCCCCGTTGAGGTGGTTTCGGGCGACTACAGCGACTGCAAGGGCTCGCGCATCGTCATCTTCACCGCCGGCGCCAATCAGAAGCCGGGAGAAACGCGGTTGGATCTGGCGAGTAAAAACGCAGCCATCCTCAAACAGGCCATCCCTGAATTGATGAAGCACTGCCCTGACGCCATCCTGTTGATGGTGGCCAACCCGGTCGACATCCTGACCTATGTGGCCCTCCAAGTCAGCGGCCTGCCACACCGGCAGGTGATCGGTTCCGGCACCGTCCTGGACAGTTCCCGTCTCCGCTATACCTTGAGCCGCCATTTTGGTGTCGATGTGCGCAATGTGCACGCCTACATCGCCGGCGAACACGGCGACACAGAGGTGCCCCTCTGGAGCCTGGCCAACATCGCCGGCGCCGACCTGGATCACATCGAATTCTTCGGCAAAGCGCCCCTGGACCGTCAAGCATTGTTTGAAGAGACGAAAACAGCGGCCTATCACATCATTGAACGCAAAGGCGCCACCTACTACGCCATCGCCCTTGCCGTCCGGCGCATCTGCGAGGCCATCCTGCGCGACGAACACTCGGTGCTGACGATCTCGAGCCTCATCGACGGTCACTATGGGATCGACGACGTCTGCCTCAGCCTGCCGAGCCTCGTCCACGCCGGCGGCCGGGAACGGATCCTTGACCTGCCCCTGAGTGACGAGGAAGAAGGGTTGCTGCGGCACAGCGCAAAGGAATTGCGCAAGGTGCTGTCCGGACTTGGATTTTGATTATTAGACCGTTTATCGAGACACGATGGAGGCATACGGAAAGGCTGCTTGTTCTGAAAGCAGCCTTTCAACCGTTCGTGTCTTTTTTTCTTTCAACTCCCTTCGGCAGCCAATGCCCTGTCCCGGATCCATTTACCGACCAAGATGACTATCGCCGTTATCGCCAAGGGAACAAGATACTCCGATATGGGCAAGTGTTCCAGAAAGGGTCCCACGCTTTTGTCTTCAACAATCATCTTCCCTGCTGTCCAAGCCAGTATCCCGGAACCGACATAGACAAGCCAAGCATACCGTGAGAGCAGATTCGATAAAAAGGTGCTCCCAACCAAAACAATGGGGATACTCAATAACAACCCGAAGACGAGCAGATAGAAGTTTCCTTGTGACGCTCCGGCCACAGCGAGGACATTGTCGAGACTCATCAGGAGATCAGCGCCGAGAATCGTAAACAGCACTTTTTTGAAGTCATCAGTGGCCTCCTCCATGTTTTTCGTCTCTTTCTCCGGGTACAACAGCTTAAGGGCAATCCAGGCTAGCAACAGTCCGCCAACCAACTGGATCAAAGGGACGCGCAGCAACAAAGCCACTAGAAAGGTAAGGAGAATCCTCAAGACGACCGCCAGGGCAGCCCCCCAAAAGATCGCTTTTTTTCTGTACTCCTCCGGCAAGCCTTTGCTGGCCATCGCGATGACGACCGCGTTATCGCCGCTCAAGACAAGATTGATGACAATGATATTGAGGATACCCGCAATCATTCCCCAGTCCATGCGCGCCTCCGTCTCGTTTAATTCTGTTCTGCCGGTCAGGCTTCCAGAACTAGATTGCGCGGACATATATGGGGTTATTCCGTCACCGGCCGGCTCGGATCGTCCGTCCTCTCTCGATTGAAAAGGCGCCCAGCATGCCGCCTACGCCGCCCAGGGCCATTAAAGAAAGGGCGTCGAGACCAGCCGTCACGAGCGAATAGCTCCCTGTTACAGACCAAAAAAACATACAGAACAGCGCCAGCAACGCCCCAACAGAAAGTCCCTGCAGCCCCCCGCGCCTCTTGGCCAGGCGGGCCGCCCGATAACCTCCGGCGAGAGCCGCCGCCCCGAGCAGAAACATTATCCAGGGACTGAAAAAGTATACGGGACCCGACAACCGCCAGACGAGGATACCGGTGATCATCATCCCGACGATCAGGACTGCCGCCGCACGGAGCAAACCATATCGGATCGGCTTCCAGTGCCAGATAGAAGCCATTACGCCACTCCTCTCTTGTTCTGTTTCACTCGCGAAAGCTCCCCCTTCATCGCCGTTCCCTTTCGCCTATTTCCTTCTACACCCTATGATCAAAGGGGAGGAAACAGGACAAGCGCCACAAGTTTCGCTTTAATCGGCAGGAATTCGATAGCTTTTGTCTAATTCAGGTCTAGTCCAGACAGAATCTAAAATGTGGCCATCACCACCAGGAGGTCTTCCATGAAACGCCTTAAGCCCGGAATCCCCTTGCTTGCCGCCCTGCTCATCGTTGCCCTTGCTGCCTATAACCTCGCCACGAACAAGCGCTTCCCCTTGACGACGGCCGATAGCATCGTTCCCGGGCCGGACACCCAGTGGGTCGAAGCGAAGACCCTTCCGCCAGTGGACGTTCCCCCCGCCGGCTACCATCTTGTCGACCTGCGCGAGGTCTGTGACCAGGCGCTCGCTTCTTACACGGTTCGCACGCCCGGCCTCGGTGACTCAAAGCCGACGCCGGAGAAAAAAACGACCGATGCCGCCGCTAAGGACGAGATCCAATGGTCCAGCATCACTTTCAGCAACAAAAAAGAGCGCATGGCCTTCACCACGCGCAACAGTCTCTTTATCGTCAACATGAAAACGAAACAGTCGATCCGGTTGCACCGGTTGACCGATGACGACGGGACAGAGTTCTTCCCCGCCATCGCCTGGAGCCCCGATGACAACATGGTGACCTTTGGAACGATCACTCACCCGAAAGACGGGGGCGCCCTCACCTACACGGTCAGCCTGGCCCGCGTCAACGACGGCGAGGTCAAGAACATTCACCAGTCGGACAAGCGCCCCAACCTGCCCATCTGGTCGCCTGACGACAATTACATCGCCCTCGACAATCCCCTTTTCATCTATGAGGTCAAGACCAACAACCGCACCCCAGTCAGCATGGGCGCCGACCTCCGCTCCCCCCGCTGGTCGCCGGACAGCAGCTATCTCATTTTCAGCCAATACTCCTCACCGGAGCGGTGTGAGATCTATCGCTACGCCCCGGAGACAAGGGAACTGCTGAAGATGACCGACCTCGGCAAAGCTGTTGCGCCGATGGCCTGGCTCAAATACCCCTCGACGATCATTATGGAAACGGAAGTTACGGCCAATGGCATCGATACAGGCCGTCACCATGTCGGTGAGATCCGGCCGCACTCCGATAGCAGCATCCGCTGGCTTACCGGCTTTGACAGCGCCGAATCCAACCGTTTCCTCTGCGCTTCGCCCAACGAGCGACTGATCATCCTTCGCCAGTATCAGCCAGCGGCAGGCGCTGTATCGACAGGGTCCAAAGAAGGGCCTGTTCCTGCTGAAGCGGGAGCCAAGGTTTCCAACAGCTATGACCTGATCGCGGCCAACCGAGAGATCACCTCCTTCTTCGGCTGGCGACGGGTAAAACTCCATAACCTGCCCATCGACACCCGCTTCACCTACGCCTGGAATCGAGACAGCAAGCTCTTCTACATGATCGACGCCAAATCGGAAGGGACGTCAACGGCCGATGCGTCGAAATACGAGCTGTACCTCTTTGATTTCGACCAGATGACCCGGCAAAAGGTGTGGACATCGACGACGCCCCTGCGGTTGGTGGCTGTCGACGGGTACAACACGATTTATTACTGCCCCTATTGATTTCTTCATTTCACCGGCATGCCTTTTTCCGATCCGGCTCCGATGGAACCATTGTTTGACTTCTACAGATCTCTCAATAATTTGACCTCCCGGGGGTAAGCTAACGCTGGGAGGTGACCGCATGCACCACTGTTCAGGCTTCCGGAGGATGCACGCCAATGTGGCTCATTTGGCGATAGTGGCCTATATCGGCCTGGTTGCCTGGTTTATTCGGGAACTGCGGACCATCACCGACGCCGTCGTCGATATCCGCGAGGCGATCCGGCGCCGGTAGCCCTCCTGCCGCTTTGGCCAATGACAGCAGTCGAAGGCCAAAGCGGCTTTCTTGTGCGCAAAAAAGCCCTGTCACGCCTTAATCGGAGTCGTGACAGGGCTTCTCTAGTTGATCCACTCGGGTCGAGAGTGACCACGAGAAAAAAGGATTTACGGTGTTTTTGACTTAGGCGGCGTTCAACGCCTCTTCAATCGCCCGGAAACCGACGGCGATGGCCTTCAGGTTCATCTCCTCGGTCCCCTTGGGGATACGGGAAAGAACGGCTTTTTCCAGCGCTTCCCGGGAAACGACGCCAGTCAAGCCGACGATGACGGCCAGGGCAACGATATTGGCGACCACTTCACGGCCCACTTCCTGGCGGGCCAGACGGCTGATGTCGACAGGGTAAACTTTCCCCTTGGCTGGCTCGCAGTTTTTGATATAGGTGCTGTCAAGGATGACGATGCCTTCTTCCTTGACCTCATCGATATACTTCTTGGCCGCTTCCGGACTCATGGCCAGCAGCAGGTCAGCATCTTTGACTTTCATGTAGTCAATCCGGTCGCCAGAAATGATGACCTCGGCTTTGGAGGAACCGCCACGGGACTCGGGACCATAACTCTGGGATTGAACAGCATTCTTCCCATCGAGGATGGCCGCTTCGGCCAGGATGATCCCCCCGGTGATCAGACCTTGACCGCCGGTGCCGCCCAGTCGGATTTCCCAACTATCACGCATTGCTGTTGGCCTCCTTGAATCTCGAAATGATTTTATCGTACTGCTCCGTATACTCCGGAGCCGATACGTTGTGGAGGACGCCAGTAAGGATTTTGCCTTCCTTTTTTTCCAGAGGCAGCCGGTCAGCGGCCTCTTTGGACAAGCAATGGTCCTTTTGCCATTTGAGCATGTCGGCGGCGCTGCCCTGCTTGTTTTTGCGGCCATAGTAGATGGGGCAGGCAGCCAGAGCCTCCACAAAGGAAAACCCTTTGTTGGCGATGCCGGCGTGGATGATGTCGGTCAACTGGTGCGTGTGGAAGGAGTTGCCTCGGGCCACATAAGTGGCGCCGGCGCCGATGGCCAGGTTGCAGATATCGAAGGGACGCTCGATATTACCATACGGAGCGGTGGTTCCCTTTGCCCCTGTAGGGCTCATCGGCGAGTACTGTCCGCCGGTCATGCCATAGATGTTGTTATTGAAGAGGATCACATTGAGGTCAATGTTCCGCCGGGCCGCATGGATGAAGTGGTTGCCTCCGATGGAGGTGCAGTCGCCGTCACCGGTGATGACGAAGACGTTCAGTTCCGGGTTGGCCACTTTGACGCCGGTGGCAAAGGCAATCGCCCGGCCATGGGTGGTGTGCAGGGTATCGAAGTTTAAGTAGCCCGTCGCCCGGGAGGAGCAGCCGATGCCGGAAACGATGACCGTTTTGTCTTGATCGAGGCCAGCCTTCTGAATGGCCTCCACGATCGACTTGACGATAATGCCGTTGGAGCAACCGGGACACCAGATATGGGGGAGCCGGTTCGTGCGGAAATACTGTTCGATTTCGGCAAACACTTATAGTACCTCCTCGACCTTCTCCCGGATGGTGTCGGGAGCGATCATTTCTCCGTCGGCACGGCAGACGCCATAGACGGGGACCTGCCCTTCGACGGCGCTCTTGACCACATCGAGCACCTGGCCAAGGTTCATTTCCGCCACGATGATGGCCCGGGCGCCTTCGGCGACACGTCGAACGGCATCGACCGGGAAGGGCCAGAGGGTGATCAGGCGCAACAGGCCGACGCGCAACCCTTGGGCGCGCGCTTCGCGCACAACGTGGGCGGCCGAACGGGACACACAGCCGTAAGCGACGATGACGACATCAGCGTCGTCTGTCTCGATCTCTTCCACCATGACGATCTCATCGAGACCGCGTTCCACCTTGCGGTGCAAGCGATCCAGATGAGGTCCGACAACAGATGAACTGTTGGAAGGGAACCCTGTCTCGTCATGCAGCAGGCCAGTCACATGGAACCGGTATCCCTCGCCAAAGTTCGCCATAGGCGGAACCAGTGTATCATCAACAGGCGCGTAGGCCACATACTCGTCGGGAGGAAGGGCAGTCCTTTTCCGCTCGCTCACTTCCAATTCGCCAGGGTCCGGAATGGCCATCCGCTCGCGCATGTGACCGATGACCTCATCCAGCATGAAGAGAACGGGGATGCGGAACCGTTCGGATAGGTTGAAGGCCGTCACAGTGAGGTCAAAACACTCCTGCACCGAGTTGGGGCAGAGGGCGATGACGGGATGGTCGCCATGGGTTCCCCAGCGCGCCTGCATCACGTCTCCCTGAGCCGGCGCTGTCGGTCCACCGGTAGAGGGGCCGAGACGTTGCACGTTGACGACGACACAGGGAACTTCCGCGAGAATGCCGTAGCCCAGGTTTTCCTGCTTAAGCGAGAAACCAGGACCCGAGGTCGCCGTCATCGCTTTCGTCCCTGTCAAGGAAGCGCCGATGATGGCGGCCATACTGGCGATCTCATCTTCCATCTGGATGAAACGACCACCCACCTGGGGGAGCCGTTCGGCCAATACTTCCGCAATTTCCGTGGACGGGGTGATGGGATAACCGGCGTAGAACCGGAGGCCGGCATAGATGGCGCCTTCGGCGCAAGCTTGGTTGCCCTGCATCAGGCGGGCCTTGTTGGGTGCAGTGGTCAACTTTTCTTCCCCCCTGAGACAGAAATAGCGAAATCAGGACAATGATTTTCGCAAATCTTGCATTTCGTGCACTTCTTCGGTTGCGTGAGCGTGACTTTCCCCAACTCATCCGCGCCGAGGACTTTCGTGGGACAAAGGGTGTAACAGATTCCGCAGCCCTTGCACCAGGCAAGATTGATCTGAATAGGCGGCTGTTCGACGGCCGATGACATTCCATCACCTCATAATTCATATCAGAGCAAAATATTGTTTTTGAAAAGTTTTCCTAGACAATTCAGAATTTTTAATCCTGCCTCGTATACTCATTGTAGACGAAGGCATGATCGACTGTCAATTTAAGTGAAACTATATATTTTCTCGCTTCTCCCAATGATTGCTTAAAAGAAAAAAACGTTCCAAGGGTTTAGCCTACAGCAAATTTATCAAAGATAAGGTTCGCCTTTTGTCGCTTCAGATAAAAAAACCTGTCATTTTCGGTGAAATGCAACTGAAAACGACAGGTTTCTTCCATTATCAGGTTAATCCATCTTTTTTCAGGAGTTATTCGAAAAAGACAGCCATTGTTCCAATATTTCACGGAGTTTGTCGGGACGGATCGGCTTGGTCAGATAGTCATCCATGCCGGCTGCGAGACAACGTTCCCGGTCTCCTTTCATGGCGTTGGCTGTCATGGCGATGATGGGCAGGTGGCCTCCGCTCTCCTTCTCCCGGCGCCGGATGGCTTCAGTCGCCCCATATCCATCCATGTCCGGCATCTGGCAATCCATCAGCACCAGCGAATAGGGACGGTCCGCCACAGCCGCAAGGGCCTCCCGTCCCGTGGACACAGAATGGCCCTGATAACCCAGCCGTTTCAACAGAAGCAGGGCCAACTTCTGGTTCGACCGGTTGTCCTCGACGACCAGGATTTCTCCCTTATGCGACGACGATGGGTCGCCAATCTCCGCCGCGATCGGTTCCGGTTGCTGCCCTTGCCAGTTTTCCTTGTCCCTCTGCTGATCTTCTGGCATCACTGCCTTCGCCAGAGAGGCGGCGAATTTCGCTCCTTTTACCGGCTTGATCAGGTAGTCGAAAAAACCGGCGTCCCGCGCCGCCTCTCCCCGCTCCCGTCCGTCGATTTCGATCAACAGGATGAAGGCGGAACGTCGGTCGCCTTCTCTGTAGCGAAGGGCTGTTTCCAAGAAGCGCTGATGGGGCAGCGCATCATCGACAATGACAAAATCAAAGGGCGCCTGCGCCTCACTGGCCTCTCGCAACCGTCTCACCGCCTCGTCCTCATTGCCGACACAATGGCAATGGAGACCCCACGCCTGGCCGTAGCGGGTCAGCGTGACGCCGGTTCCACCTTCGGCGATAATGAGCAGCCTTTTTTCCCGGATGACGGCTGGCGCTTGCGCCGGTTCTGCCTCTGCGGCAAAGGGAAGGGTAAACCAGAACTGCGCCCCCCGCCCGTATTCGCTTTCCACGCCAATCTCCCCACCCATCCCTTCAACGATGCGGCGAGATATGGAGAGACCAAGGCCGGTGCCGCCATACTTGCGCGTCGTCGACCCGTCGGCCTGGGTGAAGGGTTGAAACAATCGCTGCCGCGCCACCGGGGAAAGACCGATGCCTGTATCGATCACATCAAAGCGCAGGACATGAGATGACCCGTCGACCGGTGTGATCAGGATGGTGACACCGCCCCGTTCCGTAAACTTGACGGCATTCCCCCCCAAGTTCAACAAGACCTGGCGCAACCGACCCTCATCGCCATGGAGCACAGCAGGGATGGCCGGATCGACGAACAAGCTCAGCGCCAATTCTTTTTTTCGCGCCCCCGCCGCCAAGATGTCGGCGATGCTTTCCACTGTATCGGCGAGATGAAACGCTGCTTCATCGAGGGTCATTTTCCCGGCTTCAATTTTCGAAAAGTCCAGGATATCGTTGATGATCCGGAGCAACCCTTCTGCCGATTGATGAACGATCTCGGCAAAATCACGCTGTTGCAAATCCAGATCTGTCTCCAGCAAGAGTTCGTTCATGCCGATAATGGCGTTCATCGGCGTTCGGATCTCATGGCTCATATTGGCCACAAATTCCGATTTGAGCCGCGACGCCTCCAACGCCTGATCACGCGCTCTCGCCAATTCATCCTCCGCCCCTTTGCGCTCGATAAAGCCACCGATGCCGGCGGCCATCGCTGCGAGAAGCGTCTTATCGTAGGCGGTCCAATTGCGCTCGCGGCCGCAATCATCAAATCCGATAAAGCCCCAGCAGTCTCCGCCGGCGACGATGGGCACCACCAGGAATGACTGCACCCCTTGCGGAATAAAGACTCGTTCTTCTGCCGCGGAATAGGTCCGGCGACTCCCACTGATCGGCTGCCCCGCCACAAGGGCGTCGCGCCAATTGAGGAAACCATGGGCGCTGTAGGAGAAATTCTGCAACTCAGGATTATCGATCTGTGGCGAAACAGCATCCCTTGTCCACTCGAAACGCTGGCTGATCGCCCAATCTCCAAGTTGGGGATGGATATGGTGTTCAAAAATGTAGACGCGATCAGCGCCTGCCGCCTGACCCAGGCTGGCGAGGGCCGACTGGATGGCTTGGTTGTAGTCGCTGACCGTCAACAACCGCTGAGAGCCTTCCGCAACGCCCTGCACCAGGACCGCATGCTCCCGCAGTTTTTCCGCCGCCCGGCGGGTAGACCATAGGGCCTTGAAGAAAATCTCCACGACGCCAAACAAGGCCAGCGTGGCGATGATCGAAACCATCCGGTAACCGGCGATGGTCATTCGCCACTGGCGGTCACTCACATCCATGCCAAAAACGGCCACAACCTTATCTGTCGTATGATCGCGGATCACAGCGTGACCTGTTACCCAGGTTCCCCAATCGTCTTGCAGCGGTCCCTCGACAAAAGCCTCACCGGTGTCGAAGCTCTCCTGCAACTGCGGTGACACAGTGGCGTACCTTTCTCCTGGCGGTGAGTAGTCCTCCGAACTCTCCGGCTCCGAATCAAGAAAAAAGAACAGCCCCTCTTCGTTTTTCCCTAAGAGGTAGACAAAACGGGCATCTTCGTTGGCTCCTCGCATAGCGATAACCCGTTCCCGCAGGGAACGGTATTCGGGATTGTCCAGATCAGACTCTGTCGCCGAAAGACGGGCCACCATATTCCCATCAATAGCTGCCGCGGCTGTCTTCGCTCGCTTCAGGAGGTTTTCGCGAGCATGACCTTCACCGACATCGCCGATCATTTCTGTAGCGAACCAGCCGCTCAGAAGCAACAGGTAGAGCGCGGCCAGAGGACGCCACCAACCATACTTTCCCGTGGTCATGAAGGGGCGACGCTCCCGCCCATGAACCAACCAGGCATACCACCCGAGAAAAGAGACCGCTCCCATGGCCGGCAACAGTTGCAAGGCCGCAATGGGTATCCCGATGACAGCGATCAGAGACGGCAGACTCGGTCGATTTCCAGTGAAAAAAACCACCAGCGCAATAAAGGCCAAAAGAGCCTGCAACAGGAGGAAGCCGGCCACGCCAAACAAGGCGCGGGCCCTTTGCCGCTCTTCCTCTCGGGCGCAACGACCCAAAGCCCAGGCGGCGGCTAACCATACCAAGAACATCAAACCGTAGCGCGCAATCACGGTTAAGCCGGCCATGCCGGCGCTCATTCCAGCCATGACGAAGGCTGTGATCACCAAAATGGCGGACAGGAAGTCAACTGGAGTCGTCCGCGTCGATCCCTTTTGCTGGGACAAGCCGCTTTTAACAAAAAGGACAAGCGAAATGAAGGCGGTCAACGATAACAACAACCGCCCAGCAGCCAAGGGGGTCGTATCGCCAAAATCCCAAGCGATCAGATCCAGCCATGTGGATAAACCGAGGGAAAAACCATACAACCCAAAATAGCCCCAGGAAAACTGCCGGTTTTCACTCTGACGCAGGTTCCCTGCTACAGACACCAACATGATCAGACCGAGGCCGTAGCTAAAAAGAATGTAGTCCTGTTCGCGCGACAAAAATGATATCATGCCGGAACCCGCCTTTCGGGACCACTGATGATCAAAACAATGATGCAGTTGCTTCTATGCTAGCACATTGCAGCGCTTTTTTCATGATTTCCGCCGTTTTTACATGAAAGCAGTTCCTTTTCCATCAAAAAAACGATTTCTACCGTGGTTGCACCATCCTCTTGATCTGAACCAGTTCATCCCGGAGAAGGGGAAATTCTCGATGGATCCGATCCCAATCGCCTGTTGCGGCGCAGGCCTCCAGGGTTTTCGCCCTTTCGCCCACTTCATCTATACGAAAATTGAAGGCAGACCCTTTTAAATCGTGAAAGAGGGCTTTCAGCGCCTTCTCATCCCCTTTGGGCAGCGCAGCGTCGATACCCGCCAGTGATTTCTCGGCCTCTTCGAAAAAAATCTCGAGGACTTCCCGAAACTCCTCGGGCGACAGCAGCAACGATGCTGCAGCCTCCTCCAGCACAAAGCGCATCTTCCCTACCTCCCTTTTTGTTCATTGCTTTTTCTGTGCCTTCGATTGGAATGGAGTCGAAGACACAGCGTCTACCAACCTTGTGCCGATGACCAGAATGCCTGTTGACAGAATCAGCGCAGTCAAGATAACTCCGGTCAGCGGCAGCGCATCGGCTGCCCCTGCTGCCACCTTTCCAAGCAATAGACTGGGAGCAGGGTTCACGGCATCGCCGTTCACGATGGGATCGGAGAAAACAGCCCTATCGTCGATCGCGCCGATCGCCCGCTCCGGCGATGCGGAGGGAAGCACCTCCCGAACCGGGAGGCTCCGGGCGTCAAGGAAGGTAAATCCCTGGTGGCGCAAACCATCAACCAGTTGCGCCAGTTGCCCGCTGTCCAGAAAAGAGTGGAAAAAGGCGCCGACGGCGCAGTCGCGCACCAGGGCGACCTCATCGGCCGCTTCCAGCATCGGCGCTACCGGATCGGCCTGGCGATAATCGAAAAAGCCGATATTCTCCGGTATCACCTGATAGCCGTTCCGGTCCTTTTTCAAGAGATAGGGCACCTTCTGGGTCAGCCTGGAATAACCGGCGATCTGCGGACAGCCGACGAGCAGATCGACCCGATCACGCAGTTGGCGATAGGTCTCGGCCTGCATGGCATAATGGGGAACGGTAATGCCCAGGGGACGCAAACCGAGGGCGCGCAGATCATTGATGGCGCGATCCCACCGCATCTCCGCCCAATCGAGATAGCGCCGCGAGATGACCGGTCGTTCCCCATCGGCGTCCCAGAACTCAAAACCCCAACCGGTCTCCGTATCCCCCACCTGGTGGGTCAAACCATGAACGAGGATCGTGCCGCCGGAAGCCTCCATATATCGAAGGGCATCAACCATTTCCGGGCGTTCCGGCAGTGTTACTCTTTCCCCCGTTTTGGGGTTTATATAGACGGGAACCACGGTGACCATAAAAGGAATGTTCCGGCTTTTCAGCGTATCAGCGAACTGGCGCAGCATCTCGGGCGAACGCAAGGGATGAACGTCTTCAATGCGCAAGCTGGCCCAACGCTTCCCTTCCGGAGGATGTCCCAAAAAATCAAAGAGTTGATCGGCCACCAACAGATACGCCTGGCTGTTCAGATCCGTATTGGCCACATACCAGAAGCGGTGAACCTTCAAACCAAAAGGGTACCGCCCCTGGGGGCAGTCGGCCCAGGCCCAAACATCGCTCTCGGCGGGGTTTTCCTCAACCAAGTTCCACTGGACCGGATGATCCTCACCCAGCCGTTTGTCCTTGTAGGTGTAGGTGATCGTCTGTCGCTCGGAAAGACGAGTCTGCCAACGAGGACCGCCAACGACAGCCAGTTGCCCGATGTTGCGCCCCAGCCACATGACCGGTCCTTGGGAACGGGTTACGTCTCGCAACAGGGCGCGGGGCACTTTCTCCGTGTAGGCGCCCATGTAGACGAAAGCATCGTAACGGGCCAGATCGCCTTCTTGGTACTCCCCGCTGGTGCGAAGGGTCACCTCGACGTCAAAGTGACCGAGGAGGTTTTGCAACATGACAGGCCAATCGCGCTCCTGCCAGGGCAGGGTGCCTCGCAGAAGTCGCGGCGTCGGGTAGACGACAAGGACCGTCTTGGCCGTCTTGATCGCTTCCCCTTGGGGAGCGTCGATCGCGCCGGATCCTTCGGCGGTAATGGCGAATCGCCCCATAAAGATCAGCAAAAAAAGCATCGCTGCGGTGGCGAAAAGGCGGTATTGCTTGTAGGAGGCGCTCAAAATATCACCTGATTGCTGTGTCGTTTTGTTCATGACGGGAGGGAGCTTGCTCAGCGGCTTGGGGCTTTCCTTCCCTTGCAATTCCATGCGACGGGGAAAAAACCTTCTTTCTTACGAGAGAAAAATGGGCCCATGCGCAGGGGCGCTTTTTCGTCATCGCTTTTGCATGGACTCCCGCCCTTTCGCCCATACTATCCCCGAAAATGGATTGACGAATCGATTTGAATCAAAAAAGGGGGTCTATGATGCAAACGCTTCGAATCGGTGGAAAAGCGGGGCTCCTCCTGCTGATCCTGTCGATGCTGCTTTTCCCGTGGCCTGACAGCGAGCCATCGTTGCCGATGACCTACGCCCAGTTCCTGGAGAAGTTCGGACCACAGATCGAAACGGCGGAAGCCCAGGCGATCGGACCGGGCTGGCCAAGGTCCTATGACGTATGGATGCTGGCGCGCTGCATCACCGGCGAGGCCCGGGGAGAGCCCTATGTGGGGCAGGTGGCCGTTGGCGGCGTCATCCTCAACCGTGTTCGCAGCCCCGTCTTCCCCAACACCGTATCGGGTGTGATCTTCCAGCCGGGCGCCTTCACAGCCGTCGATGACGGGCAGATCTGGATGAACATCAACCAGACCAGTCTCAAAGCGGCTCGTGACGCTATGGCCGGCTGGGATCCCAGCGGCGGCGCCATTTACTACTTTAACCCAGCCACAGCGACAAGCCGCTGGATCTGGAGTCGGCCCCAAATCAATCGCATCGGCAAACACATTTTCACGAGATAACTGTGGCGTCCTCCCTTTGGGAGGACGCTTTTATTGTGGACTCGCACCAGCCTCCATATTTTTCCATAAAGTGGAATCAAGTATGGGGGTGATCGATTGGTAACGGCATGCGTTGCCGCCTTTCTGACGTTACTGCTCAAGGGCTTTGCCACGCTCTTCGGCGGTCTGAACAGCAACTCTTTTCCGAAACCCCTCTCGGTCGAGGAGGAAGCGGAATGCATCGCGCGTACGGCCAGCGGCGACGCAGAAGCACGAGAAAAATTGATAACGCACAACCTTCGGCTGGTGGCGCACATCTGCAAGAAGTACTATTCCAACGACGAAGAGATTGAAGAGTTGATCAGCATCGGCACGATCGGTCTGATCAAGGCGATCAACACCTTCAAAGCGGAGAAAAAGGTGCGCCTGAGCACCTACGCCTCGCGATGCATCGAGAACGAAGTCCTCATGCACTTTCGGGACAAAAAACGCGATTCCCGGGTGGTATCCTTCGAAGAATCTGTCGGTGTCGATAAGGACGGAAACACGATGACCTACAGCGACATCCTCGGCACCGACGGCGACACTGTTTCTGAGATGGTGGAGCGCTCCTTTGAGGTGGAAGACCTTCAGGATAAGGTTCGCCGACGCCTGAACAAAAAAGAGCGTGAAATCTTGATGCTTCGCTACGGTCTGGACGACGGGACGCCAAAGACGCAGCAGACTGTGGCCGACCTGTTGAACATCTCTCGCAGTTATGTGAGCCGGATCGAGGGGCGGGGGATCCGTAAACTGATCAAGGAGTATGCGCGGGAGATCAGCGGCAACGGTGATGGAGTTGGTCTTATGAAGAAGGGCAGGGAGTTGAAGAAGACGACGCCGAAGAAGGGAGACGAGCCTGAGACGTTTTAACTGGATAGCTTTGCAGGCAAGCCCTACCTGTTAGCAAAAATAGGAAGGGCTTGTTTTATTTTAAAATGAAGTATGGGGTCGATCGCAGGAAAGGCGTCCGCAAGCGACGAACATTTATGTATAAGACGACTGAACTAGTCGAAAACTCGCAGAAGAATTGCGTAGCACCTATGATTTTCAGTCATCGTTATGGCAACACATGCGATTTTTACGTTTTATTTGACCTGATTCGCGATCATTGGATGAGGAGGTTCTGAATGAGCGAGACAATTCTCCGTCAGATTCTAGACGAAATCAAACTCACAAAGACCGATATCAGAGAGATGAAAATAAGATTAACTGGGATAGAAGAACGACAGGGTAATATGGATGAACGGCTGTCTAAGTTCGATGAACGGCAAGCTAAAATGGAAAAACAGCAGTCCAAAATGGATGAACGGCAATCCAAGATGGAGCAACAGCTGTCCAAAATGGATGAACGGCAATCCAAGATGGAGCAACAGCTGTCCAAAATGGATGAACGACAATCCAAGATGGAGCAACAGCTGTCCAAAATGGATGAACGACAATCCAAGATGGAACAACAGCTGTCCAAAATGGATGAACGACAAACCAGGATGGAGCAACAGCAGTCCAAAATGGATGAACGACAAACCAAGATGGAGCAACAGCAGTCCAAAATGGATGAACGACAAACCAGGATGGAGCAACAGCTGTCCAGAATGGAACAGCGACAAACCGGATTGGAACAAGGTCAAAAAGAGTTGTTCCAATTAACAAGAGCGATAGAAAACAATATGCATGAAACGCGAGCTGAGGTCCTTCGAATTGGAGAACGGATGGACCGGTTCGAGGGAAAAGTCAACCGAATCGTCGATCTGCAGGAAGACGTAACGGCGGTTCTCAAAGAACTGAGCTACCGAACCACGAAGCATGAATCCGAAATCCGAGAATTACGACAAGCAAAATGAAATACGATTTTGTTAAAAAACAAAATCCCTTCCCCGCCAAAAAACGGAGAAGGGATTTTTCATTGCCATAGATACCCTACGGTCCAAATCAAACAAGGCGGGGTGGCGCGTAAACCTCTCCCATTACGCCTTCTCCACAGCCTCCCGAACCTCTTTCGCCAGTCCTGGGAAGCGGGACAGCCATTGGCGCCGTTCATTGCGGAGTTTTTCCACCCGAGCCTGATACTCCTCTTCACTGTAGAAGTGACGAGGCATCAGTTCCTCGATGTCTATGCCGGGAACGGAGAGAGGAACTTCGTAGCCCCAGTCGGGGTCGACGGTCCACTCGATGCGACCATGGGCGATCTCCTTCATCAACGTCGTAGAGACCTTGATGGAGAGCTTGACCCCCTCGTCGCCCTCATGGGCGCCGACGGATCCGGTATTCAAGAGGTAGCATTCCATATCGGGGTTGTTGCGGAGGATCTCCAGGAGGCGATGCCCCTCCTCCTCTTCGAAACCGACGATGAAGGGGTTGGTGCCCACCTCCCGCTTCGATTGACCGGCCTTGGTCGGGTCGCCGGCAGAGGTTTCGATGGACTCACCGAGCATAAAGTAGGCGGCGCCCTGGACAGGGTTCAAGCGGGCCAGCGGCGGCACGATGTCGTTGCGTCGAGTGATGAAGATGATCTTGTGGGCCTTTTGCAGGTCAATGGAGTCGTCCGAGCCGGCCACTTCCTTGCGCAAGACGATGCCGCGCCCATTGGAAGTCAGTTCTTGGTTGAAAAAGTCGATGACGCCGCCCTCGAAAACCTTGATGTTCTCAAAGAGGGCGTTCGGTGACACAGCGGCGTCGTAGAGCACCTTCTGGGGTTTGTCGAGGCCGTCGGTTTTGATATAAAAGCCGTCTTCCGTGCCGGCGCAAAAGCCGTTGGGATCCATGAGCACAATATCGTCCTGGCGGATGATCACGCGCTCATCACCGTTGAGGCCGTGGTCATGAATGGTCAGGGTGGTCTTGCCGGTGCCGCTGAGGCCAAAGAGGATAAAGCCGATATCCTTCACTTCTCCTGAACCGTCGCGGACACGGAGCACCTTGGAGCCGGCATGCAGACCCAGGCCGCCCTTCTGCTTCGTCCGGAACATGGCCATGCGCAGGAAGGATTTCTTGCACTCGCCGAAGTAGTCGGTGCCGAGGATATATGTAATGCCAGCCACCGGGTGGCAAAAGATGATTCGTTCCGGCCACTCGGGCACATAGATGCTGATCAGATCGGGTTCCTTGTCCTTGTCCACCGGCGCGAAGAGGGAGTGTACCCACATGGCGGGAATGCGGGCGTAGGGCTCGGTGATATAGAGGCGGCAGTGGTAGCTGTGTGCTGAGTCCAGGCCCATCTGCCGGTCAAGACGGATGACGCTTTTATCAGCCAGGTAGCGATGCACCTCAGCGGCCAAAGCTGTCGCTTTTTCCAAGGAGATTCCCTGCTGGTCGACGCCCAGGGTGATGCCGTCTTCCACGAGGTAGGTCTTTTTGGCGCTGCGGTTGCGCACTGCCGAGACATAACAGGGACTGCCAAACTCTGTCGTGTGTTCCTCGCCACGAGCCATTTCCCGCAGTTGCTCTGCCGTGGGGTTGTCGATCAGGCGAGCAAGCTCGAGGGGTTGGCGGAAAGGATGCATGAATGACACCTCCAATAGTGTGGCAAACCCCCAGTCTACGGAGCGGCTTTCCTGTGCTTCCTGTCGCGCTGCCCTTGGAAGGATTTGCCCAAAACAGCTAATTCGACACAACTCTGGAGAGCCCTCCTTTTTGTGAATCTTTCACGAATACAAATAAAATGGCCCAATTGGGCCAATAGATTAAGATCTCGCCACTTCATCCCTAGATTATGACTCTTTATTGACCAATAATGCCATACAAATAAAAAAGACCGGTCAAATCTGCCGGCCTTTTTTCTCAAATAATTTTTTCCGCAATCTCCTCGCCCATCTTCAGACGAGCACCCGTTTCAATGCCTGCTTTCCAGCGAATGGCGCCGGGTTCATAGAGAAGGATCACCGTAGATCCGAACTCAAAGTAGCCTAACTCGTCCCCTTTTTCCAGATAGGGACCTTCCGTAACGGAGACCAACTTGGCCCGCTTGCGCCGATTGATCTCGGCATAGCCGACACGGACGCTGCCGACCATCATCGCGCCCACCTTGATCACCCCAACTTGTCCCACGTCAGTGTCCATGTAGGTGATCAGGCGCTCATTGCGGGCGAAGAGGTTGGGCACCCCGCGCACGCCAAGGTCGTTTACGGGATAGAGCCGTCCGGGCCAATAGGCGTACCCGGTCACCCGCCCGGCCAGGGGCGCATGAATGCGATGGTAGTCGCGGGGGCTCAGATAGATGGTGATAAACTCCCCTCCGGTGAATCGTCTCGCCTGTTCTGTGTCACCGAGGAGTTGTTCGAGGGAGTAATTGATCCCTTTTGCCTGAATCAGGCGCCCCGCTGATACGGCGCCCATCTGGGATATCTGACCGTCTACGGGACTGACGATGATGTTGTCGTCGGGACAGACGGGACGGATGCCCGGCTTTAAGCGGCGGCAGAAGAAATCGGCCAGCGAACGATACTCCTGCCAGGATTTTTCCGCTTCCTCCAGGTTCACGCCGTAGCGGCGGATAAACCAGGGGATGGCCCTCCGGCTCCAGCGGGAAGCGGCCCACTTCCCGCTTTGGCGGGACAGCCAGGTCTGGGGCAGCATATGTAGAATGGCAAGTTTGACGCGTCGCAACCTTTTCCCTCCTGGCTGATGTGTCTACCAACGTTCAGGATAACCGAGAGCACGCAATTCTGTCAAACAAATCTGGTGCGCCAGCATGGGATAGGCTACAATGAGAATAGCAATCTCTTCCCAGAATTACCTGCTTAGTGTGGACCTGAAGGGTCTTTATTATGGCGATTCCGCCAAAAAAACAATGGCGTCGAAGGCAAGGGGGGATTCGGGATGAGGAAAAAGTGGGAGATTGAGGGGATCGACCCGGATAAGCCGCTCGCGAAAATGGCGCGCCTGATCATCCGTGACCGGCTCCGCCAGGTATTGGCCCAGCATGTTCGCTATGTGACGACCAGAGACCCGGAGGCGTTGCACCAACTCCGCATCGGCCTCCGCCGCCTCCGCTATCCCCTGGAAACGATTTACGACTGTTTCCCCAAGGGAACGCGCAAGCGTTTTTACGCCCTTGTGGACGATGTGCAGGAACAGACGGGACAGGCGCGAGATCTGGATGTGCTGACAGAACACCTCGATGCCCTCACAGCCCATCACCCGGAAGCGCTGCTTGCCGGGATCCGGCACGACCTGCGGCGTTCCCGGGTGAACCGGTATCAGGATGTCGATAGGCGGCTGAACACCTTCCCGGATGAACCGGCGCTGATCGATTTCTGCCGCCTTCTCGATCTGACGGAGGAACTGTGCGCCTGCCGGGAAGCGGTCCGGGGCTCGCTGGAAACAGCAGATTCAGAAACAACGGTTTCAGCCGATGAACCCAGGGAGTGTGATGTCAAGGGCGGCGCTCCGGCCAGCGGTGATTGACTCTGCCCCCCCCTTTTTACCGCGCCTGCATATTCCTTAAAAAAACACAGAGAGAATCTCACCAAAAGACCCGCGCTGAAAACGCGGGTCTTTTGCGTCAAACGGGTTCGTCCTTTCCCCTTTTCCAGTGACGGTCATACCCGTCAGAACGATCAGTCCATCCGGTTTTCGGATTCTGAAGCGCTGACCGCCGGCTGCAGTTCGAATTCGACACTGACGCCCTGCCGGGTCCCCAGGTTGGTGGCGGTGAGGATGTATCGTCCGGGGTAACGGATTTCCTGGCCGGTGTTGCTCGACTGGTTCCACGTTTCCTGGAAGGCCTGATATTCCGTCGGCCTCAATACGATGGTCTCTGCTACGGGATTGAAGGAACGACCACGGGACCAGCGCCAAACCTCGATACCGCTCAATCCCAACTCCACATTCAGATCATACCGCTGGGAAGAGGGATAGTTGAGCGTGATCGGTTGGGCGCCCACATTGGTTTTGATGAAGGTGATCAAGATGGGCTCTCCCCGCCGGTAGACGGCCTTGTTTGTGTACAGGGTGTAACGGATATTGTTGATCACGCGGGTGATGCGATGACGAGGCGGCCTGGGCAGATCGCCGCAGGATTCTCCGAGGGAGAGCCACGTCTCCAGATCGGCCCGTCCGGTGGGATTGATCCCCACTTCAGATTGAAAGGTCCGCACGGCGTTCTCTGTCGCCTGATCAAAGACACCGGTGACGGTGACCGGGTACTCGGCGGCGTCCAGGAGCCGTTGCAGACGCCGAACAGCCTCCCCGGTGTTCCCCCGGGCCAGGTCGGGACAGGTGGGCCCTGCAGGCGGCGCCGGCGTAGGGGGCGGGGCAGGCTCTGGCGGCGCAGGTCTCGGCGGCGTGGGCCGCGGCGGCGCCGGCGCCGGACGGCGAGGCGGCTGCGGCGACGCTGGAGGTCGCTGTGCCGGCTGTCTGGGAAAGGGCGGGATGGGCGGACGAGCACAGTTGACACCCAGGGCTTGCCATTCCGCCCTCTCAACCACACCGGAAGGCTCCCGGTTCTGGCGTCGCTGCAGGGCGATGACGGCGTTTCTCGTAGCGGTTCCGAAGATTCCGTCGATCGGTCCCGGATTGAAACCGGACCTGGCTAACAGTTGCTGGAGACGCCTGACCTGGGCGCCCCGAGCGCCCAGAGAGAGGGTTGGGCAAAGGCCTCCCGGCAAGGCCGGTGTAGGAATCGTGATCGCCTGCCCCACCTGCAAGACATCCGGGTTCGGCAGCCGGTTGGCCGCCAGCAGCTGCTCCAATGTGACGCCATACCTCTGGGCGATGGCAGTCAATGTGTCGCCCGGTCGAACATAATAAACGATCAACCAACATCACTCCTTTCTATCCGGTTCCATGATATTCCAGTCACACCCAATCGGTCCGTAATAACCCTATGAATCGCCCGCTCGCGCGCTCATGGTCCATAAGCGCGACGATCAAAAAAGGCCGCCTCCCTTCGAGACCGCCTTTGCTCCGCTACAGTATGTTTTTTCACCCTATTTTCCTTATCGCCATGTCATCCATGTGATACCGATGATCAGGCCCCATAGAGGCAGGCTGATCAGTACCGCCGCCAACAGGCCCCTAAAAAAGTCTTCCCGACGCTCTTCCACGACTCGCTCACCTCGCTCCTGCCGTTTCCTCCCCCCTATCTTTGCCGTCCCTGCCTGTCGATAAACGAGAACCCCGTCCTCCCTGGCATGGAAAGACGGGGTACCCACATCCCGGCAGCCTGACGATGACGACAGGCCGATGTTACAGTTCCCCCTGCCGGAAGGCTTCCTTGATCGCGTCTGCCGTCCGCCAAGCCAAGGCCATGGCCGTGATGGTCGGGTTGGAAGCGCCTGAGGTGACGAAAAGGGAGGTATCGGCGATGAACAGGTTGGGGTGGTCATGGGCGCGCCCCCACCTGTCGACGACAGAGCGCTGGCGGTCATCGCCCATCCGGCAACCGCCGAGCATATGGGACGTATCGGGCGCCACAAACTCCACCTTGCCTCCGGCGGCTTCAAGGATGCGCCTGCACATCTCGATGCCTTGGGCGATCACCTTGTGGTCGTTTTCTCCGAAGGTGAAGGTCACCTGCGGCGCCGGGAGACCGACCTCATCCTTCTGATCGGACAAACTGATCCGGTTGTTCTCGCTGGGCAGGGTCTCACCGACGATGGACAAGCGTGCAAAGTAGTTATAGTCACGGCCGATCTCGCGCAGGTTTTTCCCCCACAACCCGGTGGCCTTGGCGACGATGTTCATGAAGGCCAGCGGTCGTGAGCCATGGGCGAGGATGGTGAAGCCGCGAGCGCGCGAGCGATCGGCAGGGGTCTCATAAAATTCCTGGGTCAAGGCCAGGACTGGAGTCCCTTTATATGGAAGGATCTCCTCGGAAAATCTCGCCATGACCTCGTGGCCCGAGTGGAGCATAAAGCACTTGCCCACCATGCCGCTGCTGTTGGCCAGGCCATTGGGGTGGCGGCCGTCAACGGACATCAAGAGCAGCCTGGGCGTCTCGATTGCCGAGGCGCAGAGGATAACCGCCCGCGCCCGTTGCCGGTATTCCTGGCCGTTGAAGAGGAAGGTCACCCCTTCCACCCGGTCATCGGGACGGCAGAGCACCTGATTGACCATGCAGCCGTGGCGCAGTTCCACCCCTGCGTCCAGGGCCTGGGGGATGTGGTGAATCAGAGTGGAAAACTTGGAATTGGGCAGGCAGCCCTGGGCGCAAAAGCCCCGGTTGATGCAAGGCGGCCGTCCCCGGTAGGGCGCCGACAGGATGGCCAGGGGGGCGATAGAACTGCTGATGCCGAGCTTTTCGCAGCCGATGCGCAACACCTGGTGGGTTCCGGCGATCGGTTCCCTCTCAGGGTAGGGGTAGGGACCGGGGAAGGCGCCCCAAGGGTAGTTTTTTGGCCCCGAAACGGGGATTTCTTCTTCCAGTTTTCCGTAGTAGGGCTCGATATCGGCGTAGTCGATGGGCCAGTCCTCTCCCACCCCGTCGGTGGAGCGGGCGCGAAAATCGGAGGGAAAGAAGCGGGGGACGACAGCGGTAAAATGGAGCGTTCCGCCGCCGACACCGGAACCGGAGGTGTTGTGGCCCAGTTCGGGCGGGTTGGTTCCGGCTGTCAGCCGTTTGTAGCGCCAGGCCGTTCGCCGCATATGCAACTCGTCGCTGACGAAATCGCGGCTCACCTCCCAATAGGGCCCCGCCTCGATGAGCACCACCCGCAGCCCCGCTTGCCCCAACTCCCTGGCCACAACGGCCCCCGTCGCCCCGGCGCCGACGATGACGGCGTCCACCTCTTCTTCGAGCCACTTCCAGGCCAAGCCGGTTTGATGGTTCATCGGTCCACCCTCCGAACGGGACCAGGTCCCAAACCGTCTTTGGCCCGCTCCTCCACCCGTTCCAGGTCGAGCCGTGGTTCCCAAGGGTCTTTTAACCCGTATTCAATCCGGTAGTAGCCGCGCGGGTACGCTGGTCCGCCATAGCCGATCTCCGACCAGACCTCCGGCTGGGAGTAAAAGAAATCGATGGCCGTCCGAAGCATTTTCTTAAAAAAGTCTTGCGATGACAGGCCTGTCCAGGTCACTTCCCCGCGCTGGGCCTTGCCGAGAACATCGTCCATCTCCCAAGGGGCCAGTTGCAGGAACGATCGCTGGTGCAGTTGCAAGGCAGTCGCGTCCAGCCAGGCCAAGCCGCCCCGCAGCAGTTGCTCCTCAGGCGGCTCTGTGACGGGATGATAGCCCTGGCCTTGCTTTTCCGAGAGATGGCGGTCCAACTGCCCCGCCACGCGAATTATCAAGTTCTCGTCATTCTCATCGACGAGCCGGCCAATGACCGCTTGCAAGACGGAAAATTCGAGGGGTGTAAACACCTGGGGCATCGCCGGTGGCTGCAATCGTGTTTGCACCAGCACACGGGTGTTCTCATCCCAGTGGGGGCTCTCTTGCATCACGTCATATTCGGGATAAATGGTTTTCACAGTCATGGCGCTCCCCTCCTCACAGGTACAGGGCGAGCAGCCCCAGCAACGACAAGGCCGACACCACAATCGGAAGCACCGGCGGCGGCCCCACCAGCACATTGTTGACTCCCCAGCCGCCGACACGCTGGCTGATTCCCTTGGCGTGAAAGTAAAAGCCCATCAGCCCGCTGAGCATCTCGCCGGTGAGCGCGATGAAAAAGAGCCAGCGCCAGATGGGGGCGTCGCGGATGGTCAAGGCCAATCCAATCAGCGCCGCCACAGGCAGGCCGATGACCGGTCCCCACATGGCATAGTGGCGAAAGTTCTGCCGGTAGTGGAACAGGGTTACCTGAATGGCAATCAGAGCGAAGGCCAAGGACGTAAACAGGATCAGGATCCGGTCGACGGGCCATCCCAACCAACGATCCATATTGGCAAGCCTCCTTGCGCGTCCAGTCGCCGCTGTCGTAATGAGCACCTCGCCCGATCAGGCGTCCACGTTGCCCCCATAGGAGGCAAGCATTCCCTTGGCCGCCTCTTGCCGTTCGCCGTCACAGACAACGGTGACGAGGTAGTTCTCGCCCGATACGAAGGTGGCGCCATCGGCCATCCCCGACGCTGTCGGCATGGCGGCGGCCATGACCCGGGTGTCATTGTCCCGCTCGATGCCCTCTACCAGCGAGGTGAGGCTGCGTCGCTCGTCGCCGGTCAAGGGGCTGAAGACCCGCTCTGCTGAACCGGCGTTTGGCATGTGGCTGACCCGGTCCACCTGGACCGTCCCATAGCCCTGATCGACCAGTTGTCGCTTGGCCGCTTCGGCCGCCTCGGGTGAACTGAAAAAGGCAAGAATCGTCTTTTCAGCCATGAAAAAACCCCCTCCTTCCGGCTAGTCTGCCGAAAAGACAGGGGGCTTATCCTGAGGGAGGCGCCATGATTGGCTTCGCCCTTTACTTGCGCGTCACGAACTCTTGGGCGTAATAACGGGCTGTTCTTCCCGATTCATCGCGCCCAAATTCAACGCCGGCGCCCAGGGCGCGAAACTCATTGCTCAACAGATTTTCACGGTGTTCCGGACTGTTTAACCAGGAATAGGCGGCCTGGATGGCGTCCACATGGCCCCTGGCCAGGTTCTCGCCGGCGATGCGATAGGGAACGCCGGACCGGGTGACCCGTTGATCATAGGATCCTTTTGTCGGCGAATCGTGACTGAAAAACCGGTTGTCGGCCATATCGCGGCAATGGCTGCGGGCCATCTCGACCATATCTTCATCCCAAAGGAGGGTGCCGCTTTTTCGTGACAACCGGATGGCGTTGGTCAGGTCAAGGACCTGGCGCTCATAGCCTCGGGTCAGTTTTTGCAGTTCCTCGCCACCGGGCGTCTTCGCCCGGAGCGGCGTCATGCCCGGCTTTACCTTCGCTTGGTAGGAGTACTGGGTTTCCGCCTTCAACAAGTCCGACTCGATCAGGAGGATACCGGCCAACCGGCCTTCCCTCGCGCTGTCGAGATAAAAAATGACGGCTTTTTCCCCGTCGGTCCATAGGGGACGTTCTTTCAGGTCCTGATCGGAGAGCCGGAACTCGACCTCCCCTTCGGGGATTTGGGCTTTCACTGTCGCTTTCAAGGGATAGCGGGCCTCAATGGCTGTCCGCGGCGCATCCATGGCCACACCGCCCACCGTCACCGCCTGGGCGGCGGTAAACAGCGCCCGGACACGGCCTTCCCCGATGCCGACCATGACCAATCTGGCCGGATCGCTGTTATAGACCCACCAGTTAAAACCGTATTCCCCCGGATCGATCCGGCGAGGCTCGCCCAGAAGGAAGCGGGCACGCTCCAGGCCGTCGCCGAGGCGCAGACCGAACACCGCCAGGTCCTGGGACTGAGAATAGGCCATTCCCGCATCGGCGACCGTTCCTTTCAGGGTGATCCGCGCCGTCTGTGCCGGCCCGTCCCAGATGACGTCGTCACCGAAGGTTTCGCAGAGCAGGCGCAGCGGCACGAAGAGGCGGTCATCCCGCAAGATCGGCGGTGTGTCGATGGGCCGCATCCTGTTGTCGACGGAGATATAGGCGACATCGGGCCAAAGGCGGATCGCGCTCCCGGCCTGTTCAATCTCGACAGTGCGCATCTCGGCATTCCAGGTGAACCGGCCGCCCATGGCCTCCCCGACGGCGCGGAGCGGGATCAACAGGCGATTATCAGCCAGCAGGGGCGGCGGTGAGAGGGCCAGTTTGCGCCCGTTGACTTCGACGGCAATGTCGGGACGGCTTTGGACCACTGAAAGGACCTTGTCCGGTGGGGCGGCGGCAGCTTCGGCGCTCGCCGCCGAAGGACTATTTCCGGCAGCAGCCGCCGCAGCCGCCGCCGCAACGGCCAGCATCAGGACCATCACCCATCGAATCGCGGCGAAAGATCCACGCCGCAAGAGTCCCCGTACACCAGCCTTTTCCCGCTCCCCTTTTATGTAACGCCGCATGGCAATCCCCCCATGCAAACTGAATTTCCGATCGCTCTTCATAATCTTCGGGGCCAGCGGAGGTCTTTTGTCCCAGGGCGCCGACTGCCCGGCGACAGGTTACCTTTTCTCCTGGGCCAATGAATCGATGAACTGGCGCGCCGTCCGGCCGGAACGGCCGTTGTGGCGCATCTCCCAGCGCAAGGCCAGCCGGCGCAGTTCTTCCGCTTCCATCTCGACGCCTTGCTGCCGGGCGAGGGTTTCGACGATCTCCAGATAGGCCTCCTGCCCAGGGGCCAGGAAGGTGACGGTGATCCCGAAGCGGTCGGCCAAGGACATCTTCTCTTCATAGGTGTCGCCGGGTCGCAGCTCGCCCTCATCATTGAACGTGGGCTGGCGATCGGCGACCACCTCCCGGATCAGGTGGCGACGGTTGGAGGTGGCGTAAATGGCCACATTATCGGGCCGCGCGGCGATGCCTCCCTCAAGGACCGCCTTCATCTCCTTATAGGCGTCCTCGCCCTCTTCGAAGGACAGGTCATCAATAAAGAGGATGAACTTCTGCGGCCGTTCCTTGAGTTCGTTGACGATGAGAGGAAAATCAGCCAAGCGGCTTTTGGGGACCTCGACAAGGCGCAAGCCGCGGTCACCGAAGCGATGGATCAGCGCCTTGACTGTCGACGACTTGCCGGTGCCGCGATCACCGTAGAGCAGGACGTTGTTGGCGCGGAAACCGGCCAGCAGGCGCTCCGTATTCTCGATCACCTCGGCGCGCTGGCGCCCGTAGCCGACCAACTCCTCCAGGCGTATCGGATCGGGCCGGGTGAGACCGGTCAACTGCCCCTCCCAACGAAAGGCCAGGTAATCGGAAAAGACGCCGGACCCAAATTCACTGTGATAGTGGGCCAGAGCCGGCGCCGCCTCACGCCAATCCGGGCAGCCGGCCAGCGCCGTTTTCATCGCCCATCGCGCCTTTTGCGGCAACGAGCCTGTCTCTTCAGCGAGGGGCCGGACGTCTTTCCATGCCGGCGCGCTTCCTCCGCAAGCCCGTTGCGCCTGATCCTGCCACCAGTCGGCAGACAACCGGAAGAGGGTCTGCAAGTTTGCCAGTTCCTGAGCCACGCCCTCCCGCATGGCTGCCCCGAGGCCTTCGTCGCCATACTGGGCCTTGCGGGAAAAAGCGGTTTCCACGGAAAGCAAGCTGTCCAGGAAGTAGTTCTGCCAGGCATCGCCGATGACCGGTGTGCGGCTCAGTTCGCCATAGCCGACAAGCCGTTCAAACAAATTCCAGTAAAGACTCAGGGGCGAGGCATCGTCCCTCTCGGGACTGGAAAGGCCGTAAAAGGCCTGACACAGCCGGCGGGCCAACCGGACGGTCTCATCTTCCAGCAGGGGGCGAAAAAAACCGAAGGCCTCCCAGGCCTGCACCGCTTCCTGCAGGCTGGGCGCCGGCAGTGCGGGCGGGACCGGTTGGAGCGCAGATGCTTGGGGATTCACTGTCATTTTCTGTTCACCTTCCTTGCGTGATTCCCCCCCCATTTTACTCCATCGACGCCTTTCGACCAACGCCTGACGGAGAAAAATCGCCAGTAGCCCGAGAGTGGCATGGGTAGACCGGTCGCTCCATATGTTCTAGCAGGTGAGGTGGTCGCCATGAATGCGTTGGTCATGGGTTTTTTCCTGGGCGTCGCCATCTCTGCTTCTCCCGATCTGCCCAACCTGTACATCCTTGAATCGGGTCTCAGCTATTCCCGCAAGGAAGCGGTCAAGATGGCCCTGGCGACGCTGGTGACAGACAATCTGATCTTCCTCTGCCTGAGCGCGCTCTCCTTCGGTTTCAACCTGGAATGGAACCCCGGCGCGATCTTCAAGCAGTTTTCCGGCCTGTTTTTGATCGTCATGGGGTTGGCTTCTACTGTGAAAGCAAGGCCCTTCGGTTTCCATACAGGCGGTTGCTGGCTCGGCGTCATCGGCTCTTTGCTTAATCCCCTGGGTTACTTTCCCATCCTTTTGTTTATGTCTTCCCTGCCGGAAGTGGATCAAAAAATCGCCGCCTACCTGGGCGCGCTGCTGGGCACCGCTCTATGGTTCGCTTTCCTGATCCTCTTTCTCTACTTCCTGTCGCGCAAACTGCGCTTGATGACACGGCAAAGCCTCTCGCGAGCCCTGTCGGTCGTCATCATCCTTGTCGGGGTATTTTTTGTCCTCTCAGGATCATGCTAGAGAAAAAACGGCATGAGCTTCCGGGAGGCCGCTGATGACAGAGAACTCCTTTTTGCGCGTCACCATTGATGGACAACGCCTGCAAGGCAAGCCGGGGATGACCCTCTTTGAACTCGCCCGTGAAATGGGCATTTCCATCCCCCATCTCTGCCATGAAGACAGCCTCCATCAAGCAGGCGGGTGCGGACTCTGTATCGTGGAAGAAGAGTCGACTGGCCGGCTGGTCAAAGCCTGCGCCCTGCCGCTCCGAGAAGGACTGGCGGTGCGCCTGAAGAGCCCCGCCGTCGACGATGAACGGCGGGCCAACCTGCTGCGCATGCTCCAAAGACACCGGATCGAATGCGCTGAATGCGCCAAAGAGAAAATCTGCGCGCTGCGCCGCTATGCGCAGGATTACAAGGTCGAATTCGCCGGAGAATTGGCGTTGCTGCCGGAGCATCCCTCTCTTCCGCTCTTTCCTGCCGTGAAGGTCCCGACCCTCCCCCTCAACGATGACAACCCCTTTTTCCAACGGGATGAGCAAAAATGCACCGGCTGCGGTTCCTGTGAACGGCTCTGCCCTTCGTTCGGACGGATGTCGCTGGCCGATACAAGAGGCGATAGTTCCTGCAACCACTGCGGCATCTGTCTGAACGTCTGCCCGACGGCGGCGCTGCTGGAAAAAAATCCTGCCTCCTATGCGAAAAAGACACCCTAGCAATACTGCGGGCGTCCTCCTATCCGCCTCCGCTATCACGCAGCCCTTTTGGTTTGGAGTTTTCCAAAACCGGGGCTGCTTTTTTACATCTTTGGCAATAAGAAGTGAGGATATATTACCCAAAAGGATATGTTTGTTTTTTATCGAAAAGTCATTGTATTGGTTGTTTTTTTAATTTTTCATAGCTTTCTATCATAGCACACGAAAGGAAGACCTGGTGATGACACTGAATGTAAGCAAAAAGATCAGTCTCGGCTTTGTCCTCATGCTGTCCCTTGTGCTGCTCTTGGGCGGAAACTCCTATTACTCGCTGCAAACCTCTTCCACCCATCTCGACGAACTGACTCTTTCGAATGATCGGTTGATCCTCGTCCTGAACATCAAGGCGGAGTACCAAAGCGCTGTCGCCGATCTGCGCGGTTACATGACCTATGGCGATGAAAAGTACCGGACCCAGTATCAGCAGAAGATTGACAATGTCCTTGCCATGGAAGATAGGCTCTACGAAAAAGCAGTGACAGATCGCAAAGAGAAAACGCTCCAATTGAAGACGGCCACAGCCAACTGGCGCGAGGGTGTCCTCAACGAACTGATGCCCTCCGCCAAGGAGGAACATGCCGCCCTCTCCGGCAATGACATCATCACTTATCGCTCCCATCATGATCAGAGTCAGACGATTGCCAAGAGCCTCGTCCCTAAGACAAATCAGATCATGGCCACCCTGGACGACTTTGTCCAATTCAACCAGGAGCGCTTTAACGACAGCATCACAGCAACCCACTCCGGCGCAAACCTCAATGAAACCATCTCCTTCACCCTGATCGTGATCACTGTCATCGCGGGCTCTGCCTCCCTCTACCTCTTCCCCCGCATGATCCGCCGCCCCATTGAGCAGATGGTGGCCGACGCAGACAAGTTTGCCGCCGGCGATCTGCGCGCCGCCATCGATATCCATTCATCGGATGAGTTCGGCCAGTTGGCTTCGGCCTTGAATCGGATGCAGGGCAACTTGAAAGCATTGATCGGGAAGATCAAGACATCTTCCGCAAACCTGGCTGAATCGTCCCAGCAGTTTTCCGACGCGGCGGAACAATCGGCCCAAGCCTCGGCCCAGGTGGCCGAATCGATCACCACGGTGGCCGAAGGAAACGATGCTCAACAGCAGGCGATGATGGAGACGGGCTCTGTCATGGAGCAGATCGGCGCCCGCACCGATCGAGCGGTCGTGATCAGCCATGAGGTGTCCGCCTTGACCGAGGAGACATCGCAAGCCGCCGCCGAAGGCCGAACGGCGATCAGCGCCGCGACCGATCAGATGAGCCGCATCGAAGCGACAGTCACCGGCCTGGCGCGCGTCATTGCCAACCTGGATGAACGCTCCCAGGCCATCGGTCAGATCGTTGATTTGATCGCCGGCATTGCCGGACAGACGAACCTGTTGGCCTTAAACGCCGCAATCGAAGCGGCCCGAGCGGGCGAACAGGGCCGCGGTTTCGCCGTCGTGGCCGAGGAGGTGCGCAAACTGGCCGAACAGTCGCAGGGCTCGGCCAGCCAGATTGCCGAATTAATTGAAGAGATTCGCCGTGAGATCGATGCTGCCGTCAATTCGATGAACACCGGTTCGCAGGAGGTCACCGAGGGCGCTCAAGTCGTTCACCGGGCAGGGGAGGCCTTCATGACTATTTCTGAGCGGGTGACTCAGGTTGCCGCTCAGGTCCGGGAAATAACGGTCGCCATCGAGCAACTGGCCGCCGGCGGTCAACAGGTGGAGGCTATGATGAAAAAGGCCGACCAGATCAGCCGGGACATTGCCGGACAATCCCAGTCGGTTTCAGCCGCTACAGAAGAACAGAGCGCATCGATGGAACAGATCTCCGCGTCCAGCCATAGCCTATTGCGAATGGCCGAGGATCTGCGTGAAGCGGTAGAACAGTTTCAGGTCTGATCCCAACACCATCGCCGCCTCCGCCGCCAGCATCGATAAGGCGGCGGTTTTTTTTGCCAATAAGCACCCTAGTCCGACAGTATTATCTCTTGTTATACTGAATTGATAGTGAAAAAAGGGGTGAGACGACTGAAACTGCTGATTTTGATCTTGCGCTTTTTATTTTTGCGATTGTTCCGCCTGCGACTGGTGCACTTCGACCGCCTCCAGAGTGAAGGGCCGCTCATCATCATGCCCAACCACGTCTCTTTTCTCGACCCCCTGATCCTAGGGTTGTTTTTACCAGAAGATATCGTCTTCGTCGTCAACAGCGCCATGGCCGCCAAAATTCCTTTTGCCCTTCGCTTTCGTAAGCACATCACCATCGATCCCTTAAATCCCTATTCCGTCCGAGACATCGTCGCCGCCGTCAAAGGCGGCATGAGTGTCGTCCTCTTCCCGGAGGGACGGATCACCACCATCAACGGCATCATGAAGATTTATGACGGCATCGCCTTCGTCGCCCAGAAGACAGGCGTCCCCGTATACCCCATCGGCATCGACGGCCCCCAGAACTCGCGCTTTTCCCGCCTTGAGGGCAAGATGCCCCGCCGCTGGTTTCCGCCGATCACCATCTATGTCGATGAACCCTTCACCCTTCGCTCGACCAGGGGACAGCAGCAAAAAGAGCAGAAGAGCGCCGGCAGCGAGCGCATCCTCAAGGCCCTCGAACGGGCGCTCTTTCACAGCCGGCGCCACGAAGGGATCAATCTCTTTAACGAACTGATCGACGCGGCGCGGTTGTACGGAATGAATCGAGAGATCTTGGAAGATATCAGCCAGAAGCTGACCTATCGCAAACTGCTGCTCGGGGTCTACGCCTTGAGCGCGCCGCTGGCGCAAAAACTGTCCGGCGAGGAGCGAGTCGGCGTCATGCTGCCGAACGCCGTCGCCCACGTGGTCACCCTCTTTGCCCTGTTCCGCGTCAACATCACCCCGGCGATTCTGAACTTCACGAGCGGCCCACAAGGCGTGCTCGACAGTTGCGAGACAGCGGAACTGAAGACGGTGGTCACCTCCCGCCAATTCATCGAAAAGGCGGGCTTGCAGGCCCATGTGGAGAAGGCGGCCGAGAAGGCGCGCATCCTGTACCTGGAGGATCTGCGGGACGAGGTCACCGGCCTAGGCAAACTGCAAGCTCTCTGCCAACTGATGGCCAAGGTCCGGACAAGACCGGGCCGGGAGCGGCTCATCCTCTTTACCTCAGGCAGCGAAAGCAAACCGAAAGGCGTCATCCTCCGCCACGACAACATCCAGGCCAATGTGATGCAAGCCTGCACCGTCATCGCCCTGACGGCGAAGGACAAACTGCTCAACGCCTTGCCCATGTTTCACAGCTTCGGCCTGCAAGGCGCCTTCATCCCCCTTCTCTGCGGCCTAGAGGTCTTTCTCTATCCCACGCCCCTGCACTACAAGATCATCCCCGAGATCGCCTATGACCGCAACGCCACCATCCTCTTCGGAACGGGCACCTTCCTGCAAGGCTACGGCAAGCACGCCCATCCCTTCGACTTTTACTCCATCCGCTATGTGATCACCGGCGGCGAACGGCTGAAAGAGGAAACGCGCCGCCTGTGGCTCGATAAATTCGGACTGCGACCGATGGAGGGCTACGGCTGCACAGAGGCGTCGCCCTTCCTGGCCATCAACTCCCCCCTCTGCTACAAGGCGGGCAGCGTCGGGCGCATCTTCCCCGGTGTGGAACACCGCATCGAACCGGTGGAAGGGATCGAGCGCGGCGGCAACCTGTTTGTCAAGGGCCCCAACGTCATGGAGGGCTACCTGATCCATGGCAAGGGCTTCGTCCCCGTCGATGAATGGTATGACTGCGGCGACCTGGTCGAGGAGGATGGGCAGGGATGCATCACCATCCTCTCGCGGCTCAAGCGTTTCGCCAAGCTCGGCGGCGAAATGGTCTCGCTGAACCTGATCGAAGAACTGGCTGTCCGCTGTTTTCACTCGCCGGAAGTGGCCGCCGTCAACATCGCCGGCGGCAAAAAGGGCGAGCAGGTGGTGCTCTTTACGACCGTCAAGACCGCTTCACGACAGGCGCTGCGCGACTATATCGTCGCCTCGGGCCAGTCGCCCCTGCTCGTGCCCGCCCGGATCTGCCCCCTCGACTGCCTTCCCCTGCTGGGCAGCGGCAAGACGGACTATGTGACCCTGAAGACGGTCTACGCCGAGGCGCTCGCCGCAGAACCAGCCGACGATGGCGATGACGACGAGGCCCACAGCCGGGAGGACGGACAGATCGCTTGATGAAAGGGCGGAATAAAGCCGAAATAAAAAAGCGGTGTCGCTTGCGCGGCGCCGCTTTTTCTATGGTTGGGATTGCTGGGTAGAAAAAAATCAAATCCGCTATTTCGCTTTTTTGCTGATCGCGTTCTGCGGGCAAATGCGGATACAGAGTCCGCAGCCGGTGCATTTGCTCTCGTTGATCTCCCACCGGTCCACCTTGCGATTGAAAAATCCTTCCCCGCCAACAGGTGTAATCGCCTGAACAGGGCAACGCCGCGCCGGCGGACAGCCTTTCATCCGGTCACAGATGTTATAATCGATCGTTATCATTACACATACCCCCTACCGGTAGTATACGCTCGCAATAGGTGAGCGTCAACCGTCCGCAGAGAGGAATGGGAAAAATCGATTTGCCATTGAAAGGACATCAATCGCTTGCGCGCCGGGGATCAGGCGCTCCAGAGCGCCGAGAGGGCCTCCCCTGGGGATAGGCGACGGCAATGGGGAAAAACTAGCGGGACATCATTTCGCGCAGAAAGGAATCGGTCGATGAAACGCCTGTCTTGGGGATTTGGGCTGGCGACGGTTTTGGCGGCCCTCTTGCTGTTGTTCGCGCCCGATTATCCGCCGACTCTGCGGGTTCTCGTCCGCAACTTGCGGTACGAATTGTCCCATCCGATGCTTGACGCGTCTCAGCAACTCACGCTCCCCCTGGGGAGCGCCGATGACATCCTTTTTGGCTGGGTCGGCCATTCAACGTGGATCATCGAGTTTCAAGGCGTCCGGCTGCTCACCGATCCGATCTTTACCGATCGCGTCGCCCTCCTGCGGAGGCGAGTCGCCCCAGCGATCGATCCCAAGGGGATCGTTGATCTCGACGGTGTCTTGGTCACTCACGCCCATGTCGATCACCTCGATCCCAGAAGCCTGCGCAGGCTTCCCAAAGGAACACCGTTGTTACTGCCGGAAGGCGACGAACGTCCCGTCTCCGGCGTCCCGCTCCCGCTGGTGCCGATGAGCGGTTATGGCGCCTATCGTTTAAAAGATGTGCAGGTCACCGCCTTTGCCTCCAACCATGGGGGACACCGCCAATCGCAACCCACTTCACGGGAGACCCTCCTGTACTTATTGCAGAAAAACAACTGCAGCATTGCTTTTTTCGGCGATACGGCCTTTGCCCCCGCCCTGGCCGAGGCGGTGCGAACAGCCTGCCCTGGCGGGGTGAACGCAGCCTTTATCCCCATCGGCTGCTACGTTCCGGAGACCTTCCACAGCGATCACGCCACACCGGAGGAGATGTTGCAGATGGCCCTCGCCATGGGCGCCCGCACAATCATCCCCATGCACTACGAGACCTTCATTCTCTCCGAAGAACCGATCGACGAGCCGCTGCAGCGACTGATGGCAGCCGCCAAGGAGGCTGGTGTCGCCGACCGCCTCCAGGTGGCGCCGATCGGCGGTGTGATTCGCTTACACCGTTGATGCATGGTCCGTCGGAAGCGAGCGCCTCGCGAAAGGCGCCGAAGCCTCCTTCGCCAACTTTTCCAGCAGTTCTTCCGTAAGGTCCTCCTCCGAATAAATGGGAATCCCCTCCCGGCGCAAAAGCGCCGCCGCAACGCCCTGCCCTTCGATCCGGTTTCCGGCGAAAGCGCCGTCATAGATGAGGTGCACACCGCAGGAGGGGCTCCGTTCCTTGAGAATGGCGGCCGTCGCCCCAAAGAGGCGGGCCACGCGGAGCGTCTGTCGAGCCCCTTCGATAAATCCTTCGGTGATGTCGACGCCATTTTCGTTCACAGCGATCGCCTGTCCGTTCAACACGGCCTCTCCGCCCCCCTCGCCACGAAGTTCAACAGGGGGACGAGGGGTGGAAAAACCGCCCAACTGCTCCGGACAGACAGGAACGACAAGGCCCTGACGACATAAGTCGAGGAGCGCTTCCACCGTATTTTGGGAACCGTCATACTTGGCTCGGATGCCAAGCAGGCAGGAACTGACGAGAATCATGACGCATCGACCACCTTTTGTTTTCTATAAGGATTTTTTGTCTTAAAACCAGCGTTTGCGACGGAAGTAGACCATCAACCAACCGGCGATCACGGCCATGATCGCCAATACGGCGTAGTAACCGTAGGGCCATCTCAGTTCTGGCATGACCTCGAAGTTCATGCCATAGACGCCGACGATAAAGGTGAGCGGCAAAAAGATGGAGGTCACGACCGTCAACTTTTGCATGATCTGGTTGGCCCGCTGACCCTGGAGGGATAGTCGCAGTTCCAGCAGGCCTTGCAAGGACTCGCGCAGACCTTGAATCTCGTAGGACAGTTCGCTAATATCTTCTAAGAGGTCCCGTAACTCCTGGAGCATTTCGGAGTTGCTCGAACCTTGCAGGTGCAGATGCTCAATCAGCTTGTTGATCAACCGTCGCTTCGCAAAGGTGTCCTGGTGCAGGGCCAACAGGCGTTTACGCAAGGCAAAGAGATGATCGATGGGGATCGGCCGTTCCCGAAGAGCGATGCTCTCCTCCAACCGGTCTAACTCCCCTTCGATCGTTCCGAAAATCCGGAGGTTCCCATCAAACAATTCGGACAGCAAAAAGAAGACGATGCGGTGAGAGGGGCAAAATTCTCCTTTATCGGCTGCATTCAGGCACCGGTCGATAACGGGAAGATGAACCTTCGAATAGAGGATGATCCGGGCGCTGTCCCAGGCGATCAAGAGAGGCGATGTTTCGGCGCTGCCTTTTTGAAAACAGGATAGGGTCACTGCCAGCATTCCCTTGTCGTGGGAAAGCAGGCGATTGCCCCGGAAATGAGGACGCACAAAAACCTGCGCCTCCGGCGGCAATTCCGCCGGATCGGTGGAGTAACGCACAGTGACGCCACCGGAATCGACCTGTCGCAACTTTGTTCACCTCCTCGCAAGGGCTGACTTATTCGCATCCGCCTCGAAAACGAATCTCCACGGGCTATTTCTCTTGTGTCTTCTGCCATTAACAGCCTTGCGCTGTCCAAACGTTTATACGGGTATTGTACTTCTTTTTCGGAGGCTTTTTCCATGCATCTGTCCCTTCATCGCCCCTTTTCTTCTGCTCGTCCTGTTTCTGCGACGCCGGTCGGTCGCTACGCGCCCAGCCCGACGGGCCAACTGCATCTGGGCAACGCCAGGACGGCCCTTCTGGCCTGGCTGCAGATCCGCCGGCTCGGCGGTCTTTTTATCTTGCGCATGGAGGACCTGGATCCCTCTCGCTCCATCCCGGCCTATGCCCGCCAGATTATCGACGATCTGCGCTGGCTGGGCCTGGATTGGGACGAGGGCCCTGACGTGGGCGGCCCCTGCGGTCCCTATGAACAAAGCCGCCGGCAAGGGTTTTACGACGCCGTCGTTGCGCGCTTTCAAGGGGAAGGGCGGATCTTTCCCTGCGCCTGCAGCCGCAAGGACCTGGCCGAACTGGCCCGGGCTCCCCATGGCCTGCACGAAGAAGGCCCTCCCTACCCGGGAATCTGTCGCAAGCTGAGCCCGGAAGCCTGGGAGGCCAAGCTGCGCAAGAAAGGCCAATGCGCCTACCGCTTCCACGTCCCTGCAGGCATCCTGTCCTTCACCGACGCGGTGGCCGGCCCTGTCTCCCAGAACGTGGGTGAGACGGTGGGCGATTTTGTCGTCCGTCGCGCCGACGGCGTCACCGCCTACCAGTTGGCCGTCGTCGTCGATGACGCTCTCATGGGCGTCACCCATGTGCTGCGCGGGGACGATCTGCTCACCTCGACACCCCGCCAGATCCTGCTCTATCAGGCCTTGGGCCTACCAGTCCCGGCCTACTGTCATGTTCCCCTCGTCCTCGGTCCCGACGGCGCGCGCCTGTCGAAACGGCACGGCGATACCGCCATTGCAGCCCTCCGGGAACAGGGGATTTCGCCGCAGAAGGTCGTCGGCTTCCTGGCCGCGACGTCCGGCCTGCTGCCGCTGCCTGAACCGGTTCACCTGCAGGAGTTGATTCCTCACTTTTCTGAAGCAAAACTCCCCCGGCAGCCCTTCCGCATCTGCGAAGGGGCGCTGGCCGATTTGGGACTCTCCACCAAAAAAAACCATTGACCATCCGTCTTTCTTCGCTGTAACATATGAGTAGATATTCATATGTCATGCGAAAGAAGGGCTCATCATGGCAACTCATTGCAATGGAGGGTGCTCTTGTTCCTGTGGTAGTGATGGCGCCCTCTCGGAAAAGAACGCGCAGAGGGAACGGACGGCTGAACACATCGCTCACGCCGAAGCGGCAACGGCAGTTGCGTCGGCAAACCTTACGACGACGGCCATTACGCCGGCTGATGAGACGTTGCCGGCCCAGGAACAGGTTCTCCGTTACTACATCGACGGACTCGATTGCGCCGACTGCGCCGCCAAAGCGGAAAAAATCCTCGCCCGACAGGCAGGCGTGCGCTGGGTCCATGTCGATTTTGGGGCCGGCGCGTTAACGCTCTCTCCCGTTGAACCGGCTTTCTCCCTGTCTGCCATCCAGTCGATCGTCACCAGCCTCGGCTACCGCCTGCGCCTACCCGAGGGAAGCAGCCTTTCGGCCGGACAAGGAGCGGGACCGGCGACAGGAGCGGACGCGGGGGGACAATCAACCTGGCGCCGCCTGAATCTGCGCGCCGCCGGGCCCTACCTCTCTGGACTGGGTCTGGCGACAGGACTCCTCTTCGACCAGTTGGCGCTCTCGGCGCTCTCACCCCTCGTCTACACCTTGGCCATCATCGCCGGGGGTTGGCCCATCGCCCGCGCCGCTTGGACAGCCATCAAAAATCTCACCCTCGATATGAACGTGCTGATGACCTTGGCTGTCGCCGGCGCCATCGCCATCCACGAATGGTCGGAAGCGACAGCGGTGGTCTTCCTCTTCAGTTTGGGGGCGGCTCTGCAGGCGTCGACGCTGGACAAAACGCGCCGATCCATCCGTTCGCTCCTCTCCCTCACACCGGCTGTCGCCACCGTCACCCGCGATGGCATCGAATCGATCCTGCCGGTGGAAGAGGTCGTCCCCGGCGACGTGATCATCGTCCGCCCCGGCGACCGGATCCCCCTTGACGGGCAGGTGCTGCGCGGCGCCTCATCGGTCAACCAAGCGCCGGTGACCGGCGAATCGACACCGGTGGAAAAAGAACCGGGCGACGGTGTCTTCGCCGGGACGGTCAATGAGAACGGCCTGCTGGAAATCAAGGTCACCCGTCCGGCCTCAGACAGCGCCGTCGCCCGCATCATCCGCCTCGTCGAGGAGGCCCAGTCGCGCCGCGCTCCCTCCCAGCAGTTTGTGGACCGCTTTGCCGCGATCTACACCCCTGTTGTGATCGCCCTCGCCGCCCTTGTGGCGATTGTGCCGCCCCTCTTCGGGGCGTCCTGGCAAGCGTGGTTTTATCGCGCCCTGGAACTGCTCGTCGTATCCTGTCCCTGCGCTTTGGTGATCTCCACACCGGTGGCCATCGTCGCCGCCATCGGCAACGGCGCCAAGCGGGGCGTCCTGATCAAAGGCGGCGCATACCTGGAAGAACTGGGCCGGATCGACACGATCGCCTTTGACAAGACGGGCACGCTGACCCTCGGCCGCCCCGAAGTGGCGCGCTTTCTCAATCTCGCAACGTCCGCTCAGGGCAGTGACAAGGAACTGCTCGCCATCGCCTGGGGACTGGAACGGCGTTCCTCTCACCCGCTGGCGGCGGCCATCGTTCGATTCGCCGAAGAACAGGGCCTGGCCCCCTCGGCCGCATCCGCCCTGGAGGCCTATGTCGCCCTGCCGGGCGCCGGCGTAAGCGGCGTCATCAACGGTGTCCGCTACGCGCTCACAGCGCCCGGTCGCAGCCCCCTGGCGTCAGCCCTTCCCGAAACTATTCTTACGCAGATCGACGCTTGGCAGCGCGAAGGCTATACGGTCTGCCTGCTCACCGACGAAGAGCGACCGTTGGGCCTATTCGCCCTCTCCGACGGCAGCCGGCCGGAAAGCCGCCCCATCTTGACCCGCCTGAGAGAGGCCGGTGTCCGCCGCATCGCCATGCTTACCGGCGATAACGGTCAAACGGCCCGCCGGATCGCCGCTGAACTGGCTGTCGACGATGTGCGCGCCGATCTGTTGCCAGCCGAAAAAGCCGAGATCGTGCACTCGCTGAAATCCCCCGATCGCCGCGTCGCCATGGTGGGCGACGGGATCAATGACGCGCCGGCGCTGGCGGCTGCCCACCTTGGCATCGCCATGGGGGGCTATGGCGCCGACATGGCTGTGGAAACGGCCGATGTGATCCTGGTCAGCGGAACACTGGAGCAACTCCCCTTTGCCATCCGTCTCGGGCGCTCTGCCCTGACGATCATCCGGCAAAACATCATCTTCGCCCTCATCGTCAAGACCGTGGCGCTGCTGTTGATCCTCCCCAACTGGCTGAACCTGTGGCTCGCTGTGTTAAGCGACACCGGCGCGGCGCTCGTCGTCATCATTAACGCCGCCCGTTTGCTCAGCCTTCGCCCAGATCAGGCGAAAGAACAAGGGTAACCGTCGAGGGGCTGCCCCCATGCCTTTGCTGGAGCAGCCCCTCGTTTTGTTATTTATTGACGAGTTCGTGAACGACCTTCGCTCGCTCGATGAGTTCATCAATCGAAAGTTCCGGGTTGGCCCGGTGCACCTTCCCCACTGTCTTCCCGTAGGTGCTAAGGGTTACCGCTGTAAATGAATCAACCATCTTCTCAATATCGTTCATCATTTGGGGCGATACTTGGATGCCCTGTTTGGTCATCAGTGTAAAGAGATCCGCCTTGAACTGCTGCTTCATGGCGCCGCCTCCTCTCCCCCAAAAATCCGGCTGTTTCCTTTAGCCAATTATAACCACAAACACATATGGGACGAAAGTCCTATTTCTTTTCGCCCATCCAAAACCGTTGCCTTTGAAAAAACTCATAAAAAGAGCGCTGCAACAGCTCGTGGGCTGGCAGCGCCTTTTCCAATCAATACCCTTTTTCCAGATCAACGACATTCAAGGGCAGCGGTTTCTCTGCCATAAAGGCCTCCAGGTTGGTTTCAAAGATTTCCAACGCTCGGTCAAGGTAGCGCGGGGACCGTCCGGCCACATGCGGCGTGATGAGCACGTTGTTCATCTTCCATAAGGGACTCTCCTCGGGAAGAGGTTCATCCACAAAAACATCCAAGGCGGCGCCGGCGATTTGGCCCTCTCCCAGCGCATGGACTAGGGCCGGCTCATCGATCACCTTGCCCCGAGCGATGTTGATCAAGATGGCCGAGCGCTTCATCAAGGAGAACTCGTAGGCGCCGAAGCGCCGTTCCGATGCGGCGGTGAGGGGCATCGCCAAAACGATGAAATCAGCCTCGGCGATGGCCAGTTCGATCTGATCGCGAGGGTAGGCCTTATGGACCCCCTCGACGGTCCGCCCGTCGCTGTTCACCCCGGTGACACGCATCCCAAATGCAAGCGCGCGAGCAGCGATTTCCAAGCCCATCGCGCCGAGACCGACGATGCAGACCGTCTTCTGATGGATCTCATCGAGCTTCACATGGTCTTCCCAACGAGCTTGCTCCTGCATGCGGACGAAGAAGGGCAACTGCCGGGCAAAGGCCAGCATGACGCCGAGGGTGTGTTCCGCCGCCTGAACGGCATGAACACCCTTAGCGTTGGTCAGCGTGATCTCCCGCTCTTTCAGCACATCAAAGGGGATGTGCTCTAAACCGCCGGCAAAGGATTGAATCCACCGCAGTTTCGGCGCCCGCCGCAGCACCTCCGCCGTCAAGCCGTCGCCATAGGTGACAAGGGCGTCTGCGCTGGGCAGAAATTCAAGGGCCTCGCTGGTGGATCGGCAAATCCGCCAAAGGACGCCAGGGTATGTTCTTTCCAGACGTTCGCGGTGCCATTCGGGAAAAGGCATCGTTGTGAGGATCTTCATTCCGTTTCCTCCCCTGTCTCGACGTTTACCCCTGTATATTCCCGGCATTGTTCAGCCAACCGGCAGTCCCTGCAGGCCGGCTTGCGGGCATGGCAAACCTGGCGTCCATGAAAAATCAGCCAGTGATGGGCCTTTGCCCAGAGCTCCCGGGGGATATTGCTCATCAGTTCCTGCTCCGTTTTGACGACATCGGCCGCCTGGGCCAATCCAAGGCGGTTCGACACCCGAAAGACATGGGTGTCCACAGCGATGGCCGGTTCCTGAAAAGCTTCGGCCAACACCACAGAGGCTGTTTTTCTTCCGACGCCAGGCAGTTCCTCCAGCAGTTCCCGGCAGTTGGGCGTCTGCCCGCCGTGTTTTTCCACCAGCAACCGGCAGGCCGCTCGGATGTTGCGGGCTTTGTTACGATAAAGACCGATGCTTTTAATCAGGTCCTCCAACTCCTCCTGGCTCAGCAGGAGCATCGCCTCAGGCGTGGGGGCTTTGGCGAAAAGCGCCGGGGTGACCAGGTTGACAGACTTGTCCGTTGCCTGAGCGGCCAGCATGGTGGCGATCAGCAGTTCGAAGGGATTGCGGAAGTGTAAAGCGCAACGGGCGTCTGGATACATGTCGGCGAGTGTGGCGAGGATCTGTGAATGCCTGTCCAGTCTGATCCACCTCCGGTTGAATCGTCCGGAAAAAGGTAATTTTCAGATACTTAGTTTACCACATCCGTCGCTTTTGAAAAAGCGGGAGAACCCCTGGGAATTGCCGCCTTTTCCACAGACACCAGATCTTTACGGCTGTGAAGGAGCGCTATTTGGAACCATACTAGCCATGGACCCTCTTCTGGACCCTATCGATCATGTCCATAAAAAGGAGGTCATGAACAGAATGCATCAGCAACAGGCCTATGGTCAAGGCTATCAAGCCAAAACGATGGCGTCAGGCATGGTCAATCCAACGGTTAAAATTCGACCTTTGCTGGGAGATGGCCGCGATGTGACGATCGTCTACGACGGGATCCTGAGCAAATCGGGCGCGCAGCAGGTCTACCTCCACGCCGGATATGGGAAAAACTGGCGAAACGTCTATGATCACCGGATGGAGGCCACAGGTTCCGGTTGGCAGTGCACGATCAACATGGAGCAGGATGATTTGCTCTTCTGCTTCAAAGATTCGGCCAACAACTGGGACAACAACAGCGGCAAGAACTGGAGCTATCAGTCCCGGGGCATCAACCCGCCCCATTAAATCCCATCCATTGGGAAAGCAGCGGCCAAGCCGTCGCTTTCCCAATGGCCACAAGCATTTGGTGTCGTCCATGCAGCAGGGCCGCCGGAATCTCTCTGAGGGAACATGACGACTTTAGACGCCTTTACCGGTAGAAACGGGCCTGCCCTTTTTCGCCATCCCAACGGACGGTGGCGCCGAAGGCTTCCGCCACATAACGGACAGGAACGTACAACCGATCGGCGATGATCTGAGGAACGCCCTCCATCTGCTGTTGCTGACCGTTGACAAGAAACTCGCTTGAACCCACTGTCATGGTGATCTCGGTGGCAAAACGGGGCGATTGTCGATAATCGAGAACGCCGTGGCCAACCATCAGCGGATTGCCGCTTGTCGGCCGCGCATAGCGCATTAGCGCCGCGTAGCGTTCATCATCGGTCATCGGGCGTCCAAAGGCCGCTTCAAGGAGCAGGCACATGCCGAGCGCCATCGGGGACGCCATGGAAGTGCCAGACAAGGCCTTGTAGCCGCCTCCGGGCCAACAGGAGTAGACATCGACGCCGAAGGCCATAAAATCGACACCATCATAGCTGGAGGAAAACTTGGCCGGTTGAAAATCCTGCTGGCAGGCGCCCAGGCAGATCACCTCCGGGAAAAAGCCGGGAAAATTCGGTTCCCATGTATCGGCGCTGCCGTCGCCGCTGTTTCCCGCCGAAACAAAGATGGAGACACCCGATTTGACGAGCTCTTTGATCACCACCCACAGTTCCAGATCGATGGCAGGTGAACCAAAGGAGCAATTGACATAGCGAATCCGGTCTGCCGGATCTCGTTGGCCGTTAAACTCCCTTACATAGCGCAGCGCCTCTTTGGCCGCTTCCGTGTCGACGCGGCCTTTGCTGTCGCCCACTTTTAACGACACCAGGCGAGCTTCCGGCGCCAAGCCGGTCCGCGCGCCCGCGACGATGCCGGCGACATGGGTGCCGTGACCGTTTTCATCATTGACGGATCCGCCCTCAAAGGTCCGCATTTCGACAATGCGACCAGAGAAATCGGGGTGCCGGGGATCAATACCGGTGTCGATCACGGCGACGACAATCCCGGCGCCGCGGGATTGTTTCCAATGCTCCGCCACCCCCGCTGCCTCGATGTGCCAGGGAGAAACAGCAGCGTCAGATTCGTAAAAGGCTGGGATCGTGCCCATAACGGCCCCTCCCTGTCGATGGTATTTCCTACCATCACCCTATGGGACGCCGCTTGCAATTGAAACATAAAAAAATGCATCTTTTTTACGGACATGCTAAGATAGAGAGGCAAATTCTAGCGCTCTCTCCCATGCTACGGTTGTTTCAATGAAGGAGGATGTCCAGTGTCTATCACCAAGGATCTCATCGATCGAATCAACTATCTGTCGCGCAAGAGCCGGACGGCGGAGGGGCTTACGGAGGAAGAAAAGGCGGAGCAGGTTCGTGTGCGCCGCGAATATGTAGAGGCGATCAAGGCGCGTGTCAAGGACACCCTCGATCGGGTGGAGATTGTCGACGCCGATCCGGCGGCACAGGCGGAAGTCGGACACAAGGATGGCTCTAATAACAGCGCTGGTTCATCTGCTGCCGACATGGGAAAAGGGTGCAGTTGTCCCGCCTGCGGCACAAAAAAAACACCTCACCTTCACTAAGAGGTGTCGGCGTGCATGCCTTTGTAAAATGAGCGAATCATGACAGATAAGCCGTCAGAAGGGATTCCCCCTACGACGGCTTATCTTTTGGGCTCATGGCTTTGTCTTATTACCGGAGCTTTTTCGCTAAACCGCCTGGTGCTCGACCTTAATCAGGCAGAATATCGCCAGGCAGAAAACCTCCGGGGATCAGTGCAGGGCCTGTTTCCCGTACCGGAGCAGGATGTTGGCCAGCACTTTTTTTTCGTCTTCTGTGCTCACTTCCCATAGCGCCTTCATCAGCTTCTCTTCCGGCTTGTCGGCTTTGAAAAAATGAACGGCAATGTCGCCCAGATTGACAATGCCCTCACGCATGACCTCATCGGAGATCCCGTGCTGTTTTCCCTCTTCAATGCGCTGGGCCAAGCGTTCGCGGAAACCTTCGATATCCACCATCAGCCATTCCCTCCTCAATGATGCTAGCAGTAGCATTTCCCTGCACCCACCCGGCCTATGCTGGTAAGGGCCTACTCCTTTTTGTCCTTTTCATTGAGCGCCCCTTTGCGCTCTCCTTCCTCTGCCAGGGCGCGCTCGGCTGTTTCCACCATCTGCTGGCGCACATAGGTTTCGAGGCCGTCTCGGGCCATGCCGATCTCCACATTGTTGTCAAGGGGCTCATTGGCGCCCATCTCCTTGGCCGTCTCCCATCTCAAACGATCGATCTGGCGATGGGTGCGCAGGTCGTCATTCTGTTTTTTGTTGCTCATCGAAATGCCTCACCTCATCTTCTAGCTTCCCTCGAAGGAATCAGGTTATGTATAAAAAGAAAACCTTCCCGCACGCCAATCCGTTTTCTGGAATCGGCGTCAGGAAGGTTCTCCATAAGGGGCGAAATGCGTTCAGTCAAAGACTCAGCATCGTCCCTTGGGGAATCGTTCGACTTTCTCGCTTTTGGTTTTTTCGCTTTTTAACCCCACTTGCCCTTGTTCATGTGGCCCTGCAGTTCGGCCTTGATCGACTGGCGGTACTCCACAGCAGATTGGCGGAGCCGATCAAAGAGCTTATTGCATCCGGGATCGAGGTCTTCCTCACGGCCTTCCTCGGCCAGAAACTGGATGTTTTCCAGCAAACTCAACAGTTGGACATGGATGTCATTGGTGATCCGGGAGCGCTCGATCAGGTTGGCTGCCTCTTCTGACAGGGCCGTAAACTTTTCTTTCGCCGCCCCGCATTTTGGGCACTGGTCCGGCGCCGCCTCTCCTTCATGGATATAGCCGCAGACGCCACACTTGAACATCAGAGGATACCACCTTTCTCTTGATCCTTCCTCGACGGCGATGTTGTCACGGTGATGTCACCGCAACAGATCTCGTCATCTCTAGTGCAATCCATTCGCCAGTCTACCCTAATTTTCCTTCTTTAAGCCAGGATCGTCCAAATTGGCGTGGGCCTCTTTGAGCATCTCCCGGATGGGCAGGTCATAGGGGCAGCGCGCTTCGCAGACACGGCACTCCCGGCAAGCGTCGGCTTTGACGGCCATGGCGCCGTACCGTTCCTGCGCCCAGTCCTGCAGGTTATAGCGGGTCCAATAGCCGTGAAGGAGAAAGGTGACGGGGATGTTGACGCCATGGGGACAGGGCATGCAGTACTCGCAGCGCCGGCAGAAGCGTTCGCCCAGGGAGCGCAACGCCTCCTGCACCTGTGCCGTCTCTTCCGCCGTCAGCGGATGACCTGCTTGTCCGACGCGACAATTGGCGACCACCTGTTCAAGGGAGTCCATGCCGGGGATGACAACCGATACAGGCTTGTCAAGGAAGAAGCGCAGCGACTGTTCCGCCCAATCGGGCCCCAATGCGCCGCCGGCTAGGGGCTTCATGACGATGATGCCCAGATCCTGTTCGACACAAGCAGGCAACAGTCGTTCCTCCACCCGGGTTTCAATCACATTGTAGGGAAACTGACAGGTAGCGAAATGGCCGGTGGCGATGGCTTTTTCCAGAACGGACGTCACATGGCCGGTGATACCGACCGCCCGGATCCAACCGCGCCGGCGAGCCTCCTCGGCGCCTTCCAGCGCGCCGCCCAGCGCCAGGACCTGATCCAGGGAGGCGTCGTCCTTGACATTGTGCAATTGGTAAAGGTCAATCATGTCCACACCCAGGTTGGCTCGGCTCTTGGCGATATCGGCCAGCAACCCTTCGGCCGTTCGCTCCATGCTTTTTGTGGCAAGGAAAAAGCGTTCCCTCTCGATGCCTCGGATCCCCTTGCCGATCTTCGCCTCACTGTCCGTATAGCCGCGAGCGGAGTCGATGAAGTTGACACCTGTCGCCAAGGCGGCGACGACGACGGCGGCGGCAGCCTCGTCGTCCAACCTCTGGATGGCGATGCCGCCGAGTCCGATGAAAGATACGGGCCAGCCAAGCCGACCCAGAGCGCTTGTTTTCATGGTTCGATCCCCTCTTCCATGGATTGGAGGTAGGCTTCCTCGTTGAGCAAACGCCGGCTGCCGACCAATCCTGTTTGCTTGATCAACCGGACAACGCCAAAGAGAAAGCGAAGCTCCGCTTCATTCAAATCGTAGATCATGCGCAGTGTCTGTTGGATAGGGGGTTCTGCCAACAGCCGGATCAGGTCATCGCCTAACACCGGCAACAGGTTCTCTAAAGAGGGCTGGGGCACCAAAAAGTAACAGGGGGTCACGCCAACGGCTTCCGCGACCCGTTCGATCGTGCGCAGCGACGGCTGCACCTTCCCCTGCTCGATTTGGCCGATCAGACCGGGCGATACGCCAGCCCGTTCGGCCACCTCCGCCTGGGTCAAGCCCAGTTGTTCTCGAAGGCTGCGCAAGCGACTGGCGATGGCGGTCAGCGATCCCATCAACTGGGGGATTGATATGTTCAGCAGATCGGCCAGCGTGCGCAGGGTGTCAACGCCGGGGCGGCTCCCCTCCTCTTCGATCTCCTGCAACGTTTCCTCGGAGATGCCTGCTGACTGAGCAAGCGCCTGCCGTGAAAGTCCCCGCTCCTCCCGGAGCAACCGCAGCTTTTGGCCAAGACCGATCTCTCCCCCTTCAGGGTTCCCCTCTTCCCGTTTGAGCCCTAAGGCGGCAGAGATTTTTTCGATGATCCGGTTCGCCGGCTGTTTGGCCCCTCGTTCGATCTCACTCAGATAAGACACGGAAACACCGGAGAGCCGAGAGACTTCTTGTAGGGACAACCCCTTTTCCTCTCGGGCATGACGAATCCAGGTATGGTCCATAGAGGCCCCCTTAACCGGTTTGTTATGTACTGGCGTCTTGCTTTTATTCTGACCGATCTTCCCTTTCGATGCAACCCAAAGGGACCTTTCCGGCGCGCGGAGGAAAGCATAGCTTCAAAAGAGCCCTTGTACTGCGCAAAAGAGCCTGGATCATCGGCGATCCAGGCTCTTTTTTCGACAGGCTTATCAAGGTCGTAAGCGTCTTGTGTCAATCACCGGTGGGCATCGTGATCTTCACCGACTGCGGTGTGCCCAATCCGCCCACATAGATGGTGTATTCAATCGGGCTTTTGCCGATCGGCAGGTACTCTATGAAGGCAAAGCTACCTTGGTTGTCGGTGACCGTCTGATCGAAGAGCACGTTCTGCACTGCTCCGTCAGCGATTTTGGTCACACGAAGGGTGACATCGACATTCGGTTGGACATCGCCGCTGTTTTTCAACAGGCCTTGAATCGTGACGGGGTTTTGCGCAGCAGAAGTCGTTATGTTATAGGTGACTCCCTGCGTTACCTGGGGCGTAGCCATTGCCATGTTCGATGTCCCCGCGTAGGTCCCTCCGGTTACGATGAGTTGGAACTTGTATGACTGGCCGTTTGTCACCCCGATCACCGAAGCGCTCGTGGAAGACGCTGACAGGGTTTCCGTAACAGCGGCCGGAGACCAGGTCGCCCCGCCGTCCGTCGACTGCTGGACCAAAACTGTCGTAGCGCCGGCCGGGGCGGTGAAGGTCAAGCGAACCTTCCCATCTTCCCCCACAGCCGTCAAATCGGTGATGTACCGGTTGCTTGAACCGCCACCGGACGAATGTGACGGCGTTGTCGTCGTTGTCGCCGCCGGAGCCGCCGGCGCGTTCGTTGCCGGCGTGTTGCTGGAAACACTGGCTGCGGCACTTACCTCAACCTGGTTGATGGACCGGTAGAGCGACTGGATCGCCGGTGGAACTGCCGGCGGAACCGGTGTCGGCGCAATCGTCGGGGCAAGCTGGGCTTGCAGCGCCGGCGGCACGGCGACCGGCGCCGGTTGATTCTGCACGGCGGCGGCCGCTTGTTGCGTCAAGAAGGATTGAGCCGCCACAAAGCTCGCAATGGCAGCCGGCGATAAGGGCGCCGGGGGCGCCGGCGGCTGACCGGGCGCGGCGACTGTTGTTTCCAGACCGGGGGGGACAGCAAAGGACTGTCCTGCGGCAGCGATGCTCCCCCGGCCGTCGATCACGCTGAAGGAGCCCGTCCCTCCGCTGTTGCCGCGGGCGGCAAAGCGAGTTCCCTGAACGGCGGCAACCCCCCAGGCCATATCCATCTGGATGTGCGTTTTTTCTTCCGCAGCGACCTTCCACCATTCATCGTCCTTGGCGCCTTGATCTTCTTCGGCGAGACGCAGCTTAGACAGGGCTTCGCTCAAAACGGCATCAGAAGCGGCAGCCAGCAGGGGGCTGGTCTGGCCAAACATAGTGTTGATCCCGGCGGAGGTGGTTTTACGCAAAATGCGATTCGTCGCCAATACGCCAACCGCTTCCCCATCGGACATATTGACATGCAGCCAATCAACGGAGACACCAGGCAAACCCTGGTTTTTTATGTAGGCGCGACCCTTGGCCTCCTTCACAGTCATGCGGGTGCCTTTTTTTAGCAACATACCGGTGCCATCGTCAAAGAGCAATTCCGCCGTTCCCGATTCTACGTAGATGCTGTCTCCAGGCGTAACCGCCCGCTCCCCTTTGACTTGTGTAGACGCTGAACCGGTGGTCACGGTCGTCGTTCCGTCCTTGGCAACCAGTTTGATCGGGAGATCTGTCGAACGCAGCGAGGGCGCTAGGGTGTAGAGCATCGATAAGGCGCGCGCCAATTCCCGCCGGTTAAAGGTGCGGTCCGGCGAGAAGGCATTGCTCTCCTTCGGCAGGTCCACAAGGCCGGCTTCCGCCGCAACAGCCGCCTGATCTTTCGCCCAGTAGTCTTCCGGAATATCGGTAAAGCTCCGCTTCACCGCGGGCAAGGCAGACTTCTCCAGCCGGAGAAGCAGGACGACCGATTGAATCCGTGTCAAAGGTTCGTCAGGACGGAAGGTCCCGTCCTCAAACCCCCGCAGCACGCCGGCCTTGCTGGATGCGGCGATGGCAGACTGGGCCCAGTGGTCGGAAGGCACATCAGGAAAGGGAGATTGTCCCGCGCCGTCAAGGGGCAGGTTCATTCGCTTGGCCATCAGGAAGGCTGCTTGCGCCCGCGTCAATCCCTCATCGGGATGGAAGGAACCATCGGGGTAACCGGCAAGCATTCCCCGTTTGACCGAGTAATTGATGAAGACATACCCGGGATCACCGCCCGAGACATCGCTGAATAAGGCTGGCGGCGTAGTGGGCTGGGGCGTGAAAGATTTCCCCCCGTCGGCCGCTAAGGCCGTCAAGGGGTTCAATGTCGTCGATAAGGTGATCGCCAGCGTTACGGGGGCAATCAACCAACGTTTTAGTGACCAACGATGAAATGGATTCATTTGGGTCCTCCTTCGTGTTTTTTCCATTATGCGACATCACACCCAGGCGCCTTGGCTAGGGCATTCAGGGGTCGTGTGGCGGTAGTGGCGGAGGCGGTGGTGACGTCATCACAGGATTGTATTTTTTTACCGCCTTCCTCGCCTTGGAATGCATGGTGTCTTCATGATCCCAAAGAAAAGTTCGCACGAAAAAGTAGTCAAAACAGGACAACTGGTCCGTCGGGATAGTCAAATCATCAAAGGTTGCGCATCCGCCCTGATCAGCGCCAAAGTCGGTGACCTCCTTCACGCTGGTGGACAAGGGGATCTTTTCACCGTTGGATGTGACGCCGATCAGATTGGCGACAGCCCGAACCGGTTCCGCCGATCCCACTCGAGAGTACGTCATGGTTGCGGGAAATTTGATGACGTCATCGTTGTCAATCGCATCCGTCACGCTGGTTGACTGAACGAAGGAGCGCCGGTCTACCAATAGGACTTTCCCACCGGTAAACCAATCGTTGACAGCATTTATGCTGGCAAAAATATCGCTGTTGTTGGTTAGCGCTACCATATTCGAAAATGTGAGCTCGATCCGATTTACCTGTGCTGGCACGTTTTTATCGTTGCGAATCTCCACCTTAAAGGCCTTGAGTCTCCTATCATCCAGACTGACAGGGTCAGTGCGCTCGATGTACCCGTAGACATCGCTTGTGACAGTTTGTAAATCAAGAGAAGCGTAACAACGATTTTCATAGACCGAATCGGTTATGGTCGTTAGCGACGCATTGTAAATTTCCGGTATGTGTTGAGAGGGGGTAGGTGAATACAAAAGCCGATTACTTACTTGGACCGTACCCCCGTTATTCTGAGGGAAAAGGATCCCATCGGGAATGGACACAGTGAATTCTTTGCTCTCACCGGGGTTGAGCACAGGGCTGCTCGATACCGGCGGTTCAATAAGGACGATGCTTAAAAAATTATTTTCGGTGGCGAAGCCGACTTTGAACGTTGTTACGCTCGTGTCCAATTCATGCAATTCAGGATCATCCGTCATCGCTGATGCCGTTCCGGAAAAGCCAAGGCATATCAAGAGACCTACCAGTATCACAACTGACAACAATCGCCTTTTTTCCCTCACGCCTCTACCTCCTTTTTTTAAAAAAATCCCTTCAACGATAAACCAAGGATGAGCTTTGCTTTTTGATGCTGATTATTTCTGTATTGGCAATCTATATCCTGCAAGAGAGTGTTAAATTCTATAAAAAAACCCGCCGTTTTCTGAGAAACTGACGGGTTTTATCATTTAATACCTAGCCGCTACGGGCATGCGACGACCGACACCGAAGGCTTTTGTGGTCACCTTCAAGCCGGGCGCTGCCTGACGGCGCTTGTGCTCACTGCGGTTGACGGTTTTGATCACCCAGCGGACCGTCTCAGCCTCAAAGCCGCGCGCCACGATCGCTTCCGCCGATTGCCCTTCCTCAATGTAGAGCTGCAAAATCGCATCCAGCACCGGATAGGGCGGCAATGTGTCCTGATCCTTCTGGTCGGGACGCAGTTCCGCTGAAGGCGCTTTTTCAATGATCGCCCGGGGTATGACCTCTCCCTCCCGGTTGATGTATTCGGCCAGCTCGTAAACAAGCGTCTTGGGCACATCGGAAAGGACACTCAAACCGCCGCTCATGTCGCCGTAAAGGGTGCAGTAGCCCGTAGCCATCTCGCTCTTATTGCCTGTCGAAAGGAGCAGGTGCCCAAACTTGTTCGAGAAGGCCATGAGGGTGTTGCCGCGGATGCGGGCCTGCAGGTTTTCTTCGGTCACATCGGTCTTCCGGCCATCGAAATGCATCTCCAGACTGAAGAGGTAGGCGTGGTAGATGTCGGCGATGGGGATGACCTTGAAGGGAACGCACAGGTTGGCCGCCAACAGGCGCGAGTCTTCCACGCTGCCGACAGAGGAGTACGGCGACGGCATGGAGATCCCAAGGACGTTTTCGGCGCCCAGCGCCTCGGCGGCGAGACAGCAGGTGACGGCCGAATCGATGCCACCGGAAAGACCGACAACGGCCTTGGAAAAACCGCACTTGCCCAGGTAGTCGCGAATGCCGAGAACGAGGGCGTCATGGACCGACGCCGCCCGGTTTTGGGAAACGAAGGCCGCCGGCGTTCCTGCCTCGTTGGGCGCCTGTTTCACATCGACGATGGCGAAATCTTCTCGGAAGGCGGGACACTGGGACAGCAATGCCCCTTTTCCGTCCAGGGCCATGCTGCCGCCGTCAAAGATCAACTCATCATTAGCGCCCACCTGATTGACATAGACGAACGGAAGGCCGAATCGGACGGCATGGTTGCGAATCAACCGGTACCGGGTCTCCACCTTGCCCATCTCAAAAGGAGACGCCGAGATGTTGATCAACACCGTAGCGCCGCCTCGCGCCAATTCCTCGATCGGATCACGGTCATAGAGGCGGCGTTGAGGCCAGAACTCAGGGTCGTTCCAGGCGTCTTCACAGATGGAGATGCCGAGCATCTCGCCACCAAAAGAAACCGGTGCGGCATCCGCCGCTGGATCGAAATAGCGGGCCTCATCAAAGACGTCATAGGTCGGCAGGAGCGATTTGGCCTGCCGGTGCAGCACCTTTCCTCCGCCGATGAGCAGGGCGGCGTTCGCCATGCCCTTGCCGGCAGGGTTGTCCCACCGTAAAGGCGCGCCGATGAGAATGGCTGTCGCCGGATAATCGAGGGAACGACGGACCAAATCGTCCAGAGCCGCCTCAATCCGATCAATAAACCAGTTTTTTTCCAACAGATCTTTCGGCGGGTAGCCGGTCAGGTAGAGCTCCGAAAAGACGATCAGGGACGCCCCTGCTTGCGCGGCCCGGGACCAGGCGTCAACGGCTTTGGCTACGTTGGCTTCAATGTCTCCTACGACGGGATTGCACTGGGCGATAGCAATTTTCACGGTTCCCACTCCCGGATGATGTATGATAGACAAAGTCCTTATTATGGTATCATCCCTGCGGTCCCTTGCGCAAACCTTTATCGCTATTGTCCGATCAAAAAGGAGAAACCGGCGCCGACGGCGGCCAAAAAGATCGCCCAGGGAGTGATGCCTACCGCTTGGGTCCAGAGGAAACGGCGAAAGGGCACGCGGTATAAGGCCGCAGCGTATTTGACAATATCCCCGCCGATCAGGGGGATCAGTCGAACACCGATGAGAAAGACCGGTGAAGCGACGGGAAACTCGCGCAACCACCGGGGCAACTTGGCGAATTGCTCCGGCAGGGAGATCTCTTCGGCGCTCCGGCGGATCAGCCAATAGCCGGCCACAGCGCCTCCCATGGAGCCCAATCCGTTGGCGACTGCGCCGAGAGCCGTTCCATAGATGAAACCATTGACCAAAGCCACCGGATCGGAACTCAGCGGCGATATGCTGAGGAGGATGTGGGCCGGAACGGTAAAGCAAAAGGCCCATAGCCCTTGAGCGCGCATCCAATCAACGGCGGCGCCCAGGTCAAAACCAAGGGCTGTCGCCGCGAGGGGGAGCGCCATCAGCACGACAAACAAGACCAATGCCCTGTATCGCATCGGCCATCCCCTCGCTTCCTCTCCCTGATTCCCCTACATCGCAATCGTCCGGGTTTCGCCTTGCTTTGGCCCTTCGTTCATGTTATTACCTACCCTATGTTGCATCCCATCCCTTCGTCCCACCTCACCCCCGGTCCTTTTAAAATCGGTTCAACAGATCGCGCAAACCTGCCGATAGCGCGTTGCTGGCAACCTCTGTCGGCGCAGTGGCGATGATCGACTCTGCAGGCCTATCCATGGGGTAGTAGCGCGACTCTGGCATGTGGATCTGAAAGACAGAGGCGCCAAGGAACCAGGGTTGATGCCAAAAGACCCGGAAAAAAGCGGCAAAGCAGTCTCGTTGCTCCTGCAGATTCTCTCGCTCCGAAGGCGCTGCGCTCCAGGGCATGCGGTTCGTGCCAGACCGGTCGACATAACCCACCTCTCCAAAAAAGATCGGCTTTCGCCACCGTTCATGCAAGTCTCTGACCTGATCGAAAATGGGCTGCCGTCGCAGGTAACGGGTGGAGCGACGCCAGGCATCGACCAGTTCCTTTTCAGGCGGCTGCTCCCGGTTCGTCAACTCAAAGTAGGCCGAAATGGAGATGAAGTCCACCTTGTCGAAGAGCGGGTTTTGCAGCTTGCGCCGGTACTCATAGAGGGAGACCGGGTTCGCCCAGGAGGTGTACCACCACTGGGTTCGATAGGTGATGCGACCCCGGTACAGTTTGCGGATGTCTTCTATCAAGGCGATCCACTCGCGACTGTGCGGTTCAAGATGAATGATTCCGTCCGAGATGACCAGCGTGTCGATCCCTTCCTGGTGGGCAAAGTAGGCGGCCTGGAGGCAGATCCGGCTCCATTCCTCAAACCAGGCGTTCACATCGCCGGGATCCCAGGCAGTTTCGGCCAAGCCGCCAGCCTGAACCCAAGGGAAGGGTTCCAGAAAGGCCGCCAGCCCGGCTCGGCGAATCTCCGGCATGGCGGCGGCGGCCTGAGCAAAGGCCTGCGGGTGGAGGGTCATTCCCGCTGACTGCGGGTCTGGCACATCGACCCGAAGGGGAACATTGAGACAATTCAGCTTCAGGCGGCGGGCATTCTCCAGCGGCAGGGTGATATCGTCCATCCGATCTGGCAGCAAGTTTCCCGATTTGATCTTCCTCATCCTTTCCAAGCGCCCCACTCCCCCGCCGCCTCGCGGCTCTTTTTCCCGGCAAAGGTTTTTCATTTCTATTCTATTCAAGGCAAGGCAATGTCCACCCTATCCCATTGGGGCAGAGGTATGATATTCTCTTGGTAAAGACCGATTCGGACAGCTCCATTTTTCGGGCGTCCGCAGGAAGGAGATCACCCATGGCCAACAGAAAAAAAAACCGTCCCCAAAATGAACCGGAAAAAAGCAGCATACTGACCTTGATTCCCGGCTTCCGCTCCCAAACGCCCTGGAAGATGGGCGCCGCAGGCGCCTTTTACTTGACGATTGTCCTCTACGTCCTCGTCTTAGCGGGCATTATCCCCAATCCGCCCCGATGACAGGAAGATCCGCACAGTGATTCGATTACAGATTTCCACAACTTTTTGTCGACTTGTATTCATTTTATGTTGACGTATAATATAATACTGATTAAATATAAAGCCAGGGACAAACACCCTGGTTTTATTCGTGGTCATGCGTGGTTTTTTTCCGCTTCTTCGGGGATAATATCGTAAAATTGAACTGGGAGGTACCGAATTGCTTCGTAGATTGCTGATAGGGAGTAAGCTTCATAACAGGCAACTGACTCACGAGACGATCACCAAGCCCAAAGCCCTCGCGATTTTCGCGTCGGACGCGCTGAGTTCGGTCGCCTACGCGACGGAGGAAATCCTGCTCGTTTTGGCTGTCATCGGCCAGATAGCCTTCCACTATTTACCTCCCATCGCCTTTTGCATCGTTTTACTTTTATTTACCGTGATTCTCTCCTATACCCATGTGATCCGAACATATCCAGAGGGCGGAGGCGCCTATTCCGTAGCCAAAGAGTTTCTCGGCCCTACCTACGGTTGCATCATCGGGGCTTCTCTTGTCATCGATTATGTATTGACGATCGCGGTCAGCATATCTTCCGGAACGGCGGCCATCACGTCAGCCTTCCCCTCCTTATTTCCTCATACTGTGGCGATAGCTGTTTTTTTTATTGTTTTATTGACAATCATCAACTTGCGGGGCATCAGTGAATCAGCAAATTTGCTTGCCTATCCTCCCTATTTCTTTATCTTCTCCATGCTGGCGCTGATCGCTACCGGTTTTTACCGCTATTTCTCGGGAGACCTTGCGCCCCAGGCCACCCCCTATCAAGGCCATGCTTCCGACCTGGGTAACCTCGTTTTTGTATGGATCCTGCTAAAAGCCTTTGCCGGCGGGTGTACGGCGCTCACCGGCGTGGAAGCGGTTGCCGACGGCGTCCCTTCCTTCAAAGAACCGAAAGAGAGCAATGCCATAAAGGTGTTGTTATCCCTGGGCGGTCTCTCGGTGATCCTCTTCGGGGGGATCAGCGTTCTGGCCGGTTGGATTCATGTATTGCCCCAACATGGGGAGACACTGGTGTCACAAATCGCCGAAACGGTCTTCGGCGGCAGGACCTTCATGTATTATTTCTTGCAAGCCGCCACCGCTGTCATTCTCATCTTAGCGGCCAATACGGCCTTCGCCGGCGCCCCCATCATGGCGGCCAAACTGGCGTCAGAAGGGTATATTCCTCGAGTCTTCGCGCTGCGGGGAGATCGTCTCGTCTTCCACAACGGCATTTTACTGCTTTGCGCAGGCGCGATCACTCTGGTCGTGATTTTTCATGGCTCTGTTCACTCGCTGATCCCCTTGTATGCAGTCGGCGTATTTCTCGCCTTCACCATCGCCCAAACAGGCATGGTTGTCCGGTGGAACCGGTTGAAGCCAAAAGGCTACAAGATGAATGCCCTTGTCAACGGCATCGGCGCCACAGTGACAGGCGTCGTCACCATCGTCATCGCATCGACCAAGTTCATGGCCGGCGCTTGGCTGGTCTTACTGGCGATTCCGATGCTGGTATTGCTATTCAAGAAAATCAAAAGGCATTACACCGACATGGCCCAGGAGTTGTCTTCTCAGAATCAGTCCCCTTACTATGTCGTGAAGAACCACATTCTGATTCCCATATCATCCCTCTCCAAACCGGCGCTCAATGCATTGGAATTCGCAAAATCAATGTCAAACGAAGATACAGACATCACCATTGTCCACGTCTCTTCCAGTCCGGAAACGGCAGAGAAGTTGCAGAAAAAACTTCAAGAGAAACAAATCAATTTCGAACTTGTTGTTATCGAATCGCCCTACCGGGAGCTCATCGATCCCCTCGTCAACTACATCGACAATCTAGAAAAAAACCTCAATCCGGGAGAGGTTGTTACCGTCATCATCCCTGAGTTTGTCGCCCATACCTGGTGGCACTATCTGTTGCATAACCAAACAGGTTTCCTGCTACGAACGGTATTGCTGCTGAAAAAGAATACGATCGTCGCATCGGTGCCTTATCACTTGAGAAATCGTTAAACAAAAAATCACCCGATTCGGGTGATTTTTTCGATCCGTGGGGCCTTGTTCTATAGTCGGCTCTCTATACGTCGGCGAGCATCCACCAGAGAAGAAAATTCACCGCCCCGTAGAGGAGCATCAGATAACCGATGCCTCCGGCGACCCATAACAGTTTACGTCGCATCAGGCTCACGCTCCTGGACTCGCTTTTCTACCAGTTTGCCCAGGAAGGTCCCCTCATTATCGGGCGCGCACATCGGGGGGCAGGTCGGGGCGAGCAGCCGCTTCTGTCGCCAACTTGTCACAGCGCTCGTTCTCGGGGTTTCCGGCATGGCCTTTTACCCAGCGGAACTCCACCTGGTGGCGCTCCAGAAGGTGGAGCAGGCGTTCCCAGAGATCAACATTCAAGGCAGGATCCTTTTTGTTGCGCATCCAGCCATTCGCCTTCCAGCGACGGGCCCAGTTCTTGGTGACGGCGTCGACGAGATAGCGCGAATCGCTGTACAGGGTGACCTGGCAGGGCTCTTTCAGGACTTCCAAGGCTTTGATGGCCGCTAGCATTTCCATGCGGTTGTTGGTGGTGTCGCGAAACCCCTCAGACAGTTCTCGCCGATGCTCCCCGTACATCAGCACGACGCCGTACCCGCCCGGTCCCGGGTTGCCGAGGCAGGCGCCATCGGTGTAGATGGTCACTTCTTTTCTCGTCGCTTGTGTCATGACGATGCTTGACATCCTGTCGTGATACACTCCTTGCCCTGGTGGAAGACCCGCTTGTAATGTTCCAGGATAATCTCCATGGTCCGGATGCGGGCCCACTTCTTCTGTTCCCCTGCGATCAGATGCCATGGCGCGAGCGCCGTATGGGTCTTTTCCAGCATCTCATGAATGGCTTCTTCATATTCCTTCCACTTGTCCCGGTTGCGCCAGTCCTCCTTGGTGATCTTCCAGCGCTTGTAGGGGTTGGTCTCGCGGTCGCGAAAACGGCGTAGTTGCTCCTCCGGCGATATGTGCAGGAAAAACTTGATCAGCAGCGTCCCATCGCTGACCAGCATCTTTTCAAACTCGTTGATCTCTGTGTAGGCGCGCTTCCAGGCCTCTTTCGGGCAGAGTTTCTCCACCCGTTCGACCATGACCCGCCCATACCAGCTGCGATCAAAAATTCCCATTTCGCCAGCTTTGGGCAGGCGGAGCCAGAAGCGGCGCAGGTAGTGATGGCGCATCTCCTCGGGGCTTGGAGCGCCAACGGGGTGGACATGGTAGGCTCGCGGATCCATCTGTTCGGTAATGCGGCGGATGACGCCTCCCTTGCCGGCGGCGTCCCAGCCCTCGAAGACGAGGAGGACGGGCACTTTTTCCTCGATCATGCGAAACTGGTACTTCAAGAGGTCCAGTTGCAGCTTGCGCAACCGTTCCTCATACTCCCGCTCGGGGATGCGGGCTTTCAAATCAACTTCGGCGAGGCGCATGGCGGCTCCCTCCTCCAAAACCTTCCTTTTTCATTCAGTATACCATGATCGCCCCGTCTCGCGGAACCGCCGCAAGAAAAATGCCGAAGCAAGTAGAAAAGCGGATCAAAAAAGAAAAGACCGGCTGTCCGAAGACACCGGTCCCTGTATCGGTGCGGTTAATGGCTAACGTGTTGAAGAATACTGAACGCCCATGCGTTTGCGCTCGTTGTCGTGGAAGGCAGTTACGACAGGCCGGAGCATCTGCAATCCTTCGATGATCTTGCGTTCTGTCACTTCATTGTACTTTTTCTCCGCATAGGAGTAGGCCGCCGCCCCAGAAAGCAGTGTCACCACAAGCTTGCCAATCATCTGTCTCCACCTCGCTTCAAAATGGGGCTTACCATTATTTTATGTGTTTGTGATAATTATTTCAATTTGGACTAACCATGAACATTACCTCCACAAATGGCACACCGGACGGCTTGCTGGCGATGCTTTACGATGAGCACCGCCCGACTCGTATAAGCGCCGGGACTGTAACCGAATTGTCACAAGAACGTTATGGATCCGTCACTTTCCAGGGGTATACTTAGGATCAAAGGCTCACCGTAACGGCCCCGCTCAAGGCAGCATCACCCTTCGCCGCCGTTGGAATGAGGAACACAGAACCAACGGATGTTTTCAAGGGATTCCAAAGAAAAAGCGGAAGGATGCCCTTCCGCTTTTTGTCGCAGCTTCTATGTCTACTATGTATTGATCGCTCGTCATTATCCCGGGTGTAACAGTCAGACCCTATCCTATCTGGGCAGTTGAGCCAGAACAACCGCCACGGTGATCGATTCCCCTTGACGGGAAACATTCAGTTGAATCGTGTCGCCGACGCCATGAGCGGCGATCAGGTTGGAAAAGGCGCTTACGCCGGTAAAACTGTTGCCGTCGAGAGACTGAATGACATCGCCACGCCGGAGGCCAGCGGCGGCAGCGGGACTATTGGGGCTTACTTTCCGGATGTAGAAGCCCTGCGGCAAATCATAATAGGCGGAGATGGCTTCCGAGATATAGACACCCTCGACGCCGAGCCAGGGACGGGCCACATATCCCTGAGTGATCAACTGCTGCACGATTGGCTTCGCTACGTTCACCGGGATGGCAAAGCCCATCCCTTCGACACCCTCCAAGGCGATTTTGGCGCTGTTGATCCCGATCAATTCGCCTCGGGCATTGAAGAGGCCGCCGCCGGAGTTGCCAGGGTTGATGGCCGCGTCCGTCTGGATCACCTTCAAGCCGATATCATCGGCGTCTAGCGTTCGATCGAGGGCGCTCACGATCCCGTGGGTAACGGTCCGAGCAAACTCTTTGCCGAGGGGATTGCCGATGGCCACCACCAGTTCTCCAACCTCTAAGGTATCCGAATCACCCATCGGCACGGCGGTTAGGTTATCGGCGTCGATTTTGACGACAGCCAGGTCGGAACGCACGTCTCGCCCGACGAGGCGTCCCTTGATGACACGCCCGTCAGCCAACCCCACCTGAAGGGCCTGTGCCCCTTCGACGACATGGTTGTTGGTGACAATATAGCCGTTTTCTGCGTCGATGATCACACCGGATCCTGCTGATTGCTCTACCAGCCTTTCTGTGATGGTCTCGCCCATGTTGCTGATGGAAACGATGGCCGGGCCGGCCGCTTTGGCGATGCGGGGGACCGGCCAGTTAAAGACACCGGCATAGGGCGAATCGGCTGCCCAGGCGCTTGTCAAAGCGGGTCCACCGGGCGGAAAAGAAGCGCACAGGAGCGCTGCAAAGAGGAAAGAAAGAACGATGCTGAATAGACTTCTTCTTCTCAATTTGAACCCTCCTTTTTCTTTTTTTCGTCAAAAATTATAATACTGAAAAAGAAACGGTTCAAGAACATCCCATTACCGCGAGAATATTTGTAAAATGAGTCCGAGGAGGTGTCGTCGATGCCTGCAGAGGCAACGATTCTGATCGTTGAGGATGAAGAAAAGATTCGCCGCATGTTGCGCCTCTTCCTTGAACAAGAAGCCTTTGACGTGCTTGAAGCGGAAGAAGGGCTTTCGGCTTTGGACATTCTGCGGCAACGGATGGTCGATTTGGTCATCCTGGATCTGATGATGCCCGGTTTGGACGGATGGACCACCTGTCGCAAGATCCGAGAGATATCGGAATTACCCATCCTGATTCTGACCGCCCGGGGCGAGGAAGCCGACCGGGTTTTAGGTTTTGAGTTAGGCGCCGATGACTACGTTGTCAAGCCCTTCAGCCCCCGCGAGATCGTGCTGCGCGTAAAAGCTCTGCTGCGCCGCCGGGCGCCGCTCGCGACGGCGAATTCCGGGATGAACCAGGGAGAGGCCTTCGAAAAGGGACTTCATTTCCCTGAACTCAGCCTTTATCCCGAAGGGCGCAAAGCAGTCATCCAGGGAGAAACGCTCTCCCTGTCGCCGCTGGAGTATGACCTGTTGCTTTACCTCGCCCAGCACGCCGGCAGGGTCATGAGCCGCGATTTGCTCCTCGACCGGGTCTGGGGGTATGAATATGGCGGTGACAGTCGAACGGTAGACACCCATGTCCGCCGACTGCGGGAAAAACTGTCGCGCCTCTCCCCGACCGCTGCCGGCTACGTGATTACCGTTCGCGGCAGCGGCTATAAGTTTGAGATCAGCCCATGAGAATCACCCGAAGCATCGCCGGCAAGTTTTGGCTCACCCTGGCCGGTTTTTCGCTGGCGCTGTTGCTGGTCGTGGCCGGGCTCTTCTCCGTTTTTTTCGCCGACTACTATGTCCGGTGGGAGACAAACGAACTGGTCACTCAGACCAATCTGGTGGCTACCGAAGAGGATCCGGCGGCAGCGAGACGCCTCGCCATGGCTATCGCCGCCGATTCGGGGGCTCTCATCCTTGTGTGCAATAAAGAAGGAAAGGTCACCGATGTGCTGAGTGGCTATGGCGGTCCCCCCTGGTTGTCCCTGTCGTCGTCCGAATCGCCTCCCCCTCAAAGGCTCCAAGGGGGACCTCGCTTTCGTTGGGGCGCTCGGTTTTGGAACAACGATGATAGGGATCTTTGTCCCCCCCTCGACGGATCCGACGCGACGCCTTCGACGAGCAGTGACGCCGGATCCGGTCAAGGCGCCCGAACAGGCGCCCTCTACCCTCTCCTGCGTCAAGTGGAACTGACGACACAGGATAAGGAACGGTTGCAGCGAGGCGAAATCGTCATCCGGCAGACCTTTCTCGACACCTCCGGCATCGCTGCGGAAAGGACGAAGGACAGCGCCGGCGGCATCGCTACCCTTTCCGTGGCCATTCCGCACCGGAAGGAAGACAAGGTGGACAAGGTCATCTTCGCCTTCCGGGCGCTGCAACCGATCAACGATACGATTGACAACGTCCGCGCCTGGGTCTTTGGCGCCGGCGCCTTGACCTTGCTGCTTTCGACACTGGTCGCCTATCTGATCTCCAAAAAAGTCGCCCAACCATTGACGGCGCTCCATGCGGTAGCGGAACAGATGCGCCGGGGCGAATTCAACCGCTTGGCGCCGGTGGCAGGCGACGACGAGATCGGCCGTCTGGGAGAGACGCTGAATTCTCTGTCCAGTGAACTCTCGCTCAGCCTGCGGCAGTTGGAAGCGAGAAACGATCAGTTGGCCCAAGGGATGCAGAGCATGCGCGACCTGGCGGCCAACGTCTCCCATGATCTGCGCACCCCCCTGTTTCTGATCCAGGGCTATGCAGAAGCGTTGCGGGACGACATGGCGAAAACGCCCGAGGATCGCCGCCAGATGGCCGAGATCATCCTGGAAGAAACGGATCGCATGCAGCGGCTCGTCCAGGACATGTTGCAGTTGGCCCAATTGGAATCGGGGTATTTTGAATTGAAGAGAGAACCGGTCACTCCTGAGACCCTGCTCTGCCGCGTGGCCCGCAACCTCGCTGGAACAGCGGAAGAGCAGCAAATCCGGCTGACTTGTCCCCCCTACCCAAGTGACCGGGCTCTGCCTGAGATTTATGCGGATCCCGACCGGTTGACTCAGGCGTTGATCAACCTCGTCGATAACGCCCTGCGCCATACGCCGGCCGGGGGAGCGGTGCAACTGGGACTGGCGGCGCAGGCCGAATCGGTCCGCTTTACCGTCAATGACACCGGTCCAGGACTGGCCGAAGCGGATCTGGGCCGAGTATGGGAACGCTTTTACCGGGGAGAGAAGTCAAGAAGCCGGAAAACACCGGGCGCCGGTCTCGGTCTGGCGATCGTCAAAGCAATCGTGGAAAGTCACGGCGGCCAGGTCGGCGTAGAAAATCGGGAGGGTGGCGGCGCCTCTTTTTTCTTTACGATCCCAACCGCCGCCGCTTCCCAATGAACCGCCTTAAAAAACAAGGCGCAATAGCGCAATTTGGACAAAAAAAACCCGACAGAAGTCGGGCCACGCAGATGGGTATTGAAAGAAGGCACCTTTATCGTAATCGAATCGATACAACCCTACATCGGACCCAGGACCCGTTCACAGCGGGACCTGGGTCCCCTTTTTTAGGTCAGATAGCGCAACCACAGATAAAGATGGGACATGGCAATGCTGACGAGCATCAGGGGAAAGGCCACTTTCATAAAGCGGATAAAGGAGATGGCGATCCCGTTTTTCTCGGCCATTCCGGCGACGATGACGTTGGCGGAGGCGCCGATGATGGTGCCGTTGCCACCCAAGCAGGCGCCAAGGGCCAGGCTCCACCAGAGAGGCGTCGTATCCATGCCGCCCATCTCCCCCATCGCCTTGATCAAGGGGATCATGGTGGCCACAAAGGGAATGTTGTCGACAAAGGCAGAGGCAATGGCGGAGAGCCACAGAATCAAAAGGGTCGTCGGTCCCACGGCGCCGCCTGTCAGCCGCAATCCCGCCTCAGCGACCCAGCGAATGACGCCCACATGTTCGAGGGCGCCGACAATAATGAACAATCCGATGAAGAAAAAGAGGGTGGGCCACTCGACAGACAGAAGGATGTCCTCCGGTTCTTCCCCGGTAAACAGCAGCAAAAAGGCGGCGCCGGCCAAGGCGATGGTGGCCGATTCCAGGTTGAGCAATCCGTGCAGAATGAAGCCGAGGATCGTCAGACCGAGCACCAGGGCCGCCTTGCGCAGCAACGCCCGGTCCTTGATCACCTCCGATTCATCCAGGGCCATGATCCTGGCCTTGCCGGCGTCATCTGACTGCAGTTCCCTGCGATAGATCCGCGTAATGAGAAAAAGGTTGACCGCCAGAATGGGGATGATCACGGGCGTTAGATTGACGACAAAGTCATTGAAGCTAAGCCCCACAGCGCCGCCGATCATGATATTGGGCGGGTCGCCGATCAGCGTGGCTGTCCCGCCGATATTCGCGGCCATAACCTCGGAGATGAGAAAAGGAACGGGGTCCACCTCAAGGGTGTCAGTGATCGACAGGGTGACCGGAACGATCAACAACACCGTCGTCACATTGTCCAGGAAGGCGGAGGCTACGGCTGTAACAAGAGACAGCAGGACCAGGATGCCGACAGGACTGCCTTTGGCCGCCTTCGCCGCCTTGACGGCAAAATACTCGAAGACCCCTGTCCGCCGCAGGATGCCGACGATGATCATCATGCCGATCAACAGGCCCAAGGTGTTGAAATCGATTGATCGCACAGCCTCTTCCTGAGAAAGGATGCCAAGCAGCAGCATGATAACAGCGCCGAGCAGGGCTACGGTCATGCGGTGGATTTTTTCGGAGATGATCAGGCCATAAGAAAGCAAAAAGATGACAATGGCCGTCGTCACCTGCCATTCATGAGGCATGGAACGGAGTCCCTCCTCCAGTAATCCCGAGATCCTCCAATAGGATCCGGATCGTCGCATATCTCCGGTCGGGGTCCTTCTCCAAGCAACGTAAAATAACCGTCTCCAGCTTTTCTGAAAGCAACGGATTCAACCCCCGCGGCGTAACGGCGGCTCGCCCGCTCCGGTGCAAGTCCCGCAACCGGGACAGATCGCCTGCCGCTTCCAGTGAGAGTCCCAGTTCCTCCGGACGCTGAAAGGTGGCGGTGATCACCCTGTCCATGAGCGCCTGGATGTTCTCCTCGCTGTCATCGCCGGTCGTAAAGGGGGGAAAGCCGGTAGCGGCCTCAAAGAGGGTGGCGCCAAAAGCGAACAGATCAGCCCGTTGATCATGCCCCCCGTCGCCCCAACCGGTCTGACACCGGATCACCTCCGGCGCCGTATAGGGCGGCGTCCCCAGGTTTCCCAAGGTCTCGATGGGCGTAAAACCAGGATTGCGGGGCAGGTTATCGGAAAAGTCCGGTCTTGCCTGCTCCCTTTTTACGGATCGCGTTTTGGGGGACTTGGTTTCCCGCGACGCATCCTCGACCTGATATAAATCCCGGGAGATGCGCAGTGTGCCCAGATCGGCCAGCCGGATCTTCCCAAAATCCTCGGTGATGAGGATATTATCAGGTTTGATATCGCGATGAATGTATTCAGGGCCGAGATCGTGGATGTAGATGAGCGCCGCGCCGACAGCCTCAATCAGGCGAACCATCTCTGTCTCGGAGAGGGGACGGCGCTCCACGATTCTGCCGTCCTCATCATAGCTGTAGATGCGTTTTTTCAGGGAACCGTCAAGCAGTTCCACAACGAAGCTGAAACGGGTGAAGTCGACACTGTCCGGGTATCCCTGAATCACATTATGGACGCCGCCCAGGTTCATTGTCAGGATGGCCTCGTTTTTGAAGCGCTTGCGGGCCTTCTCCTTGCCCAGCAGGTTGGCCTTCAGCATCTTCATCGCGCCCATCTGGCCTGTCATCCGGTGGCGAACTTTCCAGACCTCGGCAAAGCCCCCCTCACCCAGCTTGAGCAGGCGTTCCCAATCGCCGCGCAGGTGCTCGCCGGCATGGGGATCCCATGTCAAGGCCTGTCGCTGGTAGGATTCGGCCTGGAAGAGGTCTTCCTGGCGCCGTCTCACCTCGCCGAGGTAGTAGAGCGCGCGCGCCAAATGGGCGCGATTCTCGTCGCTGTCGGGAACGATCCGGGAAGCCGCTTGAGTCAGCAGTCGCTCCGCTTCGCCCCATTGACCGCCGCGAAAGCGCAAGACGCCCAGCTTAGCGGCCGCAAGGTCGATGACGGACAGGGCGCGGGCGTAATACTCCCCCGCTTCCGAAAAAGCGCCTTCCTCCTCGGCCATCTCCCCCAGCGCCACCAGTGCGTTACCGTTCATGGGTTCCAGTTCCAAGACACGTCGCCAGGCTTTTCTCGCATCCAAGCGCGTCTTGCGGTATCCCGATGAGGTTGGCTGTTCATGCTGCCATGCCGTTAAGGCGCGCGCCAACTGGACCTGACGGATCAGGTCGTTTTTGTCTCGCAGGGCCGATCGCTGGAGCCAGAAGACCGCCTTGCCCCACCGGCCCAAGGCGAGGTATATCTGGCCGAGCCGTTGTTCCGCCTCCAGCTTTTCGCGCAGGCTGAAGTAGCGAACCGCCTCCTCCAAGAGGGCCAGTTGCGCCTCGTCAGGGCTCTTGATCCCTAAAATCCAACGGCCCAAAAATCGCTGGATGCGAACCTTCAGATCGCCCTTTTCATCGCCGCGATAGCGAAGGTAGCGCCGCAGCCAGGCCACATCCCCCTCATCCGGTTCGTCCTTGCGCAATCGCGCCGTCACCAGCCGGTCTTCCCACAGCCGCTGCAGCTCCCACTCGGGGGGAAAGCGCCCGGCCTCCCACAGGGCGGGCCCCAACACCCGGCGCAGTTCCGCCACCAAACGGGGATAAACGGTAAAGAGGGGATTGCCGCTCAAGAGGGTGACAGGATCATACTGGGCGAGCGTCTCACCGGAGACGGTCAGAGCTCTTTCATAGAAAGCGACAGCTTCCGCATCAGCCTGGTTGCGATCGGCGCACCCCACAGCAGCCGCCCAGAGGGCGAATGGATTCTCGGGGATCTGGCGGGCGGCAGTCAAAAAGATGGGCAGAGAGCGCGGATGCAATCCCCGGTAACCCAACTCGCCGTGACAACGCAGGAGCAGCCATGTTTCATCAACAGGGATAGCCGCTCCGCCGTCGTTCGCGTTTTCCCGTCCTGCTTCCTGCACTCCTCGGCGGTTTTGGGGCGATCGGCTTCCCTGCTGTCCCGCACGTCCCTTCTGTTCACGACCTTCGCCCGATGTCAGACCGAAAGCCCCATCCCACAGATCGGCCGCCTCATAAAAGGCGACATAATCGCCGTTGACGATGGCCAGGGCCAGGGCGAGTTTGCCCTCCTCAGGCCCCTCATCGGGAGCGAAGGCTTTGGCTGCCGCCCCAAAACGTCCGGTGGAAATCATCAATTTGAGGTACACTTTTTTGCTTTCCGCCAACATCGTCTTCACGGGCCCCCATCATGGCTGAATAAAAAAAACCGGGTCTCCCCGGTTTTGGCGCCTCCGGCGTCACCGCCGACCAGCGATCATCAAAGAAACGGACCTTTCTGTATCTCTTACGCCTGTCCACCACCGGGGAATGTGTTGTTGCGCAGGATCTCCTGCTGCCGGTTGGTGAACTGGGACACCTGTTCGGGATTCATAATATTGCTGCCAACCAGTTGATCCTTCAGCTCGTCGACAGGCAATTCTCGCCACTGATCAAACTGGGATTGATTGATCAACCCGTTGTGCAACAGATTGTTCAACATGACGCCAGCCAGGGCATCGCCTCCCTGGGCGCTCGCGGCGACCGGAATGGCCATAGCGCCAGGTCCGGAAACAAGCCCCTGCGGCCCCGCGTGGATATGTCCCGGGGGAACAGAGGGGGGCGTATAGCTTCCTCCCGGCCCGGGAGAGTCAAGCAACCGTTCTGAGAGTCTCGCTCTGTAAATATAATAACCAACAATTGCGCTGATGACCAGAAGAATCAACCAGACCGATTCCATCCTTTGTACCGTCCTTTCTCGAAGTCTGTAAAAAGCTTCGCCCTTTTCATTAGTAATCCTATTATACAAACCGGGATGGCGCTTGTCGATGCAAATCGAGGCAATTACTGGGGCACCGCTTCCTCCTTCAACGACGGAGGCGTCAATCTGCCATACCAATCTTCCATAAATATATACAATATACCCGGATTGATGTTTTTATGCTTGAAGACATTTTCTCACCCTGGTACAATCTTTATATACTTACTCCTATTGCCAGGAGGTCTTTAACGATGCGCACCGAGGAAGAATCCAGCGAACGTTTTCGCATCGAGCCAGCAGCGCGACAGTTTATCCTTGAACGCGGCGGCGTCATCCACATCACGATGGCAAGCGCCAACATCAACCCCTGCCAGGGGCCGCTGCCCCTGATCGATATCGGTGTTCCGCGTGGCGCCGGGACGAAATACCTTCGCTTCGACATCGAGGACATTGCCATCTACCTTTCGAAAGCCCTGTCGGGAGCCAGCGGCGCCTTTCGCATCACCCTTGACACCCTCTGGCGCTTAAAAAAACTGGCCGTCCAATTGTCCGACAAGCCGGGGCAGTAACTCTCCGGCTTTCTCGTGAAAGACGAAGTCCGCGTCGTCATCCCAGGCGGTCGGTTCTAGATTGATGATGATCAGCGCGCTGTCGCGGCGGCGACGGTCGATGAGCGTATTCGCCGGCGTCACCGTCAAGGAGGTTCCGATACAAAAGATGAGATCGGCCTGCTGCATCCATACCTGGGCCTTCACCCATGTATCCGGATCGAGGCTGTCGCCAAAAAGCACTACATCCGGTTTGATCACCCCGCCGCATTCGCAGGCGGGGGTTCTTTTTTGGTCCAACGCTTGCCGGACTTCCGCCATATCATAGACAGCGCCACAGTCGGGACAGGCGGCTGTGCGAAGATGACCATGCAGTTCGGCCACCTGGCTGGAACCGGCCGCCTGGTGCAACCCGTCGATGTTCTGGGTGGCGACGGCCACCCACTTGCCGTATTTTTGTTCCAACTGGGCCAAAGCCCGGTGAGCCCCGTTGGGTTCAATATCGGTCCAGGGCAAAAAGAGTTCCTGAAAATAACGGTAAAACCGTTCCGGCTGATGAAAAAAGCAAGACCGTGTGATCGACTCGCGCACTTCCCGTCTCTGCCAAAGTCCGTTGGGACTGCGAAAGTCGGGGATCCCCGATTCGGTGGAGATGCCAGCGCCAGTCAAAACAGCGATCTTCCGGGCAGCGCGCAACCGTTCGACACAACGGGCGAGCATAGGGCTTCGATCCATCGACAACTCCTCCTTGAGAGGCCTATGTAGATTGTTTCCCTTTGAATTATAGCAGTCCTATTGCGCTGAGACAAAAAATTCGCCCGATGATCAACAAGTGTGTCAAAGGGCCGTAAAGGAGGAAAAGCCTCCCGAGTTCTGTTCTCGGGAGGCTTCTTCCTTGGGCTGGATACGGCCCTTTGAGCTATTCCGCTATATCATGTCTAACAGATCATCAAGTTACGACGCTGATATCGATATCCTCCGCCATCCGGCGGCCAATGGCCAATTCCTGGTGGCGTTTGCGAACGATCACCGGACCGGAGGGGATGACCTCCTGCACCGTCACTGTCTCGCCTTCTGAGATGCCGAAGCGGATCGCCTGGGCCCGTACGAGCGGGTGGCGGATACCGGTGATGCAGACCGTCTGCCCTTTCAAACCGCAATCAAGGGTCATGGCAATACCTCCTCCCTTATTTCGAACAGCTTCCACAACCGCCGCAGCCGCCACAACCCATGGCCGGCCGCAGCAAGGTATTGCAACGGGGACAACGCTCTCGCGGTTCCTTCCCCTCTCCCTGTCCTTGTTGCCAGACCCGCACATCAAGGCCGCAGCCAGGGCAGGCAGAGATGTAAGGTCCGGCGGCGCAAGCGCTGTCCGTCTTTTTTTTCGAGGAAAACCATCCCACAGCAAGCGACCTCCCTTTGTGACTCGCCAATCGGCAAATCGGTATGCGCGTCCACCAAGAATCCGATTGACCTCCAGGATCCCTGGGTTACTCCGCCTGGCAGCAGGCGTTCCCTTCGGGATCAACGGACTGCTTTTTTGGCGCAAACAAGAGGACTCCTCCCACCAATAACGCCATAATTCCGGCGAAAGCGGCAACCGTCATATACACCTGCTCCAGTTGAGCGTAAAGTTGGGCCACAATCCCGCCGACCAAAAAGGCGATGACCCAGGTGGAGAGCCACATGACCAGGGCTTCTTTCTTGGAACGCTCTTTGAAAAGGATCAGCACTGTGGCGATGCAGGGGACGAAGAGTGTGATCACAACGAGGGCCACCACGGACTGATGGGGCTCAAGGACCATGTCAGCCAAGCCGGCGGCGCCAAAGTCGCGGCGAACAAGGCCCATGATGAAGACGTTAGCCGTCTCTTTCGGCAGGCCCAGCCAGCCGACGGTGAGCGGCGCCAGCGCGTCTTGGAGCACTACCAGCGCGCCAGTCACCTGCAGAACGCTGATGATCAGCGAGCCCAGGGCAAAGAGCGGGAAGGCCTCTTTGACGAAGGCATAGGATTTGATGCCCGTCTTTTTCAACACATTGATCATACGGGGCAGTCGGATGGGCGGCAGTTCAATCAACAGGTCAGAGGAGCGACCGGGGATCACCCGGTCCATGATCATCCCCACGCCAATGAGAATGGAAAGGATGATCAACACGTACATGAAGACGAAGGCCGGGTCAATAGCGGCCAGGATGCCGGTGATGACGCCCAACTGGGCCGAACAGGGAATGGCCAGTCCGAGCAGGAAGATGGCGATGCGTTTTTCCCGCTCCGAGGCGAGCAACCGGGTCGTGATGGTGGCGAGGGTGACACAACCGAAACCGAGGATCAGCGGGATGATGGCTCGTCCGTTCAATCCCAGGTAATTGAGCACACGGTCAGAGAGGGCGGCCACCCGGGGCAGATACCCCGAATCTTCCAGGGTCGACAAGGAGAGATAAAAGGCAATGACCAGCGGCAGCAGCAGCCCGAAGACATAGGTGACCGTCATCGTCAGGAGACCGAACTCGCCAAAGAGGATCATTCCGATCGGCGATTCGGAAGCGATCAACGGCGAGAGCAGATCACGCACAAAAGGCTCATAGTAGGCCTGGAAGATGCCTTCCTCGGTCAGCCCGACCACATCGCCGGCGACCCAGACGCCGATCAGCTGATACATAAAGTAGAGAACCACCGCAAGGATGGGAATCCCCGTGATCGGGCGAACCATCCAATAACCCAGTTTGACGGAGAAGTTCGCCCCCTGGGTCGTCTCAGTGACGACGGCCTGGCAAATCTCATTGACGCGCCGGCGCCGCTCCAGGTAGATCTCTTCCCGGCGAGAGGGTGCCGTGATCCGGTAGGTTTGCCGGATGCCCTCGTCACCTTCCAGAGCCAGCAACGCCTCGCCACGGTTGGCGGTCACAGCGGCCACTATGTCCATATCCTGCGCCAGTGATACGCCGGCGCGGCCCGGCCGAGCCTTAGCAAGGGTCGCCTCCACTTCCTTGAGCCCTTGGCCTTTCACAGCGACAGAGGGCACAACAGGCACGCCCAACTCACGGGAAAGGCCGTCAAAATCGATGTGAATCCCCCGCCGCTTCGCCTCGTCGACCATGTTGACGGCTATGACGACCGGCACGCCAGTGTCGATGATCTGCAAAGAGAGAAACAGATCCCGCTCCAGGTGCAGGGCGTTGACGATGTTCAGGACCATGTCAGCCTGCAGGATCACATCGCGAGCGATGCGCTCCTCATCGTTAAAGGAAGAGAGCCCATAAATGCCCGGGGTGTCCATGACCACCCAGTCTTTGTACCGGCCGTGAGAGATGTCGAGGGTGGTGCCGGGGTAGTTGGATACATCGACATACATCCCGGTCAGGTGATTGAAAAAGACTGACTTGCCTACATTGGGGTTGCCGGCCAACACCAGCTTCTTTTCCCCTTTGCCGATATCCAGTTTGATCGGTGCGCCGTGGCAGGTCGCCATGGTGTCTCACTCCTTTATGTCTCATCGAAAAGGGAAAATCCCCACAAGTTTCAAATGAGAATGAATCTCTTTTTTATCTGCGAATTTATTCTAAGTGAATTTCATTCTCATTGCAATACCCTATTTGTCCACTGCGACCAAAAAAATCCCCACTGAAAAAGAGTGGCAACAGAACCGCTGAAACGCAGGAGTTTTTAATGATATGGATAATTATTATGAATAAGCTTGCCCTGCAATCTTACTGGCGAAATATTCGATTAAGGGAGTTTCACGATGATTGTTCTCGAATCACTGACCAAAACCTTTGAAAACCGGGCTGTCGTGGACAACCTATCCCTCACCATCGAAGGCGGCGAATTTTTCGGCCTCCTGGGACCGAACGGCGCCGGAAAAACGACTACGATCCGCATGCTGATGACGCTGGCAAAGCCGACGTCAGGCCGGATCATCATCGATGGCCGCGACATGACCCGTGACTCCATGGCGATGAAGTCCATGATCGGCCTGGTCCCCCAGCACATGAACCTGGATGGTGAATTGACGGCGAGGGAGAACCTGGAGATGCATGGCCGTCTTTTCGGATTGAGGGCCAACGAACGCCAGGCGCGCATGGACGAACTGCTCGCTTTCGTCGAGATGGCCGACCGAGCCGACGAGCCGGTGCGACGGCTCTCGGGCGGCATGAAGCGGCGCATCCTCATCGCCCGCGCTCTGATGCACCGCCCTTCTATCCTGCTGCTCGACGAACCGACCATCGGCCTTGATCCGATCAGTCGCCGCCGCATGTGGGATTTGGTGCGAAAACTAAACACAGGCGGCCAGACGATCGTCCTGACCACCCACTACCTGGAAGAAGCCGATGCCCTCTGCAACCGCGTGGGGCTCTTGCATCAAGGCAACCTGGTCGAACTGGGCACGCCGGCAGAACTGAAGGCCCGCATCGGCGCCTTTGTCGTCGAAGTCGATGATAACGGCAAACGACAGAGCCGCTTTTTTCCGACCCGAGAGGCTGCTGCCGCCTTTACCGGTGAGGTTCAAGACAAGGTTGATTCGGTATCGCTGCGCCAGACAAATCTGGAGGATGTTTTTATCCAGTTGACAGCAGGGGACCGGTTGATTCAGGATTGAGTGATTTACTTAAAACCCGACTCATGGGAATCGACAAAAAGCGACTTCATAAAATGGCTTACTCGAATGACGTAGATCTCGAATGCTGTAAATAGGAAAGGTGACACCCATGGAATTACATAGGCAATCACCGCCGAAAGAGGCGCTTTCGCAGCACTCGCCCCTGCTGGCAGGCATCGGCACCATCCTCTGGCAGGAGTACCGCGTCTTCACCCGGCGCTTCTGGCGCAACACAGCCTCGACGATGGTGACGCCGCTGCTCTACCTTTTTGCCTTCGGCTTCGGCTTGGGCCGGGGGCTTCGCTTTGAAGGCGCTTCTTATCTGGAGTTCGTCATCCCAGGCATCGTGGCCTTGACGACGATGACCTCCTCCTTCAACGCCGTCGCCACGCCGCTCAACATCTCCCGCCTCTATGACAAAACCTTCGAAGAATACCTGACCGCCCCGATCCCGATGGCAGCCATCGCCATCGGCCGCATCCTGGCAGGGGCATGCCGGGGGCTCTTCTCGGGGATGGTCATGTTGACCCTCTCCCTCATCTTCGGCGTCGGCCTACATCTGGACGGCCGCTTCCTGCTTCTGCTCTTTCTCAACTGTTTTGTCTTCGCTGGCTTCGGCTTCTGGGCAGCCTTGACGATCCAGTCCCACTCGGACATCAACAAGTTCAACGCCTTCGTGATCAGCCCCATGTCCTTCCTTTGCGGGACCTTTTTCTCGCTGCAGAACATCCCGCCGCTCCTGTCGGCCTTCTTGCACCTGCTGCCCCTCACCCACACCACCCAAGGGCTGCGGTCTCTCACATTGACCGGCCAACTGCCCTGGGAGAGCTTAGCCTCCCTCACCGTCTACGGACTGGCCTTTTTCTTCCTGGGGTTGCGGGCTTGTTATCAAGTGGAAGAATAATTGAGAGAATAAGGCCGAACGAGAACGGGCAAACAAAAAGCCTGTTCCTTACGGCATCAGGCTTACGGGGTTGCGGCTAGAGATTTGGAGAGAAAACGGTTAGGCCTCGGTGACAGACACCGATTTCCCACGGCAGCGACGGGCCCACTTCCCCATCCAGGTCTGTTTCCAGATCGGGCGAACCGCTGATGCGAAAGGCGGGCGCCTGATGATAGGTCACCAGTGGAGAGCGGATGTGTTCACCCTGAAGCACCCGGACGAAGAGCCCGACAAACTCGCTGATGCTACAGGCGCGAAAGGCGAGCAGGTCGAGAAGGCCGTCGTCGAGCTTCGCCGATGGGGCCAAGGTGGTAAAACTGCCGGCGCCAGCGCCGTTCATGATCAGAAAGAGCAGCGTCTCACCGGAATAGGCGAGAGCCCCCTCTGGCGTCTCGACGGTCAAGGCGAAAGGACGAAACTCGGGCAGTTTTTCCAAGGCCTTGAGATAATAAGCCACCTTGCCGATGTTGTGCTTGAGCGGCTGGGCTACTTTATGGGAGACATCGGTCATCAACCCGCCGCTGGCGACGTTGAGGAAAAAGCGCGGCCCCAACTGGCCCACATCGATCGGACGGGTCTTGCCCTCGACAATGATCCGGCAGCAGGCTTCCACGTCGCGAGGGAGTCGCAAAAAAGAAGCCAGATCGTTCGCCGTGCCGGCTGGGATGATGCCGAGGTTTGGCGGCGTCACAGCCTGAGCAGAGAGGCGCATCAAGCCGTTGATCACCTGGTGAAGGGTTCCATCGCCGCCAACCGCTACAACGGCCGAGCAACCCTCAGCCAGAGCCGCCTCGGCTGCGTCAGCCGTATCACCGGGCGCCTCCCGCGTCCGGTGGGCCAGCACCTGCCATCCGCCTTGCTGGAAAATAGCGATAGCCCGGTCGAGGTGCCGCCGGAAAGCACCCACGCCGGCTTCCGGGTTATAGATCAGCTTCATCCGTTTGGGCATGTCTTCCTCCCTTTTGGACCGCAATAGGACGGGAAAGTGATTGCGCTGCAAGTGCTTATGGCAACCCCGAGAGATGGCAAGCCCCAATAGAGGTTATCACCCGTTCATATCATCCCATAGTGTTTCAGGATCTTGAGGGTCAACTTGTTCATGGGCAACCGGGATCGGTCCTCAGCGGTGCTCCAAATCCATGGACGCCCTCCCCCATGTTCGGCCGGTTCCTGCGGACCTAGGGCCTCTCGCGATATCACAGGTTCCGCCACAACTTCAGCCGTCATCCAGCCTTCGACGCCACTCCACCGGGCAGGGTACACATCGACCACCCACGTCAGGTGAGAGAAGACATGGCGAAACTGGCGCGGTTCGCCGTGAGCGATCTCGATCGACCCTGCCTCCCACGTTTGCATTCCTTCCAGAGACGGCAGCTCCCACATCCCGGCCAGGAGCCCTTCCTGAGGGCGCTGGTTCAAGAACAGTCTTCCCTGATCATCGGTGAGCAACAGCGCCTTCCACCGGATCACAGGGTTTTCCTTGCGCCCTTTGCGCACCGGCAGCGCCTCGACGGTTCCATCCTGCCAGGCGACACAGCAGTCCGCCAGGGGACAGCCGGCGCAGCGGGCCGAGCGGGGCAGGCAGACGAGAGCGCCCAATTCCATCAGCGCCTGGGTCCAGTCGGCCACCCGCTCACGGGACAAGCGGTCCAACTGCGCCTGAGAGGCCTGTTGCGCCTGCCGGAGCAGGGCTGGGCTGCCCACCGGATCACTCCAGCCGAAAAAACGAGCAAAAACGCGGCAGACGTTTCCATCGACCGCCGGTATGGGGAGGGCAAAGGCGATGGACAAGACAGCGCCGCCGATATAAGGTCCCACGCCGGGAAGAGAACGAAACTGCTCCCGATCAGCTGGAACACGTCCATCAAAACGTTCCAGCAACAGGCGAACGGCCAATTGCAGGTGGCGCGCCCGCGAATAATAGCCAAGCCCTTCCCAGGCTTTCAGCACCACCTCTTCCGGCGCCGTTGCCAACGCCGCCGGATCGGGAAAGCGCTTCAAAAAAGCGTGGTAGTATGGAATCGCCGTCTCCACCCGCGTCTGTTGCAGCATCACCTCGGAAACCCAGATCGCGTAGGGGTCCTTTGTACGCCGCCAGGGAAGATCGCGCTTGTTCCGGTCATACCATTGCAGCAGTTCTTGCGCCCAGTTCATCTGTGTCATAAACCCTCTTTTTACTGTAATGTAATCGTAGAAAATCATGTATTCGTATAGCGAAAAACCAGTGCCGCAGACTTCTGCCGCTCCCATGTCAAGCATCCTTATTGAAGGCCATCCACTTCGATTATAGGGCCATTTGGCGTCTATGTCCAAAGGATTGGAAATCCAAACAAAAAAATTGCCTTTTATTTCTGGCTTGCGTATAATATAACCAACCATCGGTTCGTCGTGTCCGCCTGCCGCAAAACATCAACCCGTCCTTGTTTCGGCGCTGTCCGGGGAACGGTTGTATCGATTTTTGGGGATCTAGGCCAAGACCCGGACCAGGGAATATCATTTGTCCGAAGAAAGGACGGGATTTCTTGTGTTTGAAGATCGTACGCTGACTTGCAAGGAATGTGGCGTGGAATTCCTGTTCTCCGCGCGGGAACAAGAGTTTTACGCGGAAAAGGGCTTCCAAAATGATCCCAGCCGTTGTCCTGACTGCCGCGCTGCCCGCAAGCGCCGTCTGGCCGAGTCCGGTCAAGCGCCGATGCAACAACAGCGGGAAATGCATGAGGTTGTCTGTTCCTCCTGCGGTGTGACCACCACCGTTCCCTTCCGTCCCTCCGGTTCCCGCCCCGTCTACTGCCGCGAATGCTTCCAAAATCAACGCCGCTCTTATTAATCCATAACTGAATGATGAGACTTTTTCAGGCGCCGGTGTTCCCGGCGCCTTCGTTATTGCTTTGATCATCACTGAGACGGGAGGCGGTTGCCATCGCCGATCCAACACAATCCGGTCCGCTTTTGTCCTGGTCGGACATTTCATTACACATTTCCTCCATCACCGCGGCAGCCGGCGATGAGGGCCAAGGGGATCGCCGGCTTCTGGACGGCGTCAGCGGCGCAGTACAAGCCGGGGAGATTGTGGCGCTGCTCGGACCCTCCGGTTCTGGGAAAAGCACGCTCCTGCGCGTCCTGAACCGGCTGTTCCCCTTTGACGGCGGTCAAATCCGCTTTCGGGGACGGCCGCTGCAAAGCTGGCCTGTCACGGAACTGCGGCGTCGCGTCGCCTTTATCGCCCAGCAACCCGCTTTCTTTCCCGGAACGGCCGAGGAAAATTTGACCTACGGCGCGCGCCTTTGGAACCTCCCCTGCGAACCGGCTTCCCTGATGGCGGATGTTCGCCTCGAAGCGAACCTCTTGCGCCAACCCGTCGACACCCTCTCAGGCGGCCAGCAGCAGCGCCTGGCCCTGGCCCGTTCCCTCGCCCTTGACCCCGATGCGCTGCTCTTGGACGAACCCACATCAGCGCTGGACATCCATACCACCCGGGAAATTGAGGAGATGGTGACCAACTTAGCCGCCCGTGGTAAAAAAGGTGTGATCTGGGTCACCCACGACCCGGAACAAGCCCGCCGAGTGAGCCATCGTATCCTCCTGCTCGTTGCGGGACGTGTCGTCGCCGACTTGCCAAAAGGCGATTTCTTCTCAGAGAAGGCCAACACAGCAGTACGCGACTTTCTGGCAATCGCAGACAGACAAGGGGGAAAACCATGAGCGCTCTTGCGTTGATGCTCAGCTTGAGTTTTGTCGCCATCGCCCTCGTCGTCTCCTACCGGGAACAATTAGGTCTGGAGAAGGACATGCTTGTCGGTACGATCCGCGCCTTCATTCAACTCTTCGCCATCGGCTATGTGCTCCAGTTCATCTTTGACCTGCGCTCCCTGCCGGGCATCCTCTCGATCCTGGCTGTGATGATCGCCGTGGCTGTCCAAAACGCCTCGAAACGCGCATCGGCTCTGCCCCGCCCGACGGCGCGGCTCTACCTTCTGGGCGCTCTCGCCCTGGCGGAAGCGATCACCTTGGGCCTGCTGCTCAGCCTGGGCATCGTGCCGTTGGAACCGCAGTTCATCATCCCCTTGAGCGGGATGATCGTTGGCAACGCCATGGTCGCTTCTGGGCTGACGATCAACCGATTGCAGGCGGAACTGTCCAGCCAGAAGGCGCAGGTTCTGGCCGCTCTTTCTCTGGGGGCCACCTCCCGGCAGGCGGCGGGACGAGCGATCAAGGCCGCCGTGAAGGCCGGGATGAGCCCCACCATTGACAGCATGAAGACGGTGGGCCTCGTCCAGTTGCCGGGGATGATGACCGGCCAGATCATCGCCGGGGCGAGCCCCGTTGAGGCGGTCAAATACCAGATCTTGATCCACCTCGTCCTGACAGGCGCTACGGCGGTGGCCAGCATGGCGGTGGGCCTCTCCTGCTACCGGCCCTTCTTCACGGCGGAACACCAACTGTCTCGCTATTATCCGGGAGCCAACCAGTGACGGGGCGAAGGGGTGACTGAAGCGGTGACAGAGACATCATTTGAGCCAGGCAATCCTGTCACAGGGCAACCCTGGCTGGGCTGTTGGAGGTGATTGACTCATCTCCACTGCGCCGGCTGATCCCGGTTTCCGGCGAAATGATACAACGTCGTTAGAAAGGCTAAAACCAATGAAGCTTTTGTCACAGGAGTATCGATGATCCTGAACAGCGACGCAAATACTACAGGCTATGAGAGAACAATCGACTCCATCGCAAGCAGGAGATCTGGATCGTTGGGTTTATGACTTTTGTCAGTTGCTGCGCCGCCAGGATCATGAACAAGTCTCCCCGGCGAGCCAAGATGCGCTACAAGGGAATAGCCAAAGGGCGCCCCAAAACACGCAGCCAGTCGTGCGGAAAGAGACGGCGAGAAGTTACGTCGATCTGTCTTGTGGCCCAGTCAACCTTGCAAGCCTTCTATCGTCAGAATGTCATCCGCCTGGCTCTGGCTGCCTGGAACCGGCATTGGAGTGCCTTCTCGACGCCATGGCCGGCCATCGCTGGTTTCGGGTCCGCTACGGGATCAACGAACTGTTCAAAAAATACCTGCGCGACTTGGTCGAACCAAACACCACCTTTGACACGGAGGAACAGACCCGACGATATATGGAATTGACCAGTCTCATCTTCGAGTACGGCCACTCACCCGCCTTTCCCTTTTCAGAAAGCCTCTGGACCTACCTGAGCGCCTGCCTCGAATCGGTGGGCCTGGTCTTGGCGGAACAACAACTCTGGCGGGCATTGAGCGTGGTCATCGAGGAGACGGCTGCCATGGGACGCCAAGCCGCCCGCAGCGGCTTGCAGACTGCGCCGTTGCAGCACTTTCTACGCCGCCTGGAAGACAGTTGTCATGGAAAAGGAGAAGGCGGACGTGAAATCGCCCGCCTTGCCCGCAACCTCCGTTTTAACCTGGAGGTATAGCTGCTTTTCTTCGGTCTCTTTTTATTTTCTCCATTCGATATACGCTGATGTATGATTGCGTCTATCCGGTCAGCTTTTGTGTTCTTTGATGACCATCACCGGGCACTTGGCCAAATGAAATACGCGGTCACTGACGCTGCCTGACAGGAAGCTGCGGAACTCGCCCATGCCGCGAGAACCCATGATGATCAGGTCTGCGCCGTTGTGTTCGGCAGTGTCGACAATAACGAAGGCAGGGTGTCCCATGGTGGCTTCAGTCTGACAGGTCAGCCCCTCGGCTTCGAAGAGAGCCTTCGTGGTGGCCAAGATCTGACCGGCCAACTCACTCATTTTGTCTTTCAGGATGTCAGGATCGAAGAAAACAGCGCCATCGGATCCAAGGAAGAACTGGTGGGAAAGATCAAAGACATAAAGGATCGTCGTTTCAATCTGCGGGTCAAGCTTCATCAGGTGACAGGCATAGCGGGCCGCTTTCAGGGCATGTTCAGAACCGTCCGTAGCCAAGAGTATCTTCTTAAACATACAGAAACCCCTCCCCCTCTTTTCACCGCTTTTTCCTGCCTTTACCTTTATTATTCCACACTTTTTGAAAGAATCCTTCCTCATTTGTTAAAAACATCACGAAACGTGATGTCCTATTCAGGCATTTACAGCCATTTATGTATCCTAATCAGGCAACGCGCTTTATGCCCTACGAATCCTCCATAGACTCGGGCAATATTTCCTTCGACCACTACGACTACGATTATCGTTGGTCCGCACTCATCGCTATCACACTTTTGCAATTTTCTGCCGCTGTAACATCAAAACCGTTTTGCCAAATCACTGACCTCGCGTTGTTTTCTTTAGTTTTAAACAACACTTAAATAGATCGTTTTTCTCATGGATATTAAATTCTCTGTACCGCTGCACTTCTCCCCAGCTTCTCATCGCTTCATGATCGGGATGCTGAGCATCACTCCAGGCTTCCAAAAAATTTGCATAGCCGCCTATGCCTCCCACATCTTCCGGAGGACAGGCTCCTTCACCATCAATAATCTGAGGGTAGCCATAGGGATAATCCTCCAGGACATTCTCAAAGGTCACTCTATGTCGCCAATAATCCCCAAAATCGTACACGTATTCAAGTTCTTTGTATGTTTCTAAGTACTTATCGATTTTTACCGACTGGGGTTTTCTGATCGTCCTTTCTAACACCCTGGAGATAAACTCTCTTTTATCTTTAGCTTTCGGCAATTCTTTTGACTTGAATTTTGTCGAATAGTATTTAAATTGCTCATAGGCTTCTTCGTCATTCGTAATCCGTAACTGTTCTTGCGGAATATCAAACTCATAGAGATGATAATCTTGCCAATCCATCGCAAATTGAATCGTATCGTGCAGGCGTTTGAATGTAACATCAGCTGGGATGATCACCCTTCTCCAGATTGAAGGACTGGAATCTTTCAATTCGATTTTAATCTGATATGCTTTCATGACCGTTACATCTCCCTTATCTCTTTATTTACAATGCTTTGGGATACGATTCGCTGAGTTCGCGTTGTCTCGCTGAAGTGTCCCCGTTTGTTTAGATTTCCTACCAATGGATAACCATACAATTCGATCTAGGCTATATCAAGTTTACCACGATTCACAAACTTCTACACAACGACCGTGTCACGGTTAGATTTTTCAAATTATCCGAGCTCGTCACCCATCGTTCATTCACAGATTAATGCTGATTAACATTGAACAAAAGAGGAAAGCAAAAAGCCCACTGCCTTAATAAAAAAGCAGTGGGCGTCTCCCTCAAAACTACACAGAGTGTGTATAACGTAAAGCTGCAAGAT